>CAZQTL010000322.1:0-3184 GCA_964595975.1 uncultured Thermoanaerobaculia bacterium | reverse complement strand
TCCTCATCTCGCAGCAGCTCGGCCTCGCCTTCCTGCCTTTCGTGCTCGCCTGCGCATCGCCGGTCGCGGCGGGCCTCGCCTTTACCTACTGGCTGCTCGCCCGGCGACTGCGCGATCGCCCGGGGGCGACGGCCGACCTCCGGCCCGTCGACCTCGACGGGCTCGCGACCGCGCCCGCGCTCGACCGCCGCGAGGCGGTCAAGGCGATCGTGCTGACCGGCGCAGCGATCGCGCTCTTCCTCTCCCCCGTCCCGGCCTACCTGACCGGCTGCGCCGTTGCCGGCATCGTCCTCACCAGCCGCCGCATGCACAGCCGCACGATGCTCGGCCTGGTCGACTGGCAGATGCTGGCGCTCTTCGTCGCCCTCTTCATCGTCACCCGGGGGCTCGAGCTCTCGGGCTGGACCGAAGCCGGCCAGCGCGCCTTGGCTGCTGCCGGCCTGCCGCTCGACCGCGCGACCGTCCTGGTGCCGGTCGTCGCCGTGCTCGGCAACCTGGTCGGCAACGTCCCGGCGGTCATGCTGCTGCTGCGCTTCGTTCCCACCGCTCCGGCTGATCCGCAGGTCGGCTACGCCCTGGCGCTCGCCTCGACCTTCGCCGGCAACGCCTTCATCGTCGGCAGCGTCGCCAACCTGATCGTCGTCGAGCAGGCCGACCGTCTGGGGATCCGGATCGGCTTCCGCGACCACCTGCGCATCGGCCTGCCGGTAACCCTGGTCTCGCTGGCCGCGGCCGCTGCCGCGCTCGTCGTGTCGGGCCGCTGACGGCGACCGCTCAGGCGATCCCGGATCCGGCCCCGTCGCGGGCGACGCGATTGCGCCCGGCGCGCTTCGCCTCGTAGAGCGCGGCATCCGCCCGGCGAAGGGCGCCTTCCAGTCCTCCGGCGGCACCGTTCAGGGCGGCGACGCCAGCCGACAGAGTGCTGTGAAGAGCCCTGCCGTCGCCGGGGTCGATCGGCGTGGCGGCGAACTCCGCGCGCACCAGTTCGGCGCGCTCACATGCGACGTCGACGCTGGCGCCGGCGAGCAGCAGGACGAACTCGTCGCCACCGATACGGCAGACCAGGTCCGACCCCCGCACGCTCGAAGCGAGGATCTCGGCGAGCACCTGCAGCACGAGGTCCCCCGCGGCATGCCCGCAGTCGTCGTTGATTTCCTTGAACCGGTCGATGTCCAGCGCCACCAGCGCCAGCGCCTCGCCCGTGCGCTGCGCGCGCAGGGCATCCCTGCCGGCGACCTCGTCGAAGTAGCGGCGGTTGTGCAACCCCGTCGCGGGGTCGCGGATCGCCTGTTCGCGCAGCTGCTCGTTGAGCGACTCGATCTCCGAAACCCGCGCCGCCAGCTCCCGATGCGCTCCGGCGAGAGCCTCCTCGGCCCGGCGCCGCGCGCTCACGTCCGACTTGATGGCGACATAATGCGTCACCGCTCCCTGCGCGTCCTGAACCGGCGCGATCGTCTGTTCCTCGTAGTAGAGCGTGCCGTCCCGGCGCCGGTTCACGATCGTCCCCGACCAGGTCTCCCCGCGGGTCACGCGCTGCCAGAGCTCGGCGTAGAACTCGGTGCCGTGCGCCCCCGACTTCAGGATCCGGGTATGGCTGCCGACGAGCTCGTCGGCGGCGTAACCGGTGATGGCACACGCCGCCGGGTTGACCCAGACGATGGTGCCCGTGCGATCGGTGATGACGATGCCGTTGGCGGCCGAGCGCAGCGCCGTCGCCTGAATCCGCAGCGCATCCGGATCGGTAGCGCTGCCGCGCATGTCGCGGATGGCGGCGGCGGCGAGCCGATGGCCGCCGATCGCCAGCGGCGAAAGCGCGATGTCGACGGGGATCTCCCGCCCGTCGGCATGGCGCGCGCACAATGCGAGCCCCCGGCCCATCGGTCGCGGCTGCGATTTCTGGGCGTAGTCGGCGCGCAGCTGCCCATGCCGCGGAAAGCGCTCCGGTACGAGGAACTCGACGGGCTTCCCGTGCAGCTCGTCCGGCGAGTACCCGAGAAGGCGCTCGCAGGCGGCGTTGGCTCGCACGATCGTCCCGTCCTCCGCCACCACGATGATCGCGTCGGCGGAGACGTCGAACAGAAGACCGGAGAGCCCGCTCGAATCGAGGTCGATGACCATGCGTTCGGCGACGAACGGTACCACGCGCCGCGCGAGGCGCCCGTCGCCCCAATGGGCAGGCAGCCCTAACCTCCAGCGGCGGGGGGCAGCGCGGCGAGCCGGGCGAGGATCTCGCGGCAGCCGTGGAGCCGGGCCAGGCCGAGCGCCAGCCGGCTCTCGAATCCCGCCGGCAGGCGCAGGTCGGGGGCGCGCGCCAGCAACAAGGCGACGATCTCGTTCTGGCAGCTGCCGAGCAGGTGCCCGCCGCGGTCGACGTCGGCGAGAAACCCCCCTTCGACCGCCAGCAGCAGCGCGTTGGTGCCCTCCTCGTCGGTCGCCGCGCGCGGATCGGCACCGTGATCGAGGAGCAGCCGGACCATCGCCGGGTCACCGTTCATGACCGCGAAGAAAAGCGGCGGAGTCTCGCCGCCGCCGGCAAAGTCCGGCACCGCGCCGGCGGCGAGGAGCGCCTCCGCCGCCGCGACCGCCCCCTTGTGGACGGCGTGCAGCAGCGGCGTCCAGCCCTGCCGGCGATCGACGCGATCGACTGCTGCGCCGGCGCGCACGAGCCCTTGGATCGCGACGACGTCGTTGTTGCGCGCAGCCTGCATCAAGGGCGTCAGGCCGTCCAGAGAGACACTATCCACCAGCGAATCGACCCGCCCGCCTGGGGCCGTATCGCGCAGGACTGCGCCGCGTGCGACGCCTGGAGCGACGGCCAGGCGAGGGGCCCGGGACGACCGAAGCAGAAAAGCTCCGGCAAATAGAATCGCCAACGCTGCGCCGAACACAAGGGCGGCGCGCCTGGCCCCCCCTTTTTCAGCAAGCTCCTGTTCTTCGCCGGTTGGGTTCATGCGCCTGGAGGGTACGAGGACCGAGAGCCTGATTCCTGCGACGCTCGGGGCCCTGACCTCGGCGGGCGCCGGCTCGGGGTGAAAGCGTCAGGACTCCAGCTCATAGGCGCTCGATATGCCGACGCGCTCGAGGAGGTTCTGCAGGATGCGAGCGGTGGCACCCCAGATGAGAAAGCGCCCGACGTGGTAGATGCGCAGCGTGCGGCGCTGACCGTTGATCAGCACCTCGCGGT
>CAZQTL010000321.1:0-3532 GCA_964595975.1 uncultured Thermoanaerobaculia bacterium | reverse complement strand
GGCAACATCCCCAGCTGCCACATGAAGAAGATCCGCTGATCCGCCGCATCGCGGATCTTGAGGTTCAAGGGCTTGCCCTGTCCGTGCCCGGCCTCGCGGTCGACCCAGAGCAGGACCGGCTTCGCCCCCGGTACGTCCGCCGTCGCGGCCTGCAGCGCCGCCGCCATCTTGCGCGCGTGCAGCGCGTGGACGCGCATGTCGTTCTCCCCGGCGGTGAGCAGGACCGCCGGATAGTCGGTGCCGCGCCGGACCTGCTGGTACGGCGAGTAGGCGTTGAGGAATGCGAACTGCCGGGCGTCTTCGGCGCTGCCGTACTCGGGCACCCAGTAGCGCGCCATGAGGAAGTTCTGGTAGCGCAGCATGTCGAGGAGAGGCACGGCGACCAGCGCGACGCGGAAGAGGTCCGGCCGCTGGACGACCGCCGCGCCGGTGAGCAGGCCGCCGTTCGAGCCGCCGGCGATCGCCAGCTTCGCCGGCTTCGTGTAGCGCTCGGCGATGAGCCACTCGGCGGCGGCGATGAAGTCGTCGAAGACGTTCTGCTTCTTGTCCAGCATCCCGGCCTCGTGCCAGGCGTCGCCGTACTCGCCGCCGCCGCGCAGGTTCGGCAGCGCCATCACCCCGCCGGCATCGAACCACTGGAACATCGTGGAGGAGAAGACCGGGGTCTCCGAGATGCCGAACCCGCCGTAGCCGGTGAGGAGGGTCGGATTGTCGCCGCCGAGCGACAGGCCCTTGCGATGGGCGAGGAACATGCTGATCGGCGTGCCGTCCTTCGACTTGTACCAGACCTGCTTGACTTCGACGGAGGCAGGGTCGACCGGCACCGGCGGACGTTCCCAGAGCGTCGGTTCGGCCGCCGGCGGGCCGAGATCGACGCGGAAGATGGTGGTGGGGGAGTTGTAGCTGGTGAAGCTCACATAGGCCTCGTGGCGATCGGGCTCGGTCGCCAGCCCCGCCGAGCCGATTCCGGGCAGCTTGAGCTCGCCCAGCGACTTGGCGGCGGCGCCGGAGAGGGCCGAGCCGACCGTGCCGGTGGCGTCGGCGTAGATCGCCGAATCGCGCGCGACGTCGAAGATCTCGATCAGGCTGGCGGCGTTCTTCAGGTACTCGACCGCCAGCAGCCCCTTGGCGACGCTGACGCTCTGGATCGACATTCCAGGGCGCTCGGCCACCACCGTGCGCGGCTGCGCGAGGGCGCCGGCGCCGGCCGACCGCAGGTCGTAGGCGTCGACCCGGCCGTTGGGCGCGTCGACATTGGTCTGGACGAAGAGCGTGTCGCCCTCGACGAAGCCGAACGCGTTGCCGTCCTTGCCGATCGCCACCTCACGCTTTTCGAGCTTGCCGGTCGAAAGGAACTTCGTGAAGTCGGCGATCCACAGATCGTTCGAGCGCGTGCCGGTGAAGTAGACGAGCGTCAGCCACCTGCCGTCGCGGGAGAGCGAGCCGCCGGGGCCCCAGGTGGTCGCGAGCTTCTCGTTCTCCTGCTTGGTGAACTGACGGAAGAGGATCGCGTCCGCCGCCACCTCGGTGCCCATGCGGTGGTAGAGCACCCGGCCGCTGTAGGGATCCTTGGGATCCCGGAGGTTCTGGTAGAGGAAACCGGAGCCATCGGGCATCCAGTCGGGTGCCTGGGTCTTGTTGGGAATTTCGAGCGGCAGGAGCTTGCCCGAATCGACCTCCATCAGGTGGAGCGTCGTGTTCTCGTCGCCCGCTTTGTAGGTGCCGTAGGCGACGAGCCTGCCGTCCTGCGACGGCGAGATCCAGGTGATCGTCGTCAGACCCGAGGGATCGAGCTGCGCCGGATCGAGCAGCAGTTTCGAGTCGCCGGTCGAGCTCTCGCGCCAGAAGTAGCTGGGCTGGTTCTGGGCCCCTTCGCGCCGCGAGAAGAAGTAGCGCCCCGAGCGCACCATCGGCGTCGACACCGAGCCGACCTCCATCAGCGGACGGAGCTTCTCCTCGAGCTCCTTCCTGCCCGGCAGGTTGTCGAGCACCGAGCGGGTGTAGGCGTTCTGCAAGTCGGTCCAGGCGCCGACTTCGGGCGTCACCTGGCCCATCCGCTCCGGGTTCGAGTTGTCCCCCTCGAGCCAGCGGTAGTTGTCCACGATCTCGACGCCGTGGAGCTTCTCGGTCACCGCTTCGACACGCGTGGCGGGCGGCTTGGCGGCCGGCGCCGCGGCGGCCTGGGCGGCCAGCTGGCCGGCGAACGCGACGGCGACGAGCGGAGCGAACAGCAGGAGAGCGAGCTTCATCCGGGCCTCCGAGACGTTGGGAATCCGCCACCCTCCAGAACGGACGCGGCGCCTGCGAACTTTACCGCACGGCCGGACCGGCCGGGGATCGCGCCCGGTTCGGCAGCGCTGCCGAAGGGGTTAAGATGGGCGGTCCATGAGCGCCTCCGACCGGTCCGAAGCCATCACTACCCGCGAGATCCCGGCCGTCGTCATCCCGCACGGCTCGCCGACGCGGATCCCGTTCGGAACCAAGGTCATGATCATGCAGAAGCTCGGCGGCACCGTCACGGTGACCACCGAGTACGGCGGCCTCTACCGGATCGATCCCGAGAACCTCGACGCCATCGGCATGGAGGTGCCCGCGGCGCCCGGTGCGGCGCCCGCTGGCGAGGCGACGCAGCCGCTCGAAGACCGGGTCTGGGACGTCCTGCGCAGCTGCTACGACCCGGAGATTCCGGTCAACATCGTCGAGCTCGGCCTGGTCTACAGCTGCCAGCTCGACCCCCCGGCCGCCGACGGCCGGCAGGTCGCCAACATCCAGATGACCCTCACCGCCCCCGGCTGCGGCATGGGGGACATCCTCGCCCAGGACATCCAGAAGCGGCTCGAGAAGCTGCCGGAGATCTCCCAGGCCAAGGTCGAGGTGGTCTTCGACCCGCCGTGGAACCAGGGGATGATGAGCGAGGCCGCCCGGCTCCAGCTCGGTTTTTACTGACCCGGGACGCCGCCTTCCCGGCGCCGGCCCTTTTCCGGCCGGCCGCCGTAACATTTTTCCGCCCCGGCAGTAGTCCCTCTTGAGAGGTCTGCTCATCTTGACGCCGCCGGATCCGAGATTCCCCGAAGTGCAGGTCACGTTGCGGACCCGCAACCGCTGGGCGGTCGCGTCGGCCGTGCGCCAGGCGCTGCGCCGGGCCGGCAAGGACCGCCGCGAGATCGACCTCTTCCTCGCCGAAGCCATGGCCAGCGACGATCCCCAGGCGCTGCAGGAGATCTGCAGCCGCTGGGTGAACCTCAAGCCGCTGACTTCCAACTAGCTCCGACTTCCTGGGAACGGGGGGGTCGGTTCGACCCCCTCTTGGCCTCACGGTGGTACGGCCGGAGCCGTCGCCGCTGCGAGAAGGGGGCGCTCGGTTCGCCACGCTTGGCCTCACGGTCGCGCCCCCTTCTCGCAGCGTCAACGGCCCCGGCCTGCACGACAGGATGAGCGACGAAGGGCTTCTGGACGTGCAGCTGGGGGCATGTAGCCGCCCCGAGCGGGCCGGCGGGCGGACCCGACACGCTCCCGGGCGGATACGTGTCCC
>CAZQTL010000320.1:0-3533 GCA_964595975.1 uncultured Thermoanaerobaculia bacterium | reverse complement strand
CGCGCCCGTCGGCCCGCGTGCCGGCAGCCCCCGGGCGCCGCGGCGCCGCGTCGTGCTGCGTCTGCCGCGACTCCGCCTGCGCTTTCCGAACATCCTCGACCGTTACGTCCTGCGCCGGCTGGCGGGGATTCTCGGGCTGGTCTGGCTGTCGGCGATCGTGATCAGCCAGATCGCCGACCTGACGGGCAATATCGACGACATCCTGAAGAACCAGCCGCCGGCGCGGATCGTCGTCCAGTACTACAAGTACCAGTCGCTGCAGGCCGCCTACGACATCGCTCCCATCGCCGTGCTGATCGCGACGCTGATCACCTTCAGCCTGTTGTCGCGCACCAGCGAGGTCATCGCGC
The DNA here is from genome assembly GCA_964595975.1 of uncultured Thermoanaerobaculia bacterium. Classification (GTDB taxonomy): domain Bacteria; phylum Acidobacteriota; class Thermoanaerobaculia; order Multivoradales; family JAGPDF01; genus JAGPDF01. The sequence continues at coordinate 3,183 of CAZQTL010000320.1, read as the reverse complement.
TGCGCTCGCTCGGCATCAGCCTGCACCGCATCGCGCTGCCCGCCATCGCCGGCGCCGCCTTCGTCGCCCTGCTCTGCGCCTTCCTGCAGCTGCAGGTGCTGCCGGCCTCCAACCAGAAGGTCGAGGAGGCCAACAACATCATCAAGGGAAGGACGCAGCCGCGCTCGGTTCGCCGCGCGGACCAGCAATGGCTGCTCGGGCAGGGGCGCTTCATTTACAACTACCTCAACTTCGACGCCAAGTCGGCCTCGCTCCAGCGCCTGCAGGTGTTCGACTTCGACGACAAGCATCAGCTCGTCGCCCGCCTGCTGGCGGCGAACGCCAAGTTCACGCCCCAGGGATGGGCCGTCTCCGACGGCTGGGCGCGGACTTTCGAGGGCATCACGGAGCGCTCTTTCCGCAGCATCACGACGCCGGTGGTGGTCGATCTCGAGGAACGTCCCGACTACTTCGCAGCCGAAGTCCGCAAGCCGCGCGAGATGGGCTACACCGAGCTGCGGGCGTACGTGCAGGAGGTGCGCGACAGCGGCCAGTCCGTGCCGGCGCTGGAGGTCGCCCTGCAGGACCGGGTGGCCTTCCCCTTCGCCTCGCTGGTCATGGCTCTCGTCGCCCTGCCGTTCGCCTTCCGGCTCGAGCGCAAGGGGGCCCTCTACGGCCTCGGTCTGGCGATCGTCCTGGGCATCTGTTTCCTGGCGGTCTTCGCCTTCTTCCGCACCCTGGGCCAGGTGGGAACCTTCCCCGCCGTCGTCGCGTCGTGGAGTCCGAACGTGCTCTTCGCGCTGCTCTCCGCCTACCTGTTCCTCGGCGTCAAGAGCTGATCCGAGCTCAGCGGCCGAGCAGCTGCCGCGCGCGCGCGCGGCGGGCGGCGAAGTACTCCCGCAGCTCGGCGAGCGATCGCGAGTTGAGGATCTGCCGCGGAACCGCCAGGGCTTTGCGCGCGATGCCCACCCCCCAGGCGACGTCGGAGAGGCCGTGCGGCGAGTGGGCGTCGGGATGGATCGACGTCATGCCACCGCCGGCGAGCCAGGCGCGCAACGGCCGCCAGTCGAGGTCCAGCCGGTGGGGATTGGCGTTGAGCTCCGGAATCGCGCCGTTGAGGCGCGCCGCCTCGAGGACCGCATCGAGGTCGAGCTCGTAGGGCTCGCGCACCAGCAGGAGGCGGCCCGTGGGATGTCCGAGAAAGGTCACGCACGGGTGCGACGCTGCCCTCACCCAGCGCGCGGTCATCGCGGCGCGCGACAAGCCGAAACGGCTGTGCACCGACGCCACGACGTAGTCGAAGCCGAGCAGCAGCTCGTCGTCGAAATCGAGCGCTCCGTCGGCGAGAATGTCGCACTCGGTCCCCTTGAACAGCCAGGGCTTTCGGCCGGCCGCGTTCCAGGCATCGATCTCCTCCCACTGCCGGCGCACGCGGGCGGCGTCGAGGCCGCGGGCGTAGGCGGCGGCTCGCGAATGGTCGGCGATGCCGAGGTAGTCCCAACCGAGGTTCGCGGCGGCCGTGGCCATGCTCTCGAGACTGGCGATGCCGTCGCTCCAGTCGGTGTGGACGTGCAGCGTTCCGCGCAGATCGGCGTAGGAGACCGGCTCGGGCAGAGGACCGGCCGCGGCGAGCTCGATCTCTCCCAGTCCTTCGCGTGCCTCCGGCGGTATCCAGGCCAGGCCCAACCTGGCGTAGATCGCACGCTCCGAGTCGAGAGCGAAGTGCGAGCCCCTCGCTTCGTCGGCACCGGCCGGGTGCGGATGCAGACCGTACTCGTTCAGCGTCCAGCCACGGCTCTTCGCCAACGAGCGCAGCGCGACGTTGTGCTCCTTGCTGCCGGTGAAGTGCAGTAGCGCGGCGGCGAACTCCTCCTCCTCCACCAGCCGCAGGTCGGCGCGCATTCCGCCGCTGACCACCGCAGCCGCCTTGGTGGACCCGCGCTCGATCGTCTGCAGCACCGCCGGCGCGGCGAGAAACCGGTCGATCACGGAGTCGCGCTCCGCCGCCGGCACGGCGACGAGGAGATCGAGGTCGCCGATCGTCTCGCAGCTGCGCCGCAGACTGCCGGCGATCTCGATCCGGGCCACGGCGGGGTGCGACGCGAGATGCTCGGCCAGCGCTTCGGCGGTCGCCCGCGCGGCCGGGAGCAGGTGGCGCTCGCCGAGCTTCTGCAGGCTGGAAAGACCCTGCAGGAGCTTCTCCTGGCTCTTTACGCCGAAGCCGGAGAGCGCGGCGACGCGGCCCTCCCGGCAGGCGCGCTCGAGAGCGGCGGTCGAGTCGATCTTCAGCTCGTCGATCAGCAACCGCAGACGCTTCGGGCCGAGGCCGGGGATGCGCAGGAGATCCTGCACGCCGGCCGGAAACTCGGCGCGGAGCTCGGTGAGGAGCTGGAGAGATCCGGTGAGGACGATCTCCGCGATGCCGGCGACCAGTCCCGGGCCGATGCCCTTGACCTCGCCGAGGGTGCCGGCTTCGTAGAGGTCCTGCGGATCCTCCGCCATGCCCTCGATGGCGCGCGCGCCGTTGGCATAGGCGCGGCAGCGAAACGGATTCTCCCCCCTGAGCTCGAGCAGATCGGCCGTCTCGCGGAGCAACGCCGCGATCTGCGAGCGATGCAGCCGCGGCGAGCCCGCGGGCGGCGTGCGATCTCCGCTGTCGGTCATGCTCGGCGGCAGGACCGGGACGCGATCAGTCGACGGCGACCGGAACCGCGCCGCTCACTCCGGCGGCGGCGCGCAGCTCGGCGGCGCGATCGATGCGCTCCCACGAGAAGCCGGGCTCCTCGCGGCCGAAGTGCCCGAAGGCCGCGGTGCGCTGGTAGATCGGGCGGCGCAGGTCGAGCGTCTGGATGATCTCGCGCGGTGTCAGCTTGAATTCGTTGCGGACGAGGCGCTCGATCTTCTCTTCCGAGATCACCGCCGTGCCGAAGGTGTCGACCCGCACCGAGACCGGCTCGGCGACGCCGATGGCATAGGCGAGCTGAACCTCCACCTTGTCGGCCAGTCCCGCGGCGACGAGGTTCTTGGCAATGTAGCGCGCCATGTAGCAGGCGGAGCGGTCGACCTTCGTCGGGTCCTTGCCGGAGAACGCGCCGCCGCCGTGCCGGCCATAACCGCCGTAGGTATCGACGATGATCTTGCGTCCGGTCAGTCCGGAGTCGCCGTGCGGTCCGCCGATGACGAACTTGCCGGTTGGATTGACGT
>CAZQTL010000319.1:0-3558 GCA_964595975.1 uncultured Thermoanaerobaculia bacterium | reverse complement strand
CCGGTGATGGCGCGGAAGCGCGGGTGCTGGCGCAGGCTCTCGAAGTCGCTGTCGTGCACGAGCCAGTCCTTGCGTCCCCAGCCGCCCGCCATGGCGCGCTCGAGACAGTCGAGTGCGCGGTCGCTCTCGCCCGCCAGGGCGTAGATGCCGGCGACGTTGTAGATCACGATCGGCTCGTCGGGCTCGAGCTCGAGGGCGCGGGCTCCCCAGTCGAGGCCGCGCTCGCGGTCGCCGAGGCGGACGCAGGCGAGGCCGCCCAGGTAGTAGGCGCGGGCGTCGTCGGGGTTGAGCTCGACGTGGCGCGAGACGACGTCGAGGCCGCGGCGGAGCGCCTCGAGCGAGCCCTGTTCCTGGCCGAGCGCGCGCCGTGCCATGCCGAGGAGCACCGGCGCCTGATAGTCCTCCGGCCGCGCCCCCATGGCGCGCTCGAAGAGCGCCGCCGCCGCCGCGACGCGCGCCTGCTCGAAGCGCATGCGGGCGTAGAAGTAGAGCGCCTCGAACTGCAGCGGGTCGAGCCGCAGGGCGATGTCGAACTCCGCCTCGGCCTCGGCGTAGTGGCCGTTGAGGAACTGCGCGAGGCCGCGCGAGGCGTGGGTCGACGCGAGGCCGGGGGCGAGCTCGAGCGCGCGCCGGCTCGCCCGGTCGGCCTCGACGAGCGCCTCGTCGCCGCCGCCCCACATGCCGAAGAGGAAGGCGGCGCAGTCGGCGACGCCGGCGTAGGCGAGGGCGTAGTCGGGGTCGATGTCGGCGGCGCGGCGGAACATCTCGCGCGCCAGCAGCAGGCTCTTCCTGTCGAACCGCGAGAAGAACTGGCGGCCGCGCAGATAGCACTCGTAGGCTTCGACGCTGCGCGTCGGCACGGGGGCCGAGGCCTTGCGCTCGATCTCGGCCAGCACGCCGCGAAGCGCCTGCGCCACCGCCAGGGCGATCTCCTCCTGCACCGCGAAGACGTCGGCGAGCTCGCGATCGTAGCGGCCGGTCCACTGCTGATAGCCGCTCGCCACGTCGACCAGCTGCAGGGTGATGCGCAGACGGTCGCCGGACTTGCGCACCGAGCCTTCGAGCACGCTCTCCACGCCGAGGCGGTCGCCCACCTCGCGCATGTCGCCGGCGTGGCCCTTGAACTGGAACGCGGCGGTGCGCGAGGCGACGCGCAGCCCGGGGAGGCGCGCCAGGGCGTGGATCAGCTCCTCGGCCATCCCTTCGCAGAAGTAGTCCTGGTCGCGCGCCGGGCTCATGTCGGCGAACGGCAGCACGGCGATCGACGGCGGCGCGGCGACCGCCGCGAAACGCACGCCGGAGCCGGCGGAGCTGCCGGAGCGGCTCGCCCCACTCGCCGGGCTGGCGCCCGTCGTCGCGCCCTCGAGGTCGGCGAGCAGGGCGCGTGCCGTCGGGTAGCGCTCGGCGGCGACCTTGGCGAGCAGGCGGCGCGCGATGCGCTCGAGCGCCGGCGGCAGCTGCAGGCCGCTCGCGGCGAGGCGTGGGGGCTCCTCCTTGAGGATCGCCGCCATCGTCTCGGCGGCCGAGTCGCGCCGGAACGGCGGGCGGCCGGTGACCATCTCGAGCAGAACGGCGCCGAGCGCGAAGAGATCCGACCGCTCGTCGGCGGCGCGGCCGCGCACCTGCTCCGGCGACATGTAGGCGACGGTGCCGAACACCAGCCCGGGAGCCGTCTGCTGCAGACCCTGCGGCTCCTGCCGGGCCGGAAAGCCGCCGACCTGGGTGGCGAGCTCCTCCGGTGCCGTCGGCGGCCGCACCTTGGCGAGGCCGAAGTCGAGAATCTTGGCGTGGCCGTCGCGGGTGAGGAAGAGGTTCTCCGGCTTGAGGTCGCGATGCACGATGCCGCGCTCGTGCGCCGCGGCGAGGCCGCGCGCGAACTGCGCCGTGAGCTCGAGAGCGCGGGCGGCGCCGAGCGGGCCGCGCTCGAGCAGGTCGCGCAACGTCTCGCCCTCGAGCAGCTCGGTGACCAGGAAGCGCACCCCCTCCTGCTCGCCGATGTCGAAGACCGCCAGCAGGTTCGGGTGCGAGATCGCCGACGCGGCGCGGGCCTCCTGCTCGAAGCGCCGCAGCCGGTCGGGGTCCGCGGCGACTTCGCCGGGCAGGACCTTGAGCGCCACGTCGCGCCCGAGGCGCGCGTCGCGCGCGCGGTAGACCTCTCCCATGCCGCCGGCGCCGAGCGCGGCGACGATCTCGTAGCGGCCGAGGCGGGTCCCCGGCGACAGGGTCATGCCGGGGATTCTAGACCCGCCGCCGCGGCGGCGGTCCGGTTACTCTCCGACGAGCAGCAAGCGAGCGAAGAGGGTGGCGCCGTAGGCGGAGCCGAAGCCGCTGCTGTCGTCGCGCCAGACGAAGTCGACCCGCACCCGGCCCTGGAGGGCGGAGGCGAGCTCGTCGAACTCGACGAAGGTCGCGACCTGCACGGCGGCGAGGTGGTGATCGCCCTCCGGGTAGCCGACGTCGAAGCCTTGCAGCAGGCAATGCACGCGCCGCACCGGCCGGGGGAAGGTGAACGCGACCGTCAGCGAGGTCTCGGGCGGAAAGGAGAGCTGGGGACTGCCGACGACGAGCGGGAGCAGCTGCATGCGCGCCCCCTTACCCTTCGAGCACCGCGTCGCGCAGCGGACCGGTGACATCGAGCCGGCCCGGGCGCGCGCCGAGCTCGACAAACAGGAGATAGTCGATCCAGCCGGTGAAGGAGTTGCCGTCGTCGTCGTGGAGGTAAAGCGTGCCGACGAGGCGCGCCTCCCAGCCGTCGTCGACGCGGCCGCCGGGCTCGGCGTGCAGGTCCACGGTCAGCTGGCGGACGTGATGATCGGAGGAGACGTAGCGCGCCTCGTAACCGGAGAGGGCCACGGCGACGGAGAGCACCGGGCGATCGAAGCCGATGCGCAGAACGACGGTATGCGCTGACGACTGCGGGAGAAACTCGAGGCGGCCGCTGCGGGTTTCCATGCCGGGCCTCCGGGGTCGGTCCGAGGTCCGAGTGTATGCCAGGCGAGGCCGCGCCCCGCCGCGCCCCGGCGTCCCTCTCCGCTCCGGTGGAGCGATGCGCAGGCGCCGGGGGGCAGAGGGAGCTAGGATCTGCCCGGCGTGAACGACCAGCCTCGATCCGGCTTCGCCTTCGGGCGTTTCGAGTACGACGACGCGCAGGCGAAGCTGCTGCTCGCCGGGCGCGAGGTGCCGCTGACGCCGCGCGAGCTCCACCTGCTGGTGATCTTCCTGTCGCGCCCCGGAGAGTGGCTGGAGGAGGCCTGGCTGGAGCGCGGCCTGTGGCCGAAAGCGGTGCCCCCGTCGGGCGAGCTCGACCGGCTGGTGCGGGCGCTCACCGCGGCCCTCGACCAGGGGGCGGACGGCGTCGCCACGATCCAGGCGGTGAAGCGGCGCGGCTATCGGCTGCTCATTCCGGTGCGGCCGCTCGCCACCGCGGCGGCGAGCGCGGCGGAGGGCGCCGTGCGCCCGCCGCGATCGTCCTCGGGAGAGCGACCCGCGGAGAAGGCCGCGCTGGACTCGACGTTGCCCGGCGGACGCAGTGCCCGGCGCGCCGCCGTCTCGCATGCT
>CAZQTL010000318.1:0-3576 GCA_964595975.1 uncultured Thermoanaerobaculia bacterium | reverse complement strand
CCGCGCCGGCCCCGGCCGCCGGAGCGATGGCGCAGCTCGCGCCTTCAGCCGACGGCGTCGCCTGCCCGGTGCGCGACGGCGGCGAGATCGTCGGCGAGATCCAGGGCAAGCTCAAGGCGAAGGAGATCCTGCGCTCGGTACTCGCGCAGACGCACCGTGAACAGGGCGAGATCCCGTTCGCGATCGACGAGCAGAACAATCTCTTCGTCGCCACCGGCGCCGATGGCGACACGCTGCGGAGACTCCCGGCGGTGGCGGCGTTGCGGCAGTCGCGCGGCGCCGACGAGGACGGCGGCGACGACTGGGTGGTCGTGGCGCGCAAGGATCCTGCCTCCGGCCTGCGATTCGGCATCGCGCGGCCGCTCTCGCAGGCGATGAAGGAGCTGCGCCGCGCCACCGCCTTCAACTTCGTCGCCGGCTTCTTCCTGGTCGGCATCGCCACCATCGGCATGATTCCGTTGACCGGCGGCATGGTCAAGAGCGTGCACCAGCTCGAGGCCGGGGCGACGCGGATCGCCGGCGGCGACCTCTCGACCCGCGTGCCGGTGCGCTCGCGCGACGAATTCGGCCGTCTGGCCGCGAGCTTCAACCATATGGCCGAGCAGCTCGCCGAGCACCAGGCGCGCCTGCTCGAACAGGAGCGCGTTCACAAGGAGCGCGAGATCGAGCGCCGCCTCCTCGAGGCCGAGAACGGCCGCAAGAGCCAGGAGCTCGAAGAGGCCCGCCTCTTCCAGCTCTCGCTGCTGCCGCGCGAGCTCCCCGAGGTCGCCGGACTCGAGCTCGCGGTGGCGATGTCGACCGCGACCGAGGTGGGAGGCGACTACTACGACTTCCAGCGCGGCGCGAACGGCGACCTCCTGCTGGCGATCGGCGACGCCACCGGCCACGGCGCCGCCGCAGGCACCATGGTCACGGTCGTCAAGAGTCTTTTCATGGCCGGCGGCGACGACGCCTCGCCGGCCGCGTTCCTGCGACGCGCCACCGGCCTGGTGCACGGCATGGGACTGTCGCGGATGGCGATGGCCCTCGCCGTCGCGCGGCTCTCCGGCCGCAACCTCACGATCTCCTCCGCCGGCATGCCGCCGGCGCTGCATCTCTCCGGCGCCACGGGCGAGATCGAGGAGATCGCGCTCGCCGGCATGCCGCTCGGCGCGCGTAGCGATTATCCCTACGCCGAGCGCCGCATCGAGCTCGCCACCGGCGACCTCGTCTTGCTGATGAGCGACGGCTTTCCGGAGCTGCCCAACCCCGCCGGCGAGCCGCTGGGGTACGAACGGGCGCGCGCCCGCTTCGCCGCGGCGGCGGCCGACGTCGCGGGGGGTGCCGGTGGGGTCGTCGCGGCGCTCGAACGCGCCGCCGCCGAATGGTCGGGGGCCGGCGCCGGGTCGCCACCGGCCCCCTCCGACGACGTCACTTTCCTCGTTCTGCGCGCGACCTGAGCCCGCCTGACAGAATGGGCGGGTGACCCGACCTGCCGCAGAGTCCGACCTGTTCCTTTCGCTCACCCCCGAACGTGTGCTCGATGCGGTCGAGGCGGCGGGGGTGGCGGTGCGGCCGCTCTGCTATCCGCTGAACTCGTTCGAGAACCGTGTCTACGAAGTCGAGCTCGCCGACCGCTCGCGGGTGGTGGCGAAGTTCTACCGCCCGCAGCGCTGGACCGCGGCGCAGATCCTCGAGGAGCACCGCTTCCTCGCCGAGCTCGACGCCGAGGAGATCCCGGTCTGCCCGGCGCGCCCCTTCCCCGACGGCTCGACCCTGGCGACCACCGAAGGCGGCATCTTCTACACTCTCTTCGACCGCAAGGGGGGGCGCGCGCCGGCGGAGCTCGACGCCCGCGGCGCTTCGCGGCTCGGCATGCTGGTAGGCCGCCTGCACGTCGTCGGCGCGCGGCGCCGCGACGCCGACCGCCTGCACCTGACCAGCGACGCCTACGTGCGCAGCGACCTCGACTGGCTCGAGGGGCGCGAGATCGTGCCGCGCCGGCTGGCGGGGCGCTACTTCTCCGCCGCGCGGGCGATCGCCGATGCCTACGACAGGATGTCGGCGGGCGTCGCGGTCCTTCGTCTGCACGGCGACCTGCACCTCGGCAACGTCCTCGACCGCGACGGGGAGCTGCGCCTGCTCGACTTCGACGATTGCATGATCGGGCCCGCGGTCCAGGACCTCTGGCTCGCCCTGGGCGGCCGCGACGCCGGCACGGCGGAGCTGCGCGAGATCTTCCTCGACGCCTACGGGCAGTTCCGCTCCTTCGATCGCGCCGAGCTGCGCCTCGTCGAGCCGCTGCGCGGCCTGCGCATGGCGCACTACGCCGCCTGGCTGGCACGCCGTTGGCACGACCCGATCTTCCCCAAGAACTGGCCGCACTTCGGCAGCGAGGAGAGCTGGGAGCGCGAGACCGTCGACCTCGAGGAGCAGCGACTCGTCGTCGAACGCGTCGAGCGCGGCGGGTCGGTCGCCGAGCCGCCGTCGGCCGCGGACGAAGAGGCGCTCACCAACAAAGACCTGTTCTGGGACTGGGACGGCTAGGAACGGCGGGTCGTCGCCCGAAGGTCCGGATTGCGGCGGCTTGCGCGGGGACATAGGATCGCCGCGCACATGAGCGACGACATCGAGGCGGACGCCCGCTGGCCGGATGCCGGAGACTCGACGCCGAGCGCGCCGCCCGCCGGCTGGCAGACGCCCCCTGCCGCGGTCTACGGACTCGAGCATCCGCTGCGCTGTCCAGCGTGCAGCGCCGAGATCGACCAGCTCTTCGTCGTCCGTCTCGTTCGCACGCGGGTGAATTTCATGTCCTCCCTGCCGCGCAGCGGCCGGGTCCTCGCCTGCCCGAAATGCCGCTCGGTCCTGCCGGGCGAGCTCGGCGCCGTCTTCTAGAGCGCCCGCGCCGGCCTAGCGCGGCGGTCCTTCGAGCAGGAAGCGGATCGCCAGGCGGGTCTCCATCTCCACGGCCACACCGTCGCGACGGCCCGGCCGGAACTGAGCGGCGAACGCCGCCTCGCGCGCCGACTCGTCGAACCCCAGCCCCGCCGGGGGGCCGACCGGCTCGGCGGCGATCACCTTGCCGGCGGCATCGACCCGCACCTTGAGCTCCACGGTCGCCATGCGGCGGCGCGCGCGGGCGACGGGGGGATAGTCCGGCCGCACCGCGCGCAGCAGCTGCGGCGGCTCCACCTGGGGGACGGCGCCGGCAGCGCTCGCCATCTCGCCCGTACGGTGCGGGGTCGCGCCGGCAGCGTCAGCCGCCGGCACGGCCGCAGCCAGAGGAGCTGGCGCCGGCTCCAGACCCTCGCGCAGCCGGCGTTCGCCGATCTGCAGGCCGCCAACGCCGTCGGTCGCGGTTGCGGCGCTGCCTTCCGCGTCGATCGCGGAGCGACCGGAGCCCTCCGTCGAGGTCGCCCCCGGGTCGCCGGCTTCGGCCAGACGAGCCTCGAGGTCGCGGATACGCTGCTCGTAGCGCCCGCGGTCGTCCGCCGGGCGGACTTGCGACAGCTCGGCCTGCAGGCGCTTCACCTCCTCCCGCAGGCGGACGAGCTCCTCTTCGTCGCGCACCACGATCTCCGTCAGTGGAGCCGGCGC
>CAZQTL010000317.1:0-3582 GCA_964595975.1 uncultured Thermoanaerobaculia bacterium | reverse complement strand
CGCGAGCGCCTCGACGCGTCGGGCGAGTCGGCGACGGTGAAGGACCGCCATCTCGGCCACTTCCTCGAATACGCCGAGGCGGCGCGGCCCGGGCTGATCGGCGCCGAGCGCGGAGCATGGCTCGCGAACCTCGATCGGGAGCGGGAGAACCTGCTGGCCGCGCACGCCTGGTGCGACCGCTCGGCCAACGGCGGCGAACTGGGCCTGCGGCTGTCCCGCGCGATGGGCGAATACCTGTTCGCACGCGGTCTGCTCGCGGTGCACCGGCACGTGACCACCGAGGCGCTGCGCCGCCCCGGCGCGCAGGCGCGCACGTCGCTACGCGCCCGCGGGCTTTTCGACCTCGGCCAGATCGACTGCTTCATGGGTCGCTACGCCGAGGCGCAGGACGTGCTGCGCGAGAGTCTCGACATCGCGCGCGAGCTCGGCGACGAACGGCGCATCGCCGAGGTGCTGCAGCCGCTCGCGATGTCGGCCTACGGCACCGGCGATCTCGCCCTGGCGCGCGAATACCTGGAGCAGGCGCGCGACCTCGCGCGCTCGATGGGCGATCCGCGCGAGCTCGCGGCGGCGCAAAACGGCCTCGCGCAGGTCTGCCGGCTCGAGGGCAAGGTCGCCGAGGCCGAGCCGCTCTACGCCGACGTGGTCGCGATCGCCCGCGAGATGGGCGACCGCGAGATCCTGGCGGTCGGGCTGCTCAACCTCGCGATGGTCGAGATCGCCCGCGGTCTCGCCGACCCGGCGCGCGGCATGCTGCTCGAGATCCTCGACATCGCCGAGGAGACCGGCTCCAAGCCGGTCGGACAGTCGGCCTTCGAGGTGACCGCCGCCTACGGCGCGCTGATCGAGGACTGGCCGCGCGCGGCGCGCTTCTTCGGGATCGCCGAGGGCCAGGCGGCGCTCACCGGCTACCAGCGCGACCCGGCCGACGAGGCGTTCCTCAAGCCCTTCGTCGAGCGCGCGCGCGAGGTGCTGGGACCGCCGCTGTTCGGGGAGGGCGAACGCGCCGGCCGTGCGCACACCTACGAGCAGGCGCTCGCCGAGGTCCGCGACTGGCTGCGAGGCGCCTGACGTCCCGCGCGCACGGCGGCGCGCGAGCGGTTCACTTCACAGATTGGACGAGGCTGCTGCCGCCGTTCTTGATCCACGGATCCACCTTGCATGTGTTGCCCCTCTTGTCGCTGAACTGCAAGGCGTAGGAATACTTGTTGCTATCGTTATTCCAGTTGAATGCGCGGAAGCGATCGCGACAGTCGTTTTCGGCTATTGACTCCTCGTCACCCGCCTCGCTGGAAGTGGCGGAGAGGTTCTCGAACTGGCGGCGTTGCCGACTTTGCAGAAAGACGCCGTCTCCGCGCGATGGGCAGAACTCGAAGCTCGACGAATCCGCGAACTCCCAGACGATCCGCCGGCTTCCGATCACGCCCAGAGTGAGCATCGGTGGATCGATGGTGATAACAGGGGCGGAGGCACAGCTCGTTCCGCGAACCTTGATCTCGACCAGGCACTTCCTCGAATCGCAATCGCCAGGCTGCAGCTTCATGATTCGACTGCTCGAAGCCGGCGCCATGCCGGTGCCTGCCTGCCCGGCGCTGAGGATGGGCACACCCTCTCGGGTGACAACACCGTCCTGCCCGGCCAACGAGGCGCAGCCCGCCACGGCAATCGACGCGAAGGCGAGGGAAGCAGCGATGCGATTCACGCGGCGATTCATCGGGAATCCTCCCTTCCTGAACTAACGCACAGGGCGCGTCGGCATCCGATCGAGTTGCAATTCGGGAATCACCTTCCGTTCTTCACCCACGGATCGATCGTGCAGCCCCGCCCGCTCTTCGGATCGCGGAACGTGATGCCGAACCGGTACTCGGCGCCGGGCTCCGAGTTCGCCCAGCTCCAGTTCCACACCGGCCGGCAGGCGCCGAGGCGCTCGTCGGCGCTGCGTGCGCCATCTTCGGCCATCGAACCGTAGCTCTCGATCAGCTCGCCCCAGGCGACGCCCGGGTCCTTGAGGAACGGGCGGTCGGTGTCGCAGAACGCGAACGAGCGGTCGAGCGAGAACTGGATCTTGACCCGGTCGCGTCCCTGCAGGCGCAGGAAGTCGGGCGAGACGTCGAACCGGCCGAGCTCGCAGCGGTACGGCCCGGACGGATTGGCGCGGATCTCGACGCGGCAGGTGCGGTTGCCGCCGTGGGTATCGCAGTCGGCGGGCGCGAAGCCCGACTCGCTCTTCGGCGGCGTCATGCACGCCGAGAGCGAGAGCGCGAACGGAACGACGAAGGGGAGGGCAAGACGCAGGCGCGCGTTCATCGGAACTCCCTGGGCGAGACCGACGTTGGAGCCAGGCGGGCCCCGGCGCCGGCGGCCGAAGCACGCCGAAGTCTGCGCGCGCCGGGGCTTGTACGCAACCGCCCGCCCACCACAACCGCGGTCGGGGATTGAATCGCTCGTGCGAGCGCCTAGCCGTTGCGCACCCAGGGGTCCTTGACGCAGACCGCGCCGTTGGGCCCGGTGAAGCGGATCAGGTAGGCGTAGCGCTTGCCGGCGGTGTGCTCCTCGTTCTTGTTGCGCCAGCGGAAGCTCTTGCGGCACCTGGCCGGCGCGCCGGCGTCATCCTCACCCTCGTCGTCGTCGGTCGCCTTCGGGTCGTGGAACTGGAAGTCGAGGTTCGCGTCCTTGAACTGGATGCCGTCGCCGTTGGCCGGGCAGAACTCGTAGCCGGGCGTCTCGAGCTTCCAGACGATCGTGCGCCGCTCGCCGCGGCCCATCTCGATCGTCTCCGGACTCACCTGGATGTTGTCCTGCGCGGTGCACGGCGCGCCGCGCGCGACGTCGATCGCCACCTTGCACTTGCCGTTGCCGCTGCAGTGACGGTTGCCGCCGCCCTGGGCGGAGGCGTCCGGCGCGAACGACAGGGCGGTCGCCGCGGCGGCGACGATCAGGAACGCGGGAAGTCGAGCGGTCATCGGTCTCTCCGGAGTCGGGAACGTCGCGTGGCGGATCGGTGGAAGGACGGGCGGGCGCCGACGAGGGGCGCCGGCCGCGGAATGTTACGGGAAACCGTTGACGAGCGTGGCGCGAGAGCCCTGCTCCCGCGGGCTCGCCGATCCCGGCGCCCGGGCGGTCGCCTCAGCGGCAGGCGACGCCGATCGACGGACGTCCGGTCGAGGCGCCACCCCGCTCACGGCGGACGCCGCGCGCGCAGGCGGTCGGACAGGATACGCAGCACGCCGGGGCTCGCGCGACGGGCGCGTCGTGGAGAGCGTGGCGGTCGCGACGATTGCGACGATTGCGACGACGGCAACGATCGCGACGTTTGCGGGCCCGGCGGCCGGACTGCGGCGATCCCGCGCTCGGCGGGTGCGACGAAGACCGGCGACAGGGCGGCGGCCGGCTGGACGGTGAGAGGCAGGCGGTCGTTCATCCGCGAAGGTTCGCGCCACCGCGGCCGGCTTCGCCATCGGATGTTCGGACGAGACGCGACGCCGACCTCGGCCGTGCCGTTCAATCCCCGAGGAACCGCCGGCAGTACGCTTCGACGCGTAGCACCGGACACAGACCCGCCGCATCGGCCAACGCGAGCAG
>CAZQTL010000316.1:0-3590 GCA_964595975.1 uncultured Thermoanaerobaculia bacterium | reverse complement strand
GCCGCCGGCCGCGGCCGCGCCGACCTCGTGCCCAGCCTCCAGGTCGCCGTGGCGCGCACCCTCTCGGATCTCGGCCAGACCGCCGAGGCGCGCGCGGCGCTCGACGCCGGGCGCGCCGAGGCGGAGCGCCTCGGCGACCAGTCGACCCTCGCCGTGGCGCTCAACGATCTCGCCGTCGACGAGCTGCAGCAGGGCAATCTCGCCGCCGGCGAGCGGCTTCTCGAACAGGCGCTCGTGCCGGCGCGGACGCTCGCCGATCGTTCGCGCCTCGGCCTCGTGCTCAACAACCTCGCCGGCATCGCCATCGAGCGCGGCCGCCCCGACCTCGCCGAGATGCGCTACCGCGAGGCGATCGCGGTCTGGGAGAAGGCCGGCCGGCGGCAGCGGGCGGCGATGGCGGCGGGCAACCTGGCGATGCCCATCGCCGACCACGGGCGCAGCGCCGATGCGGCCGCCGCGCGCGCGACCGCGATCGCCACGCTGCGCGGCTTCGAGGACCGCTCTGCGCTGGCCGTCCTTCTCACCTGGCGGGCCAACGCGGCCATCGACGCCGGCGACCTCGCCGCTGCCCAGCGCGACGCCGACGAGATCGACGCCGCGGCGCTCTCGGCCGGCAGCCGCGAGAGCCTCGCCTATTCCGAGGAGTTGCGCGGTCGGATCGCCTGGCTGCGCGGAGATCTCGCGGCGGCGCGGCGCCACCTCGAGCAGGCCGAGAGCCTGCACGCTGCCGACGGCGACATGGATCTCGCGGCCGAGATCGCCGTGCAGCGGGCGACGGAGGAGTTTCGGACGGGCGCCGGCGCGACCGCCGAGAAGCTCCTCGCCGGCGCACTGGCGCGGCTCGAAGGGGGAGGAGAGAGCACGACGGCGCTGGTCGCCGCGAGCCTCCGGGCGCGCATCGCCGCCTCGGCCGGCCGCGAGGTGGAGGCGCGGCGGCAGCTCGACCGCCTGGGGGCGGAAACCTCCACGAGCCCCTCGCTCACCCGCCGGCTCGCCTATCTCGCCGCGCGCGGCACGCTCGCCGCCATCTCCGGGGGATCCGACGCGGGGCGGGCCGACTTCCGTGAGGCGGCGACGCTCGCCGAGCAGGGCGGACGGGTCGTCGAGGCCCTTTCGCTGCGGCTCGACCTGGCAGCGCTCGAGCAGCGCCTCGATCGCACCTCGGCGGCGGCTCTCGCCGGCCCGGTGGAGGAGGCCGCGCGACGGCTTGGTCTGCGTCAGCTCGGCGACCGCGCTCGCCGCCTCCGGACGGGCAGCTGAAGCACGCCGGTCAGGCGCGCGGCGGTACCTCGGCGCTCCGGACGCGAGCGAGCTCGGCGACCGAGATGAGGGAGATGCCGGGCGACCGGGAGTGCAGCGGACTCTCCTGGCGCGATCGTGTCCGTCTGCCGCTCGCGGCTCAGGCGGTGGCGATGGCGACCCGGCGGCGGGAACGCTCCCGACGGCGGCTGACCGCCGGTCCGAGGGCGAGAAGGCCGGGACCGAGGAGCGCCTGGACGAGGACGGCGACGATGAGCAGGGCCGGGAACTCCCAGCCGCCGTCGTCGCCGGCGCCGTAGAGCCAGCCGTTGTGGGCGACGGTAGCGACCACGCCGGCCAGGATCGGCAGCAGCGCGAGGCTCGCCGGGCGCACCAGCACTCCCGCGAGGAGCGCCAGCCCGCCGGCGATCTCGCCGCCGGCCACCGGATAGGCGAGGAAGCCGGGGAAGCCCTGCTGCTCGAAGTAGGCGGCGGTTCCGGGCAGGGTGAAGACGAGCACCTTCAGCAGCCCGTGGGCGAGGAAGGTGACGCCCAGCGCGAAGCGCAGGAGCGTGGCGGCGACGGCGGTGCGGAACTGGGCATTCTCGGGACGGTTCATGGTGTTTCCTCCTGCCAACTGAGTCACCACCGCCCGGCAAAAGGTTATGCCCCCCTTCTCGCCGCCTCCCCCTCGACGACCGGGCCGCCGCCGGATTAGCCTCTCGCCGTCGCCCGCCCGCGAGCGGGAGGAGGGAGCCAGGTTGCCATGACGCTCGAGCCGGAGGACCAGGAGATCGTCGACTTCGCCCGCGCCGGCGGGCGGAGCGAGGCGCTGGAACGCTTCGTCGCCCGCCACGGTCCGCGCCTCGCCGCCGCCTGCCGCCGCCTCGGCGGCTCCGTCGCCGAGGGCGAAGACACGATGCAGGAGCTGCTGGTCCAGGTCGACCGTTCGCTGCCCGCCTTCCGCTCCGAATCGAGCCTCTACAGCTGGGCGTTCCGCATCGCCGTCCACGTCAGTCTCAACCGCCGGCGGAACCTCGCCGCGCGCGCGACGCACGTCGATGTCGTCGATGCCGAGGGCCGCCTCGTTGCCGGCGAGCGCGACGGCGGCGATCCCGACTTCTCCTGCGTCTCGAGCTTTCGCAGCTGGCTGGTCGAGCAGGCGCTCCTCGCGCTCCCCGAGGCGCAGCGCACGGCGCTCACTCTGCACGACCTCGAGGAGATGACCGCCGCCGAGGCCGGCGCCCTTCTGGGTATCGACGCCAACGCCGTCAAGCAGCGTGTCCACCGCGCGCGCCGGAATCTGCGCCAGCGCATCGCCCGCGAGTTCGCCGCCCGCGGCGTCGCGCTCGAGGCGATGGACGAGATCGGCTGCGTCTCCGGCCTGTTCGCCGAGAGCGCCGCATCGGGCCTGCCTGCCCGCCCGAGCTGAGCGTCGGCTAAGCTTCCCGCAGACTGCTGCCGTCCGGGAACCATCGATGAGTCAGGAACCGAGGACCGAGAGTCTCGGCTCGTCAGGCGCAAGACCCCTGGCGCGCATCGAGCTGCTCGCCGGCGGCACCGAGCTCGCGCAGCGTTTCGAGATCCGCGACGTCCTCGGCACCGGCGGCTACGCCGTGGTCTACCGCGCCTTCGATCGCACGCTCGCGCGCGAGGTGGCGCTCAAGGTCCTGCGTCCGGACCGGCTCTCGCCGGGTGCCCTCCTCCGCCTGCGGCGCGAGGCTGCGGTCGCCCGCGACGTCGTCCATCCGCGCATCGTGCGGATCTTCGACATCGAAGAGGCCGGCGAGACGGTCTTCCTGACCATGGAGATCGTCGAGGGCGGCTCGCTCGTCGACCGCCTGGCGCGGCACGCATCGGAAAATCCGGTGCCGATCGACGACGCGGTGAAGTGGGCGACGCAGGCGCTCGAAGGCCTCGCTGCCCTGCACGGACTGGGCATCCTCCATCGCGACATCAAGCCGGGGAATCTCCTGCTGACCGCCGAGAACGACGTCAAGCTCTCCGACTTCGGCCTGGCGCTCCACCTCGACCGCGACGAGACGCGCGCCACGACGCACGAGTCGATCCTCGGCACGCCCGAGTACCTCTCGCCCGAGCAGGCCCTGGGTCAGCCGGTCGACGCGCGTTCCGACCTCTACTCGATCGGCGTCTTGCTCTTCGAGATGGTCGCCGGGCGGCTGCCGTTCGTCACCCAGTCCTCGCTCGGCTCGCTCCTCGAGCGGCTGCGCCAGGACGAGACGCCCAACCTCGCCGAGCTGCGCCCGGAGACCCCGGCCTGGCTCGCCGCCGTCGTTCGCCGCCTGCTCGAACGCGATCCGCAGCGGCGCTATCCGTCGGCGGCGGCGGTG
>CAZQTL010000315.1:0-3642 GCA_964595975.1 uncultured Thermoanaerobaculia bacterium | reverse complement strand
TCCTCTGGCGGAGACAGCCGCAGCGGGTCGTGCGGGTCGTCGGCGGAGCCGACGATCCCCTCGAGCTCGGCATCGCGGTGGACCGCTCGGTCAGCATGCACGCCGTTTTCGAGCCGATGCGGGCGGCGGCGCTGAAGCTGGTCGACCAGGCGGTCTCCGACGAGGACCGGCTCTTTGCCGTGGCCTTCAGCAACGAGACCCGGCTGCTCGCGGAGGGGCGCGGCGAGGCGGCGCGCGTCATCGCCGCCCTGCCCACGACTCCCGAGATCGGCAACCGGCCGACCGCCCTGTACTCCGCCCTGACCCGGACTCTCGAGCTGTTCGAGAATGCCGACGCCCGTGCCGCGCTGATCGTCATTTCGGACGGCTGCGACACGGCCGGCGACCTGGCGAGCGCGACGGCCGTCGGGCGCCGGGCGCGCGACATGGCGATCCCGATCTTCCTGCTCATGCCTGACCGTAACGTCTGCCAGAACACGATCTGTCAGCAGACGGCCGAAGGGACGTGGGACTGCAAGCCCGAAGCCTCGCCCAACATCCTGCACGGCGAGCCGCCCGACATGTTCAATCCCGCCGCGCGCCAGACGGCGCTCGGCGAGAGCAGCCTGGCCGGCGGTGCGACGGAGGAGCGCGACCGGTTCACCGGCCTGATCTCGGCCGCCGGTGGCGGCGACTTCGTGGTCAACGACCCGGAGGACTGGGAGCGGGCGATGAAGAAGATCTCCGATCGCCTCGGTCGCCAATGGACGGTGGTGTTCGAACCCTCCTCGAACGAGGTCACGAGCGACGAGATCAAGGTCTATTCGAAGGCCGGCGGCCATCGCCGGCGTCTCGAATAGCGCTCCCGCGCGTCACTCCTGGCGCGTGAGCGCGAAGGTGCAGCCGCGGCAAATGAAGTTCGCCGGCGCCTCTTCGACGCCATAGACCCAGCGGCGCATCTGGGCGAGCTTGGGCCCGACGAGGACCTCGGCGACGCTCTCGACGTTCAAGTCGCCCACCTCGTACTTCTCGTCGTAGTCCTCGCAGCACAGGACGCACTTGGCGTGCGGCGTGATGTGCAGGTGCTGGAACGGCCGCGAGCCGACGTTGTCGCAGCCGCACAGCTTGCCGATCGGCTGGGCGGGCTTGGCGCCGATCTGCAGGTAGCCGGCGCGATCCATCACCTCGAAGTACTTCACCGTGAAGCGGCTGCCGGCGAAGCGCGCCGAGATCTCCTCGAAGTCGCGCTTGTGATTCTCGTTGCCGGTGCCCAGGACGACCATGTCCATCTGCTCGGCGAGCGGTTGCTGCTTGGCGTAGTCGAGGTTCCTGAGCACGGCGGGCATGTGGTCGCCGCCGCGTTCCTTCTTGTAGCGCTCGCGGTCGATCGTCGAGAGGTTGATCGACAGGAACCGCAATCCGCCCATGGCCACCAGCGCGTCCACCCGGTCGGGCGTCAGGCCGGTGCCGTTGGTGAGCACAGCCGGCGGCAGGCCCGCGGCGCGGATCGCCCGCACCTGCTCGACGAAGCGCTTGTCGGCCGTCGGCTCGTTGTAGTTGATCATGAACAGCGCTTCGATCGTCGAGCGGTAGTCCGAGAGCTGGCTCAGGATGCGCTCGTAGAGCTCCGTCGGCATGAAGTGGTTCTCCCGCGGCGCGATCGACACCGGGCAGAAGTAGCACGACTGGTTGCAGACGGTATGCGCTTCGAGCGAAACGTACTTGAGGCGGAAGGACTGCGAGGCCTGCTGCGCGTCGGCGATCAGCCAGCCGCCAGCGGAGAGCGCCGCGAGCTCGTCCGGCGCGGCGCTGCCGCCGGCCTCGACGCTGCGGAGCGCCGCGAAGAGCGGGTCGCCCACCGCCAGGGTGCCGTCGGTGAGCGGGTTGTAGAGGCGCTCCGCGGTAACGTGGAGATAGGGACTCACCCGGCCCGGGGCCGGGGAATTCGACGATTCAGACATGGACTCGGGTCTCCGATGGAACGGCTGCCGCGACTGCGGAGCCGCCGCTCCAGCGATGCGGAAAGTGCGCCAGGCCGATCGCATAGCGTGGGGACTCCACGGCGAAGGCGTCGGCGAGAATCTGGCGGTCGTAGATGTGCAATCCCGCTCCATCGAGCAGGAAAGCGTACACGGTGAAGCGCCCCTTGACGATCTGCAGGTCCGGCAGCTCGAGCCGCGCCGTGAACCGACCGCCGCCGCGGAAGGGCTGCCGCCCGTCCTGCTGCGTGCTGAACGAGCAGACCTCGACGCCGTCGATGCGGTTGAGGCCGAAGCCGACGTGGAACTCGAGGGCGGGATCGTCCGTCTTCCAGTCGATCTCGATCGCCAGCATTTCGCCCTGGCGGGCGAGCGTGCCGCCGGGAAGCCGGACGTCGGTGATCCGCGCCGGACCGGCGACCAGAGCGTCGTCGGCGTGGCTCTGACCGGCCTTGGCGAGGAGGAACTCCTCGTACTGCCGCACGACCTCCTGCGACGGGCCGTAGGCGGCCACCTGCCCGTTCTGCAGCCATAGCGCCTGGGTGCAGAAGGCGGAGATGTAGTACATGGCGTGCGAGCAGAGGAGGAGCGTGCCGCCACCAGCGGTGAATTCGAGCAGCCGGTCGATGCACTTCTTCTGGAAATAGCCGTCCCCCACCGACAGTGCCTCGTCGATGATCAGCACGTCGGGCTCGACCTGGGTGGCGATGGCGAAGCCGAGTCGCATCGCCATGCCGGTCGAGTAGGTCTTCACCGGCTGGTCGATGAACCCGTCGAGCTCGCTGAAGGCGATGATCTGCGGTGTCTTCTCGCGGATCTCGCTCTCGGACAGGCCGAGCAGCGCGGCATTGAGAACGATGTTCTGCCGGCCGGAGAGCTCGGGATGGAACGCCGAACCGAGCTCGAGGATCGAAGCCACTTTGCCGCGCACGGCGAGCGTGCCGCCGGAAGGGGCCGTGATGCCGGAGAGTATCTTCAACAGTGTGCTCTTGCCGGCGCCGTTCTCGCCGATGAGGCCGAAGCCCTGGCCGGCCGGCACCTCGAAGCTGACGTCGTCCAGTGCGTGGAAAGCGCGATGCCTCGGGCGACGTGTGACCAGCTCCAGGGCGCGGTTCAACGGCGTCGCGTGCACCCGGTAGGTCTTGCTCAGGTGCTGCGCGCTGACGGCAGCTCCGTCGGGTGCGGGAATCGCGGACATCGGCACCGGAAGTATACGTTCGCGGGGCTTCGCGGCGTTTGGGAGCGCCCGGGCGCCATGCTAGGCTTCGCGGCCCACAGGGCTCGAGGCGATTCGAGCCCGCGCGACAGGAAGCGACGCGACCATGCTCTGCTGCAGTCGTCTCTCTCGATCCTCCGCACCCGTCGTCCTGGCGCTCGCCCTGCTGGGTGCCGGGTGCCGCTCCACCGCGCCGACCGAGCCCATGAGAACGTCGGCTCCGTCCGCCGAAGCCGCCGGCTCCGGCGCCGCGCCGGCTGCCGAGCCCGCGTCGCCGGGTGCTCCTGCCGCCGCGCCGGCGCCGCCCTACAAGAACACCATCCGCTGGACGACGGCGAGCGAGGTGGACAGCTTCGGGTTCGATGTCTATCGCGGCGAGCACGAAGAGGGACCGTTCGTGCGGCTCAATGCCAAGCCGATCGCCGGCGCCGGCACTTCCGACGAGAGTCACTCCTACGCCTGGGTCGA
>CAZQTL010000314.1:0-3650 GCA_964595975.1 uncultured Thermoanaerobaculia bacterium | reverse complement strand
GGGCGAGTCCGCTGGCGCACGCGGCTGCCGGTATCCTCTCCGTCGCCGTGCAGGTCGCTGCGCTGATGCTCGAGCGCCGCGCCCTGCTCGCCGACGCCGCGGAGATGGCGGAGATGCCGGAGATGCGGCAGCCGGACGGGTCCGGGGCGCCCGCGCGCAGCGGCTCCTGATCCCCTTCCGGACGCGCCCAGCTGGTATACTGACGGCCGTTCGTCCCGATCCGTCTCCCCCGGTGGTACAGCTTGAGGAAGCGGCGCCGGCGAAGTGACGCCGGAACCTCTAGGAGCCTCTGTGTCGGACTCTCGAATCGTGCTTTCTGGAATGCGCTCGACCGGGAAACTCCACCTCGGTCATCTCTTCGGCACCCTGCACAACTGGGTCGAGCTGCAGGCGAAGCACTCCTGCTACTTCTTCGCCGCCGACTGGCATGCGCTGACCAGCGACTACGCCGACCCGTCGCGGGTCACCGAGAACACCATCGAGATGCTCGCCGACTGGATCGCGGCCGGTCTCGATCCGGAGAAGTCGGTGGTCTTCGTCCAGTCGATGGTCCCGGAGCATGCCGAGCTGCATCTCATCCTGTCGATGATCACGCCGCTCGGCTGGCTCGAGCGGGTGCCGACGTACAAGGACCAGATCCGCGAGATCGAGAATCGCGATCTCAACACCTACGGCTTCCTCGGCTATCCGGTGCTGCAGACCGCCGACATCATCCTCTACCGCGCGAGCTTCGTTCCGGTGGGGGAGGACCAGGCGAGCCACCTCGAGCTGTCGCGCGAGATCACGCGCCGTTTCAACTCGCTCTATGGCGACGTTTTCCCGGAGCCGAAGGCGCTCTTCACGCGCACGCCGAAGGTTCCCGGCCTCGACGGCCGCAAGATGTCGAAGTCGTACGACAACGCCATCAACCTCTCCGACCCGCCGGCCGTCGTGCGCCAGAAGTGCATGACCATGTTCACCGACCCGACGCGGGTGCGCAAGAGCGACCCCGGCCACCCCGAGAGCTGCAACCTGTTCGAGTTCCACAAGCTGCTCTCGCCGCCGGAGCTCGCCGCGCGGGTCGAGCGCGACTGCCGCGCGGCGACGATCGGCTGCGTCGAGGACAAGAAGCTGCTGGCGGAGGAGATCGTCGGACTGCTGGAGCCCATCCAGCAGCGGCGGACGGAGCTCCTGCGCGAGCGCGGTGCGCTGCTCTCGCTGCTGCGCGACGGTTCCGCGCGCGCCCGCGAGCGCGCCCAGGAGACGATGGCGCAGGTCCGCGGCGCCCTCGGCCTCGACTACGACCGCCTGCTGCAACGGGAGCTGCAGTGAGCGCCGCCCCGGCGGTCAGCCGGCTGCTGCCGGAGGACTGGCGCGTCCACCTGCCGGTCTTCGACGGCCCGCTCGATCTCCTGCTGCACCTCATCAAGCTCAACGAGGTCGAGATCACCGACATTCCGGTGGCGACGATCTGCGACCAGTTCCACGAGTATCTCCGCCTGATGGAGGAGATGGACCTCGACATCGCCGGCGAGTACATCTACGAGGCGGCGCTCCTCATCCAGCTCAAGTCGCGCATGCTCCTGCCGCGGCCGAAGAAGGTCAACGGCGAGACGGTGGAGGAGGATCCGCGCGGCGAGCTGGTGCAGCGCCTGCTCGAGTACCGTCGCATCAAGGAGGCGGCGCAGGCCCTCGCCGAGGTCGACCGCATGCGCCTCGGGCTGTGGGCGCGGCGCAAACCGGCCTGGGAGGAGGAGCAGGGCGAGGAGGTCGACCTCGACGAGGTCTCGCTGTTCGACCTGCTGTCGGCCTTCCGCGGCGTTCTCGATCGCTACGATCGCGAGAACCCGGACCCGATCCTGCTGCCGGCCGAGACCTTCCCGGTGCGCGGGCAGTTCGAGCGCCTGCTCGAGATTCTCAACGCCGGCGCCCCCTTCGACTTCATTCACGACCTGCGGCATCGCAGTTGCCGCGCCGAGGCGATCGCCGCCTTCCTCGCGGTGCTCGAGCTCGCGCGCCTGCGGCTGGTGCGGATTCACCAGACGGAGGACGGCGCCATCGTGCTCTACCGGACGACGCTCGATCCGACCGCGGAAGACCTGGAGAGTGTGGACGCATGATCAGCCGAACCGAGCTCGAGGCCGCCCTGGAGGCGGTGCTGTTCGCAGCCGCCCAGCCGGTGCCGGTCGAGCGCCTGACCGGCCTGTTCGAAGGCGTTGCGGCCGAGGACTTCGACGCCGCGCTGGCCGCGCTGCGCGAGCGCTATCGCCCGGAGCCCGGCCGCGGACTGTTCATCGAAGAGGTCGCCGGCGGACTTCGCATCGTGACGGCGGCGGAGTACCATGTCTATCTGAAGAAGTTCTTCGATGCCGCCGGCGGCAACAAGCTGTCGATGGCGGCGATCGAGACCCTGGCGATCGTCGCCTATCGCCAGCCGGTGACGGCGCCGGAGGTGCAGGAGATGCGCGGCAAGCAGTCGGCGGCGGTCATCCGCAATCTCCTGGAGAAGCGCCTGGTGCGGATCTCGGGCCGCAAGGAAGTGGTCGGACGGCCGTTCCTGTACTCGACCACGCGCGAGTTTCTGATGCACTTCGGGCTCAAGAGCCTGAACGAGCTGCCGCCTCTCGAAGAGTTCGAGGAGACGTTCGGCAGCGACTCCGCGGAGCCGGCGGAGGGGGGCGAGCGCCTCGAATCGCGCGACGCGATCGAGTCGTACGACGTCCAGGATGCGGACATGGCGAGCGACCTCCACGAGGCGCTCGAGGCCGGTACGGAAACGGCCGGCGAAGTGGAATCGGGAAGGTTGGAGGAAACGTGACCGCAGAGAGGCTGCAGAAGATCCTGGCGAGAGCCGGCGTCGCTGCCCGGAGGAAGGCCGAAGACCTGATGCGCGAGGGGCGGGTGACCGTCAACGGCCGGGTCGCCGTGCTGGGCGAGAAGGCCGATCCGGCCGTAGACACGATCAAGGTCGACGACAAACGCATCCAGACCGTCACCGCTCATCGCTACCTGCTGCTCAACAAGCCGCGCGGCTACCTGACCGCGGTCGAGGACGACAAGGGCCGGCCGACGGTCATGCAACTGGTGCCGCAGCACTGGCGCAAGGCGCTGATTCCGGTCGGGCGCCTGGACTACCAGACCGAGGGGCTGCTGCTGCTCACCGACGACGGCGAGTTCGCGCAGCGCATCTCTCATCCCCGCTACGGTTGCCACAAGACCTACGAGGTGAAGGTGAAGGGGACGCCCGACGAGACGCAGCTCGACCGGCTGCGCAAGGGCATCGTTCTCGAGGGCCGCCGCACCGCCCCCTGCCGCATCACCTGGATGAAGAGCACCGGCAGCCGGGACGAAGAGGGCGGCAACACCTGGTTCGCGGTCGAGCTCTCCGAGGGCCGCACGCGGCAGGTGCGCGAGATGTTCTTCCGCATCGCCCATCCGGTGCAGAAGCTGCGCCGCGTGGCCATCGGCCCGCTCAAGGACGGCGAGCTGCCGGTCGGGGCGGTGCGCGAGCTTTCCGAGCGCGAGCTGCTGATCCTGCGCAAGGCCACCGACAAGGTGGTGGCGAAGCCGGCGCGGGTGCGCGCTCCGCGGCGCGGCGCCGCCCTTCGCGACGAGTCGATCGTCCGTCCGGCGCGAGCCGCGCGCCCGGAGGCCGCTGCCCGGACCGTCCG
>CAZQTL010000313.1:0-3653 GCA_964595975.1 uncultured Thermoanaerobaculia bacterium | reverse complement strand
TCTGCTCGTACGGATGGCTGTGGGGGCTCGGGTCCATGTGCGGATGCAGCTCCGAGCGCCCGACGAGCACGTCGTTGCCGCGGAAGACCCTCTGGAAGATGCCCTTGCGCGACTCGCGCACCGGGATGTCCTGCCAGCGGTAGTCCGGCACCGGCGCCGGCGGTTGGTCGCTCACGATCGCCCCCTTTCGATCCGCCGGCGCGTCGCCCGGCGGTGGACCGACATCATCCCCGGCGCGACGTCCAAGTCAAGCGGGCGCGAAGAGCGCCCCGCTTCCTTGACAGTGTCCCGAGGAGTCGCCAGCATGGGCCGCCCGGGAGTCCGACCGCCGGGCACCGACACCGGAGGCGGCGCGATGGCGGATTCCCGCAACGGAGGCGACCGGAGCGTCACGGCGACCGGCGACGGCGCGCCCGTCTTCCTGGGAACGGGCGAGTTCCGCTACCGCGTCGAGGAAGGCTGGGGCCGCCTGCCCGACGGCTGGGAGTTCACGGATGTCGCCGCGGTCGCCGTCGATCGCCGCGACGACGTCTACGTCTTCAATCGCGGCGAGCATCCGATGATCGTCTTCGATCGTCGCGGGAACTTCCTGCGCTCCTGGGGCGAGGGGACGTTCACCAAGCCGCACGGCCTGCACATCGGCCCGGACGGGTCGTTCTACTGCACCGACGACGGCGACCACACGGTGCGCAAGTGTTCGCCGGACGGGAAGGTGCTGCTCACGATCGGCATCCCCGGCAAGCCCGCGCCGTACTTCAGCGGCGAACCGTTCCACCGGTGCACGCATACGGCGCTGTCGCCCAGCGGCGAAATCTACGTCTCCGACGGTTACGGCAACGCGCGCGTGCACAAGTACGATCCGGCGGGCCGTCACCTGTTCTCATGGGGCGCCCCGGGCACCGATCCGGGCGAATTCAACCTCGTCCACAACATCTGCTGCGACGCCGAAGGCTGGGTCTACGTGGCCGACCGCGAGAACCATCGGGTCCAGGTCTTCGACGGCGCGGGACGCTACGAGGCGCAGTGGAACAACCTGCACCGCCCTTGCGGCCTTTGCATGGGACCGGGCGCCGACCCGCTCTACTACATCGGCGAGCTGGGTCCGATGCTCGAATCGAACCGGCGCTTCCCCAATCTCGGTCCCAGGCTCTCGATCGCGACGAACAAGGGCCGCGTGCTCGCGCGGATCGGCCCGCCGCACGCGGGTCTCGCGCCCGGACATTTCGTCGCGCCGCATGGAATCGCCGTCGATTCGCACGGCGACCTCTACGTCGGCGAAGTCTCGTACACCGCCTGGAGCGCCGTCTTCCCCTCCGAGCCCAAGCCGGCACGGATCCGCACGCTGCAGAAGCTGGTGCGCCACCCCTGACGCGAGGACGACCCGATGACCAAAGGCTACGTGGGCAGGATTCCGCACTACCGCTTGAGCGACATCCCCGAACTGCATCCGCGCCAGGGCGTCGTCCAGCGTGTGTTCCGCGGCACCGGCGTCGCCGTGAGCTACGCGGAGCTCCATCCCGACATGAAGCCGGGACCGCACAGCCATCCGTGGGAGCAGATCTTCATCCTGCTCCAGGGTCGGGTGCGTCTCCATGTCGACGACGAAGTCCTCGATCTGGAAGCCGGCAGCGTCGTCCGCATCCCTCCGAACGCGGTCCACTACTCGGAGCCGCCACGACCCGAAGACGGCGTCGCCCTCAACCTCGACATCTTCACGCCGCTGCGGCCGGACTTCCTCGAGCTCACGCGCTACCAGACCGACGACTTCGGCACGAGCATTCCGCGCCCGCTGTCCGAATGACGCCGTCCTTCCGATCGCAACGACCTCCCCGCGAGCTACCCATGCGACTCGTCCCTTCCCGCGCCACCGTCGCGCTGTCGATCGTGCTCGTCTGCTTCGGCGCGGCGGCGCAGTCGCCGAACTACCCGAACCGTCCGATCAAGGCGATCGTCCCCTACGGCGTCGGCCAGGCGACCGACGTCATGTGCCGCGTCTTCCTCGAGCAGGTGCGCGTCGTCCTCAACCAGACGATCGTCATCGAGAATCGGCCTGGCGCCGGCGGCAACATCGGCGGAGCCGAGGCGGCGAAGGCCCCGGCCGACGGCTACACCGTGCTGTGCACCGGCAACGCGACGCATGTCGGCAATCCGTTCCTCTACGAGAGCATGGGCTTCGATCCGGAGAAGGACCTGGCGCCGATCAGCGTGGTCGCCGGCACCGGATACGTGCTGCTCGCGGGCAATCGCTACAAGGGGAAGACGCTCCAGGAGATCCTCGCGGCCGCGCGGGCGGCGTCCAAACCGCTGACGATGGGGGTGGCGAGCACGACGGCGCACGTCCTGTACGGCATGCTCTCCGACGCCACCGGCGTCGCGTTCGTGCGCGTACCCTACGCGGCGGGCAACCGGACGCTCTTCACCGACCTCATGCGCGACGACCTCGACCTGGTGATCGAGGCGATGCCCTCGGCGATGGCGCCGATCGCGAACGGCCAGGTGTCGGCGGTCGCCGTCACCAATCCGGTGCGCACGTCGTTCCTGCCCTCCGTACCGACGTTCAAGGAGAGCGGCGTCGCCATCGAGCTGATCGGCTGGAACGCGTTCTACCTGCCGCGCGGCGCGCCCGCCGACGTCGTCGCGACGCTCAACCGCGCGTCGAACGAGGCGCTGAAGGACGCCGAGCTGCGCCGGCGGTTCGCCACGGTCGCCTCCGAGCCGATCGGCGGGACACCGGACGATCTCGCCAGCGTGATCCGCGTCGACCGTTCGCGCTACGAACCGATGATCCGGCGCCTCGGGCTCAAGGCGCAGTAGCGAAGGGTGGACCGGGCCGCGGATCCACCGGATTCCCGGACGAGGTCACCGCCAGTCGAGATCCGGACGGCGGACCGGCGCGTCGACTCGCACCAGCTTGTCGCGCGAAGTCTCGCCACGCACGATCGCGACCTGACGGCGCGGGACGCCGAACGCGTCGGCGAGGAACCGGACGAGCTCGTCGTTGGCCTTTCCGTCGACCGGCGGCGCCGCCAGCCGGAGCTTGATCGCGTCGCCGTGGACGCCGGCGACGCCGGTGCGCTTCGCGCCCGGTTGGACGTGCAGCGCGAGGACGAGCGCGCCGGCGTCTTCACGCCGCCAGGTTCCCGGCACCGGCGCTCCCGGGCGTTTCAGCGCAGCAACGCCGCGACGGCGCCTTCGAGCCAGCGCACCGGCAGCATCAGCAGGAGCTGCAGGATGACGATCAGCACCAGCGGCGTCAGGTCGAGCGTGCCGCCGATCGGCGGTATCACGCGTCGAAGCGGGCGCAGGAACGGAAAGGTCAGCGCGTTCAGCAAGCCCGCGAGCGGCCCGTCGGGCGCGACCCAGGACAGGATCGCCTGGACGATGACGACGACCATCGCCAGCGTGATCGTCGTCTTCACGAGCTGGACCGCCGCCGACGCGAGCACGTAGAGCGCGACGTTGAGCGACATCGCCGCGAAACCGCTGGCGAAGACGAGGTGCAGCGTCGCGATCAGCGCGACCTGGGCTAGCCACGCCGCCACCAGCGACGCCCAGTCGTAGCCGCCGGCGCCGGGGATCACGCGGCGCAGCGGCTTGACCGCCCAGTCGGTCAGCGCGATCACCGCCTGCCCGGCCGGATTGCGGAACGGCGC
>CAZQTL010000312.1:0-3673 GCA_964595975.1 uncultured Thermoanaerobaculia bacterium | reverse complement strand
CGTTTCGGATACCTGGTCCATCTACCCTCCCGCGCCTTCTACCTGGATCTTCCATCCTGGAGAAGTCGATCGCGGACCGGTGCCCACGGCACGCGCCGTGGACGCCGTTACCGGGCCGATATCTCCTGCATCGAGATCCGCCGCTGGGACCCGACATTCAGCGAGGACGCCGTTGCGCCCGCGCCCTGGCGCTCTAGCGCTCCGGCGCGATCGTTTCGGCGCGCCAGGCTGCGAGCAGCTCGGCCTCGCTGAGCTGCAGGCGCGCGAGGATCTCCGCGTCGGTCGTCGCCGCGAGCAGCGCGAACAGCTCCGCCCGCCCGAGACGGCGGTCGACGAAGCGCACCAGCGAGCCCGAGACACCGTAGCGGTACCGACCTGTCCACGCGTCAGCGAGCGCCGCCGGGGCGGCTCCGCGCTCGATCGCCTCGCGGGCCGTCGCCTGGTGACCCTCCTCGAGCTGTCCCGAGGCGTAGACCGCCAGCCCTTCCGCGAACCAGGCGATCGCGTCGAGTCCGTCGAGCTCGGGCCGTGGGTTGTGCTGCCCGTGGTAGACGTGCGTGAGCTCGTGCGCCAGGAGCCCGCGGAGGTGCGCCGCATTCGCCGCATCGTGCTCGCAGGCCTCTTTCGCCCAGGCGTCGGGAGAGAGGATGGCGAGCTCGGAGGCCGTTCCGCTGGCGACCATCCAGCACTCGCTCCTGAGCTCCGGCATCTTCCAGGCGACGCGCCAGTGCGCGTCGAGCTCGGCGCGCGAGGCGAAGATCCGCACGTCGAACTCGCGCGGGAACGGCTTGCCGAAGAACGCCTCGATCCGGGCCCGCGCCTCGGCCACCCCGGTGGCGATGGCGGCGTTCGCGGGGCTCGCGGCGGCCGCGGCGCCGCTCGGCGGATGGAGCGAGAAGCCGCCGCCCGCCGGTAGACCGGCGTCGGCACCCGCGACCGCAGCCCCGGCGATCACAGCGAAGGTGCGGAACACGAAACTGCACGGCAGCTGCTGGCGCATGGCGGCCCCTTTCCGGCGGTCGATCGCCCCCTACCGCACAACGCCGGCGCAGCCGCAATATTTCACCGTCGGCCGCCGGGATCCGGAATCGACGGGGCCTCCCCCTGCCCCACCAGCGGCAGGGCGGGCTCGTCTCGTCGCCGATGCCGTCGCTGCCTTCGAAGCCGTCGAGGCAGATCGGCGGCCGGCGGCTGAGGGTGACCTCGTCGACCGACAGGCCGTGCGGCGCGCCGAGAGAAAGGCCCCTCCGTCACCCGCCCGGAGGGGCCATTGCCCTACACCAGCTTCATCACCCGCTGACTCAGACCGCCGTCGCCGAGGACCACGGTCAGGTTCGCCTTCTCGGCGACCTTCTCGAGGACCTCGAGCTCCTTGAGCTTCATCAGCGTCGGGCTCGATTCGAAGATCTTCGCGGTGTTGGCCTGCATCCGCATCGCCGCGGTCTCTTCCCGCCGCGTGAGGAGCATCGCCTCCGCCCGCTTCTTCGCCTCGACCACCCGGTTGAGGATCTCCTTCATCTCACCCGGCAGAATCACGTCCCGGATGCCGGCCTCACGAACTTCCAGACCCAGCTCGGCGGCCCGCAGCTCGAGCATCCGCTCGAGCTCGCGGACGACGTCGTCCTTGCCGGCAAGAAACGTCTCGAGGTCGCGCGTACCGACGACCGCCCGCAGCGCGAGCTGCGCCTGCCGGTAGAGCGCCTGCGAGTACGACTCCACCGTGGTCACCGCGAGGGCCGCATCGGCCACCCGGTAGACCACCAGCGCGTTGATCCGCAGGGTCACCTTGTCCGCGGTCAGGATCTCCTGACCGGAGACGTCGAGCACCTGCTCCCGGCGGTCGACGCTGAGCACCTGGAACTTGCCCGCACCCTTCCAGAAGGCGAAGAGACCCGGACTCAGGTCCCCCATCTCCCGGACCAGCTTGCCGTCGCGGAAGACGAGGCCGGTCGAACCGGCCGGAACCAGCGCGACGTCGAGCTCGCTCTTCGCGCCCGGCAGCTCGACGATCACGGCGAGCGACGGGTGATCGAGGCGAAAGCTCGCGAAATCGGTCACCCGCTCGCCGTTCGACGGGAGAGCGAAGCCCATCTCGTAGCGCTCGACCTCGACCTTGCGCTCCGCCGTCCAGACGGCCGAGACACCCTTGCCCTTGACGCCGGCGTACCGGCCGTCGATCCGCACGATCGCGCGCTCGCGATCGACGAGGTCGAGCACGACCGCCTCGCCCTCGAGCAGCCCCGCCCGCACGATCTCCGGCAGCATGTGGGTCACGACCCACGGATCCCGGGTCGAGAACCGCTCGATCTCGAGACCGCCGCCGACTGCCACCCGCAGGTAACGGCCCGGCCGCAGCATCTCCACCGGCTGGGCATCCCGGTACACAACCACACGCTGGCCATGCAGCACTCGAATCCACTTCAGGAACGACATGATCCACCTCCCTCTCCCGGCATGGGAGAGAACTCGAAAATCGAAAGAAATCCCGGCCGTGAATCATCGGGAACCGCTGCCCCACTCCAGGTCGCGGAGACCGGAGATCGAATCCCCACCGCCGGCGGGACAGCATCAGGGAAGGTCGCAGGAGGAAGCCGTCTCCCGCTCCTTCACCCCGATGCCGCCCCGCCGCTCGGAAGACTCTCCCCTCCGATCCGCAAAGCGCCCACTTGTGGCACCCGGTCTGCACGGCCTCGAACTCCCAGCCGCGCAGCGAGTCGGCAAGACGACCCGAGAAGCACGCAACCTGTCGCGCTCCCCTGGCGTCCGCAATCCCCGGCAAGACACGGCCGGGCCCTGCGTTGTGGCCGCCCTCGCGAGCGACCGAGTGAAGGCGCGGGATTCGAACCCACGACAACCGAAGTTCTCGTTCGGTGCTCTACCAACTGAGCTAGCCCTCTGGCTGAAGCACGATCTGCACGCCGGTTTCGAATCCGCATCGGAACGCTCGCGGGCCTGTCACCCGCGGCGCCGCACGGCCCGGCATACATCTCCCCTCCTCCCGGCGCTTCTTCTCCGGGCAGTACCAGTCTCACAGGACCGGAAAACAAAAAAGCCTTCCGGGGATCGCTCCCCGGAAGGCTCGTCGCGTCGGAACGCAGTGCGAACGATTCTCTAGAGAGCAGTCCCCTCAGCCGTCACGACGTTCTCCAACGCGCCGGCCTGCGCCGCGCGGAGATCCGTCGGCGCGAGGAAATTCCTCGCCGCGGCGGGCTCGAGATGCATCGATGAATTTCGTTCGCGACGTTGCACGTTGTCTCCTCGGTTCGAAAACGGACGCGGAGTATGGGCCTTCGAAGATGCGGTTGTCAAGAGGTCGCGGGAATTTTCTGCGCGCGAGAAAGAAGAGGGACAGTCCCTCTTCCTAGCCCAGTGCCGCCTTCTCTTCGCGGCTCGCGCGCTCGGCGATGAGCGGCATGGCGAGAATGAACAGCTCGCTGACGAACTTGGCCGAGCAGTAGCCGATCGTCCAGCCGAGCTCGCCGGCCTGGATCAGCCAGCCGACCAGCGCGAGCAGCCCGATGCCGAGGACCGGCAGCACGAGCACGACGGCGGGGAACTTCGTGCCGGTCACGCCGGTGCCGTAGCGCTTCTCGATCCCCTTCGCGACCTGGCCCACGACCCAGCCGCCGGCGGCGAACGGCACGAAGAACGGAATCCCGCCGAGGATGAGGGT
>CAZQTL010000311.1:0-3726 GCA_964595975.1 uncultured Thermoanaerobaculia bacterium | reverse complement strand
GCCTTGATGTCCTCGAGGTTGATGCCGCCGAAGGTCGGCTCGAGGAGCTTGACGGCGCGGATGAACTCTTCCGGATCCTCGGTTGCGACCTCGATGTCGAAGACGTCGATGCCGGCGAAACGCTTGAAGAGGACTCCCTTGCCCTCCATGACCGGCTTTCCGGCCAGCGCCCCGATGTTGCCCAATCCGAGCACGGCGGTACCGTTGGAGATGACCGCGACGAGGTTGCCTTTGGCGGTGTACTCGTAGGCGAGGTGCGGGTCCTTGGCGATTTCGAGGCAGGGTTCGGCGACGCCAGGGGTGTAGGCCAGTGAGAGGTCGCGCTGCGTCGCCGTGGGCTTCGACGGCAAGACCTCGATCTTCCCTTTCGGGGAGCGGGAGTGATACTCGAGCGCTTCGTCGCGCGTGATCTTGATCATGGTGCCTTCAAGTTTACCCCCCCGCACAACCTCCTTCCGGGCAGGTGGGTCGCCTTCGCTGTCTTGCCGGACTCCGGCTCGCGGTAGGGTTGCGGGACTCGTGGAGATCTCCGGATGATCGTCCGACCGACGCCGCAGGGAGCGCTGCACGTCACCCAGGCGGACCATGCCCGCTTCGCCGCCGAGCTGTTGCGGCTCTTCCGGTTACCGGAGCTGGTCGCTCACCCGCGACGTGACCTGCTTCTACGGGCCGTCGCCGAGCACGACAACGGCTGGTGGGAGGCCGATTCGGCGCCACGGCTCGCCGCCTCGGGGGACTGCGCCCTCGATTTCCGAGCTCTTCCGGCCGGCCCAAGACAGGAGATCTGGCGGCGCGGCGTGGAGCGCTTCGCCAGCGAGACCCCCTACCTCGCGGCGCTCCTGGCGACGCACATCCTGCGGCTCTCGGGTTCCTTGCAGGCGGATCCGGCCTGGCAGGAGTTTCGGACGGCTATCCGGGTGCGCTGCGAAGAGTTGCTGGCCGCGGCCGGCGCAATCTCGGCGGACTTGGCCGATGACGACGGCTGGCTCGGGCTGGCCGACGCCCTGTCGCTCGCGGTCTGCGCCGGCGACGCCGGCCTGCTGGACCGTCCAGGCTGGCGGCTGGAGCTGCGGGAGCCGGCCGGCGATGGCGAGGGGTTGTCCCTGGTCGCCGGGCTGCAGCCCTTCCCGTTCGCCGGCTCGACCGTCTTCGAGCTCTCGGGCCGGCGCCTCTCCGCTGTCGGCTTTCCCACCGCCGCCGCGCTTGGCGTCGCCCTCGCAACCGCGCCCTGGGAGCGCCTGCGGATTCGTTTCACCCCGCTCTGAGGCGGTGCAGCCGCAGCGTCAGCCTTCCACAGCCCTGGCGTAGGACTCGAGAAAACCGCACTTCGTGCATCGCCAGCTCTGAATCGGAAGTTTTCGCCGGCCCCGCATCTTCAGAATGCGCAGGACCCAGTATTCCGGCGCCCCCTCGGCCCAGTGCCCGACCTTCACGGCGTTGTGCGCACTGTCGAGAAGGAAGCCTTCGTTCTGCAAGCCGCCGCACTTTCCGCATCGCCTGTCCGTCATGACTCCGTACCCTCTTTCGACCCGTCCGAAACCGCGTTCTGGCCCTCTGCACTCTCCGGCGCCGCCACGGCCCGCCGACGCTCCCTCCCCGCCTCGCGCAGCGCCCGGCGCAGGAGGTACTCGATCTGCGCGTTCAGGCTCCGCAGCTCGTCGCCGGCCCACTGTTCGAGGCCGGCATGGAGCTCGCGGTCGAGGCGGAGCAGGAAAGGCTTGCGATCGGCCAGGGTAACTTCCTCAACCGTTGTAGAGCGTGCCGGCGTTGACCACCGGAGTCGCCGCGCGTTCGCTGCAGAGCACGACCAGCAGATTCGACACCATCGCCGCCTTGCGCTCTTCGTCGAGGTGGACGATCCCCTTGTTCGAGAGACGCTCGAGGGCCATTTCGACCATGCCGACGGCGCCTTCGACGATCTTCTGGCGGGCGGCGATGATGGCCGTCGCCTGCTGGCGCTGGAGCATGGCCTGGGCGATCTCCGGGGCGTAGGCGAGGTGGGTGATCCGCGCCTCCTGCACATCCACCCCGGCCTGGACCAGGCGGTCGTGGATCTCCCGCCGCAGCTGATCGGCGACTTCGACGGTGTTGCCGCGCAGCGACTTGTCGTGCTCGGCATGCGAGTCGTAGGTGTACTGCGTGGCGAGGTTCCGCAGGGCCGATTCCGACTGGACGTGGACGAAATTCTCGTAGTTGTCCACCAGGAAGACGGCGTCGAACGTATCGATGACGCGCCAGACGACGACCGCGGCGATCTCCACTGGATTGCCGTCGGCGTCGTTGACCTTGAGGTGCGCGGTCTCGAAGTTCCGCACCCGCAACGAAATCGCCCGCTTGGTCATGAACGGATTCGCCCAGCGCAAGCCGCCGCGCCGTTCGCTGCCACGGTAGGCACCGAACAGGGTCAGGACGCGGCCCTGATTCGGCTCGACCATGAACAGGCCGGCGAGCAGGAAGACCGAAACCACTGCGCCGATCATGCCGCCCACGATGCGGCCGGGATCGGCACCGCGCGCCCCCAGAATCACCGTCGCCACACTGCCACCCAAGGCTCCCAGGAGCAGAAGGAGCATCATCAGGCCGTTCCACGTCGTCGCTTGCCGTTCTTTCATCTTGCCCTCCTAGGCTAGCGGAATGATATCACTCTGCTATGGCCTGTCAAGCCCAGGTCGGGCCAGTCCTCCCCAAAAACATCGAGCCCGCCTCCCCCGGGGAGTACCGGGGCGAAGGCGGGCCGAAGGGAACTGCGAAGGAAGGGAGGGGTACGGTCGGGGATCAGGATTCCGGGCGGAGATCCTCGAACACGATGCCGAGCTTCTCGGCGCCGTTGTTGCGGCAGAGGTCCATGAACTCGACCACCTTGTCGTAGGAGAGCTCGCCATCGGCGGCGAAGAACGCGAGCTTCTTCTCGCGTCCGGTCATCGCCGTCTTCAGGCGTTCGGCGAAGCGGATACGGGGGACTTCCTCCTTG
Source organism: uncultured Thermoanaerobaculia bacterium (assembly GCA_964595975.1). Taxonomy (GTDB): domain Bacteria; phylum Acidobacteriota; class Thermoanaerobaculia; order Multivoradales; family JAGPDF01; genus JAGPDF01. The sequence goes on along the minus strand of CAZQTL010000311.1, from coordinate 755 downwards.
TTGATGAAGGTCTTCCCCTCGGCGTCCATCCGGATGATGATCTGCTCGTTGTTCTGCGGCAGGGGCTGGTTGGTGTGCACCTTCGGCGGAGTCTCCACCTCGTAACCCACCTGCAGCATCGGCTGGATCACCATGAAGATGATCAGCAGCACCAGGACGACGTCCACCAGGGGCGTGACGTTGATCTCGCTCCGGATGCCACCGCTGCTACCTACGTTCATGCTCATCGGACTCTCCTCCGCTCAAGCCCTGCTCAGCCGCCTGCGGTCTCTTTCTTGTCCGTCACCAGCCCGACGCCGCCGAACCCGGCGTCGTTGACGATTTCCATGATCTTGCGCACGTCCTTGTACTTCAACGCCTTGTCGCCCTTGATCACCAGCGTCTTCTCGGGCGACTGCGTGTGCAGGTCCTTGAAGTAGGCCGCGAGGTTCTGGTCGGGGATCCAGACACCGTCGATCACCACCTCGGCGCGCGCCGTCATCGAGATCGTCTTCTGCTTCGCCCCCTCCGGCATCTTCGGAGGCTGGTTCGTCTGCGGCAGGTTGACGTCCGCGCCGGCGCGCAGCAGCGGCGTGACCACCATGAAGATGATCAGCATCACCAGGCAGACGTCGACGAGCGGAGTGACGTTGATGTCCGACTTGACGTCGTTCTCGCTCGATCCCGGGATGTTAAACGCGGACCCCAACTGCATCGCTGCCTCCGTGCTTCTTGATGAAGAAGTCGACGAGCTCGGACGAAGAGTTCGACATTTC
>CAZQTL010000310.1:0-3776 GCA_964595975.1 uncultured Thermoanaerobaculia bacterium | reverse complement strand
TGCCGCTGCCGTCGGCGTCCGCTGCGGCGTCTGCGCCGTGCCGCCCGAGGCGCTCGCGGTCGACACGTCCAACCCCGATCACGTCATCGGCAACGGCACACCCGCCAGCTGCACCTCCGCGGCGGTGGTTTCGACGGTCGCGCAGGGAGGCATCATCACCTTCGATTGCGGACCGGATCCGGTCACCATCGTGCTCAATCAGACGGCCAAGATCTTCAACAACACCGGCCCGGTGATCGTGATCGACGGCGGCGGCAAGGTCACGCTCGACGGCGGCGGCGTGCGGCGGATCCTCTACATGAATACCTGCGATCCGGCGCAGGTCTGGACCACCAATCACTGTCAGGATCAGGACCATCCGCGCCTCACGCTGCAGAACCTGACCTTCCGCAACGGTAACTCGATCGGTCAGACCTTCGACGGCGGCGGCGGCGGCGCGGTGTTCGCGCGCGGCGGACGGATCAAGGTGGTGAACAGCCGGTTCGAGAACAACCGCTGCGAGTTCGACGGCCCGGACGTCGGCGGCGCCGCGCTCCGGGTCCTCTCCCAGTCCCAGGGCCTGCCGGTCTACGTCGTCGGCAGCACTTTCGGCGGCGGGCCGGGCCTCGGCAACACCTGCTCGAACGGCGGAGCGCTCTCCTCGATCGGCGTCTCCTGGAGCGTGCTCAACAGCGAAATCAGCTTCAACACCGTGACCGGCAACGGCGCCAATCCGCCGCAGTCCGGCACGCCCGGCGGCGGCAGCGGCGGCGCGATCTACAACGACGGCAACACCTTCCATCTGTCGATCTGTGGCTCGCGCATTCACGACAACCAGGCGCCTGAAGGCGGCGGCGGGATCTTCTTCGTCAGCAACAACCTCACCGGCACCCTCACCGTCGATCGCAGTTACATCTGGAACTGCCCGAGCGGTGGCTTTCACACCGCGCCGTGGGAGTGGCTCTTCTATCTCGGCAGCGGCCCGCCGCAGATCCTCGCCTCGACCCACGAGTTCCCGCCACCCGAAGACCTCTTCTGCGACGGCTTCGCCGGCGGCGACTTCACGGGCTGGATCAGCAGTCCCTGACGCGCGCGGCGAGAGCGCGGCGGGCGCGCCTCCTCCTCAGACCGGCGGACAATTCAGAGCCGCGGCCTGCGCGACGCGTCCGAGCGCGCTCAAAACCGCCGCGCGCTGACGACAGGCCTCCGCCCACATGGAGGTCCCGCGGCCGAGACGCTGCTCGAGAATCGCCAGCGCCGGCACGAGCTCGGCGTCCGCTTCGGCGCCGCGCTGCTGGCGGGAGAGCGCGTCGGCGAGGTTCATCCGCACGTAGGCCACGGTGAGGTGGTCCGGTCCGCCGGACCGCAGCGCGAGATCGAGCGTGCTGCGCAGCGACGCCTCCGCCTCCGCGGCGCGGCCGAGCTCGAGCAGCAGTGCGCCTTCGGAGATCCCCAGGTTGACGAGGCCGGGTGCCGCGGGCCCCTTGCGACGCGCGATCGACGCCGCGAGCTCGCGCTCCATCGCCAGCGCCTCGGCTGGGTGGCCCAGCTCGGCGGCGTTGACCATCAGCCCCGAGCGCACCGCGTCGGCGCGATCGCTGTCGCTCTGTCCCGCGGCCACCAGCAACGCGAGCGCCTCCCTCGCTGCGCGTTCCGCGCCGAGGGGGTGGCCGAGATTCCACCGCGCCGCCTGCAGCGCATCGAGCCCGGCGACGATCGCCGGGTCGCCGGGGCGCAGCGCGCGGCGAAACAGCGCCACCGAGCGCTCGGCGGCGGCGAGCGCCTCTTCCTTGCGATTGAGGTTCCCCAGCACCTTGGAAAGGTCGGCGAAGATCGAAGCTTCGACGGCAGGCTCTGCCGAGAGATCTTTGGGCAACCGGACGAGGGCCGCCTGCACCAGGTCCTCCACCGTCGCCGGGCCGGCGCTCCTGCGTCGCACCGGGTCGGCCTCGTCGAAAATCGACAGCAGAAACTCCTCGACTCTGGCGGCGCGCACCGCTTCGATTCGGGCGCGCTCCGTCTCGCGGCGGGAGAGATCCGCCGCGGCGAGCGCCGCCGATCGCTGCACGAGCGCCACTCCCAGACCCGTCGCGAGGGCCGCGACGACCGCGATCGCGGCGGCGACCGCGAGCCGGTTGCGGCTGGCGAAGCGTCCGACCCGATAGCCCAGGCTGTCGGGACGTGCCGCCACTGGTCGCCGCTCGAGGAATCGCTCGAGATCATCCACCAGTGCTTCGCAGGAGGCGTAGCGGCGCCCCGGCTCCGGATGCAGCGCCCGGTGCAGCACCAGGTCGAGATCGCCGACGAGCTCGCGAGCCCGACGGGTGCCGCCGCCGACCACGCAGCGGCTGGCTCGCGGCACCGTCTCGCCCTGAAGCTCGACGGCCAGAGCCTCGGCGGTCGTCGCCTGACGCGGATAGGGGCGTCGCCCAGTGAGCAGCTCGAACAGCACGACGCCGAGCGCATAGACGTCGGTCGCGGTGGTCACCGGTTCGCCGCGAATCTGTTCCGGCGCTGCGTACGCCGGCGTCAATGGCAGCACCGTCGTGCGTGTCGATGACGCCTCCTCTCCGCCTGCGTCGAGGAGCTTGGCGATGCCGAAGTCGAGCAATCGCACCCGGCCGTCGCTGCCGACGAGGATGTTCGACGGCTTGAGGTCGCGGTGCACGATCAGGCGCGAGTGTGCCGCCGCCACCGCCCTGCCGGCCTCGACGACGAGCCGGATGCGGGCGCGGAGGTCGAGACGGCGTTCGTCGGCGAACCGGGTGATGGTCTCCCCTTCGACCAGCTCGAGAGCGAAGTACGGCCGGCCGTCGTCGGCGACCCCGCCGTCGAGGAGGCGGGCGATGTTGGGGTGATCGAGCCGCGCCAGGATCTGGCGCTCGGCGAGAAAGCGGCGCACGATCTCACCCGAGTCGAGATCGCCGCGGACGAGCTTGAGTGCGACCTCCTGCTCGAACTGGCCATCGGCCCGGTGGGCGCGCCAGACTTCGCCCATGCCGCCGCGTCCCAACCGCTCCTGCAGACGATAGGGCCCCACCCGATCGCCGGCAGCGGGCCTCTCCCCGGGTGCGTTCGATGCCGACTTCTCCGGGTACACCGCTTCGAGCAGCGCGGTCGGCGTCGCGGCGGCAGCCAGGAAGGTCTCTGGCACCGCGGCATCGGCGGCGAGCAGGGCGCCGACCTCCCGCGCCAACGCCGGTTCGCGCTCGGCGAGCGCTGCGAGCTCCCGCTCGCGGTCGGCCACGTCGAGCTCGCAGAGACGCTCGAACCAGCCGCGCGCCGTGAGCCCGCTCGCGTTCTCGGAGAACTCCATCGGCGGGGTCGCTCCGGGCGTCATCGCCGGCCTCGCGTCAGGGAGCGTCCGCGGCGGGGATCAGGGGTTCGCCAGCGAGCTCGCGGTAGAGGATTGCGCGGGCGGTGCGCCACTCCCGCTTGATCGTGCGACCGGAGACCCCCTTCGCGGCGGCGATCTCCTCGATCGAGTAGCCGCCGAAGAAGCGCCACTCGACCAGGCGCGCGAGATCGGGCTCCGAGCCGGCGAGCTTCTCGAGCGCCACGTGCACCGCCAGGAGCTCCTCCGCGTGCTCGTCGACCGCGATCTCGTTGCCGTCGAGAGGCAGCCGTGCGGCCGCCCCGCCGCGCTTGTCGGCGAGCCGGGTGCGCGCTGCATCGACCAGGATCTGGCGCATGGCGCGCGAAGCGAGGGCGAGGAAGTGGCTGCGATCCTGCGGCTCCCAGCCACCGAGGCGATCGAGCTTGAGGAACGCTTCGTGCACCAGAGCGGTCGTCGAGAG
>CAZQTL010000309.1:0-3829 GCA_964595975.1 uncultured Thermoanaerobaculia bacterium | reverse complement strand
CTCGTCCGCTATCGAGGGGCTGCGCGCCGGCGACACGAGCCTCCGGCTGGCGCCGCCGGAGGAGCCGACGCTCGCGGCGCTGGCGCGGGTGTACAACGGCCTCGCCGAGGTCCTGGGGGCGGAACGCGCCGAGCTGCGGCGACGCGAGCTCCTGCTCGACGGCGCGCTCGAGGCTTCGCCGGCGGCCGTCCTTCTGGTCGGGGAGAACGATCGCATCCTGTTCGCCAACCGCGCGGCGCGGGTGCTGTTCCACGACGGCCGCCGGCTGGAGGGGCACGCCCTCGGCGAGCTCTGCGCCGACGGTCCCGAGCCGCTGCACGCCGCGCTCCTGGCGGCCGAGGACGCGGTGGTCACCGTGCCGCTCGCCGACGGCGACGAGACCTTTCACGTTCTGCAGCGGCAGTTCGTCCTCGACGCCCGCTCACGCCGTCTGGTGCAGGTCCGGCGGCTGACGGCCGAGCTCCGGCGTCAGGAGGTGCTGGGCTGGAAGAAGGCCATCCGGGTCATCGGCCACGAGGTCCGCACCCATCTCGCGGCGATCCGTTCTCTGGCACGCTCGGCGAGCCAGTTCAGCTCGCGGGGAGAGACGGGGCGCGTCACCGAGCTTCTCGCAGACGTCGACGAGGCCGGCGGCGCGCTGCAGCGCTTCATCGACGGCTACGGCCAGTTCGCGCGCCTGCCGGAGCCACGGCGCGAGACCGTCGAGCTGCGCGGCTTCCTCGTCCATCTGGCGCGGGCCGAGCCGTTCCGCATCGAAGGGGAAGTGCCGCCGGTCGCGCTGGCGGTCGACCCGGGCCAGATGCAGCAGGCGCTGGTCAACCTGCTGAAGAACGCCCGCGAAGCGGGGAGTCCGGCGGAGGAGATCGCGATCGCGGCGCATCTCGACGGGGGGGTCTGCGTCATCGAGGTCCGCGACCGCGGCTGTGGCATGGATGCCGAGGCGCTCGAGCGGGCCCTGCGCCCGTTCCATTCCACCAAACCGGACGGCACCGGCCTCGGTCTCGCGATCTGCCGCGAGATCGTCGAAGCGCACGGCGGTTCACTCCGTCTGGTGCCCCGGCCCGAGGGGGGCCTCGCCGTGAGCTGCCGCCTGCCGCTGCCGACGTTTCGCGCCGCGAACGGTTAGACTGCGCGCCGCATGGCCGACCGGCACCTCTTTCCCCGTCTGCGCTGGCTGGGTCTCGCCTGGCTGGTCGTCTACCTGCCGTCCTATGCTGCGGCCTACGGTTTCACCAACTTCCTGTTTCTGTGCAACCTCGGGGTGATGCTCACGGCCCTGGCGCTGCTCGGGGGGAACCGGCTGGTGCTCTCGAGCCAGGCGGTCGCCGCACCGGTCATCGGCCTCGCCTGGGCGCTCGACGCCGGCTGGCGGGTGGCCTCGGGGCACCACCTCTTCGGCGGCACCGAGTACATGTGGGATCCGCAATATCCGCTCTTCACCCGGCTGCTCTCCCTCTATCACCTGGCCTGGCCGGTGCTGGTCGTCTTGCTGGTGCGGCGCGTGGGCTACGACCGGCGCGGCTGGCAGCTGCAGACGGCGATCGCCGCCAGCGCGGTGATCCTCTGCCGCCTGTTCACTCCGCCGGCCGCCAACATCAACTTCGCCTTCATCGATCCGATCTTCGGCCGGGCCTTCACGCCGGCGGCCCTGCACGTGGCGATCGTGCTGGTGGCGCTGGCCGGCGTCGGCTACGGCCTCACCCACCTCGCCCTGCAGGCGGGAGCGAAGAGCTCCCGCGGCGCCCGGAGCGCAGAGACTTCGGACTCTCCGGACGCCGCGGGCGAATCCGCAGCGGAGGGCGTCAGCGCAGGCTGAACAGGATGTTCCAGCGGTAGTAGACCGCCACCGGGCGGTCTCCGAAGCGCGCCGGGGCGAATCTCCAGGCGCGCACCGCGTCGAGGGCGCTCTGCTCGAGGCCGAAGCCGAGCGGCGAGCTCACCACCCGCGCAGAACGCAGCGTGCCGTCGGTGGCGATCTCGGCCTCGACGACGACGGCGCCCTGGCGGTGGGCCGTTCGCGCCGCCTCGGGGTACCGCGGGTCCACCCGAAAGAGAACCTGCGGAGCGACGATTCCCGCGCCCGGCTTCCAGACGATCGTGCCGCCGTCCGCGGGAAGGCCGCTTCCCGGACCGACACCGCCCGGGTCGACGACGAGCGATCCCGGAGCGGCCGGACCGCCGGCGTCGGCGTCGGCGGCGATCGGCGCGATCGGCTCGTCCGTCAGAGCGCTCGAAGCCGCCGGTGGCGTGTCAGGGACGACGGTCGGCTGCACGACGTCGGGGACCCGCACGGCGGCCGGCGCGGCCGCAGGCTTCGGAACCCGGGCGATCGGCGCGCTCCACTCGGCCGGCAGGAAGGCGACCGGGAGGAAACTCTCGGGGATGTTGGGCGCTTCGACGGCCTCGATGCGCCAGGCGAGACCCAGGACGATGACGGTCGCCACCGACAGGTGGAGCAGCGCCGCCATCGTGGCCAACTGCTTCTTCGACGAAACCGGTCCCTGAAGAACGCTCTGCATCTCGAACATCGCGACCTCCCGCCCGCTCGGGGCATCTCCCTGCAGGAAGTGAGACACACGACGGCTCCTGCAAGAAACCGACCGGGCCCTCCGGGGCGGCGGTGGGCGGCGGCGGCGCCCCGGGGAGCTGCGCGCCAACCCCGGTAGAATGCCGGGCGTGTTGCGCCTCGACTACCTCTCGCCGCTGCCGCCGGTGCGTTCTGGAATCTCGGACTACAGCGTCGAGCTCCTGCCGCACCTCGCCCAGCGCGCCGATGTTCGGGTGCTGCGCCTGCCGGGGTTGCCGCTCGACCCCGAGATCGCCGCGCGTTTCCGACCGGACGAGGCGGCGCGGGCGGGCGAGGACGGCCGTCTGCCGCTCTATCAGATGGGCAACAACAGCTACCACGCGGCGGTCTGGGAGCTCGCCATGGAGCGGCCCGGTGTGCTGGTGCTGCACGACCTCGTTCTGCACCACTTCCTGCTCGACCGGACGGTGGGAAAGGGGGAGTTCGAACCCTACCGCGCGGCGCTCGAGCGCGATCACGGCTGGGTCGGCGATGCCGCGGCGCGGCCGGTGCGCTGGGGGGCCTTCGGGCGGGCGGCGCAGTTCTTCCTGCCGGCGAACCGGACGCTGCTGCGCCGGCAGCGCGGGGTGCTGGTGCACGGGCAGTGGGCGGCCTCGGTCCTGCGCGAAGAGGACCCGGAGCTCACGGTGCGGGTCGTCTCGATGGGCATTCCGTTGCCGCCGCCGGCGCGCCGCGACGTCGGCCTCGCCTTCCGCGAGCAGTGGCGGATTCCGCCGCAGGCGCTGCTCCTCGGCTCCTTCGGCTTCCAGACGCCGATCAAGCGCACCGACGTCGCGATCCGTGCGCTCGCCTTTCCCGGCCTCGAGCAGGTGCACCTGCTGATCGCCGGCGAGCTCTCGCCGTATTCGAACTATGCCGCGCTCGCCGCCGAGATCGGCGTCGCCGAGCGCGTGCACGTCACCGGCTTCCTGCCGTTCGCGCAGCTCGACGCGGCGATTTCGGCCACCGATCTCTGCCTCAACCTGCGCTACCCGACCGCGGGCGAGACGTCGGCCTCGCTGCTGCGGATTCTCGCCGTGGGGCGTCCGGTCGTGGTCTCGGATTACGCCGACTTCGGCGACCTGCCGGAGGAGCTCGCGCTGCACATTCCGCCCGGAGATGGCGAGATGGAGGAGCTCGCGGTGGCGCTCACCCGGCAGCTCGCCGACCGGGCTGCGCTCGACCGGATGGGCGAGGCGGCGCGGCGGTTCGTCGCCGAGCGCCACGCCCCCGAGCGCGCCGCCGACGAGCTGTTCGAGGCCG
>CAZQTL010000308.1:0-3837 GCA_964595975.1 uncultured Thermoanaerobaculia bacterium | reverse complement strand
GGCCGGAAGTACGACAGCGCCGCCGGCGCCACCGTCCAGAACTTGCCCGCGAAGCTCGTCCCTCTGGCCAACCGGCTACATGCGCCGCGATTCGCCGAAGACGACCTCGAGCTCGAGCCGCTTGCCGTCGCGCAGAACGATCGCTTTGGCCTTGTCGCCCGGCTTCGCCTGACGCAGCAGGAACATGAAGTCGTTGATGTCGCCGATGTCCCGCCCGAGGAGGCCGATCAGGATGTCGCCGCGCTGCATACCGGCCTTCTCGGCGGCGCTGCCCGGGCGGGTGCCGGCGAGCAGCACGCCGCTCTTGCCCTCGCCCGGGCCGGCATAGTCCGGAATCGTTCCCAGGGAGGCGCCGAACGAGCGCACGTCGCCGCGCGGCGCCGGCTCCGGCACCGAACGCAGGGTGAGCTTCTCGGCCGCCGCCGCCGCGACCGCGAGATCGGCGGCGAGCGCCGCGACCGTCGCCCCGCCGGTGGCGTTGATCTTGCCGCTGTCGTCGCTCGGGCGGTGGTAGTCGTCGTGCGTGCCGGTGAACAGATGCAGGATCGGAATGCCGGCGGCGTAGAACGGCGTCTGGTCCGAGGGACCGTAGCCGTCGCCCGAGGTCGTGCAGACGAGATCGCGCGCGGCGCAGAGCGGATCGGCGATCGCCGGCCACTCCTCCGCCGAGCCGCCGCCGAGGATCGCCAGCTTGTTGTCGCGCAGGCGGCCGACCATGTCCATGTTGATCATCGCGCGGACCGACTTGAGGTCGAGGCCGCCGGGCGGATTGCGGGTGAAGGCGGTCGAGCCGAGGAGACCGCGCTCTTCGCCCGAGAAGCCGACGAAGAGGACATCCTCCATGAGCTCGCCCTTGCGGCCGGCGAGCAGGTGGGCGCTCTCGAGCAGCGCCGCGGTGCCGGAGGCGTTGTCATCGGCGCCGTTGTGGATCTCCTCGGACCCGGGCGCCATCGAGTTGGCGCCGCCGTGGCCGAGGTGATCGAAGTGCGCGCCGAGGACGATCGCGCCCTTGCGGGCCTGCGGGTTCGTGCTCTTCAGCCGGGCGGCGACATTGGTGCTCTTGCGGTGTTCGGCGATCAATTCGACGACCAGGTCAGCCTTGTGTTGGCCGCTCAACAATGCCTGCGCGGTTTCCCGCTTGACCGCAGCGATGACCAGTCCGGCATCTCCGGCCTGCTCGGCAGAAAGCTTCGGTAAAGGGGCTTCGTCGGGCATCGCGGCGCCCTCGGCGAGCTCAGGGAGATCGACGACCAGCATGGCGATGGCGCCGTGCTCCCTTGCCGTGAAGGCCTTGTAGCGCAGGTCGGAGTAGCGGCGCTCGTCGGCGTCCTTGAAGTCGTCGCCGGGCGGCACGAAGCGGCGGACGAGGACGATCTTGCCCTTGGCGTCGATGCCGGCGTAGTCGTCGCGGTTCTTGTCCTTGGCGACGATGCCGTAGCCGGCGAAGACGATCTCGCCCGCAGCCTTGGCACTCTTCGAGAAGGAGAGCGGCGCGAAGGCGTCGGCGGCGACGGGCTGGCCGTCGAGCGTCAGGGCGGTCGTCGGGCCGGAGGCGAGCGCCACCGTGACGTCGAACTCCTGGCGGTAGCCGCCGTCGTTGCCGGCCGGTTCGAGGCCGAGCTTGCGGAAGCGCTCCTCGATGTAGGCCGCGGCCGCCTCGTTGCCCGGGGTGCCGACGCCGCGCCCGTCGCGGGCGTCGTCGGCCAGCCAGGCGACGTCGGCGGCGTAACGGTCCTCCGCTCGCACCTCCGTGGCCACCGCCGGCGCGTCGGTCCAGCGGGCGACGTAGACGTCGGTCTCGCCCGGCTTGCCCTGGTTGCGGTTCGAGGAGAAGGCGAGCTCCTTGCCGTCGGGGGAGAAGATCGGGAAGCCGTCGAAGCCGGCGAACCAGGTGATGCGCTCGAGGTCGCTGCCGTCCGTATCGACCGCCCAGATGTCGAACTCGCGGCCCTTGGGATCGCCGTAGTTGGTCGAGAAGAGAATGCGCTTGCCGTCGGGGAAGAAGTACGGCGCGAACGAGGCGGCGCCGAGATCGGTCACCTGGCGGGCGTCGCGGGCGCCCTCGGGCGTCATGTCGGCGATCCACAACTCGAGCTTGCTGGGTCGCACCATGTGCTGCGCGAGGAGCTTGCGGTAGTCCTCGAGGTCGCTTCCGGTCGGACGCGAGGCGCGATAGACGATCTGCTTGCAATCGCGCGAGAAGAAGGCGCCGCCGTCGTAGCCGGGGGTGTTCGTCAGCCGCACGACGTTCTGGCCGTCGGCGTCCATGCGGTAGAGCTCGAGGTCGCCGTCGCGATCCGAGGTGAAGACGATCGAGCCGTCGAGCGGACAGATCGTCGCTTCGGCGTCATAGGCGTCGTTGTGCGTCAGCTGCGCGAGGTCTCCCCCGGCTGTGTCGCGGGCGAAAATCTCGTAGGTGCCGTCGATCGCCCAGACGTAGCCGTGCGAACGGTCGGGGGGCGCCGGACAGTCGGGCGAGGCGAGATGGGTCGAGGCGTAGAGGAAGCGCTTCCCGTCGGGATAGAAGTAAGCGCAGGTCGTTTTTCCCTTGCCGGTCGACAGCAGGGTCGGCGCCGAGCCGTCTACCGGCAGCGAGAAGATCTGGTCGCAGGCATACGGCGGCCGGGTGGTCTGGAACGAGAGCTTCCTGCCGTCCGGGGCCCAGTAGGCTTCGGCGTTCTCTCCTCCGAAGGTGAGCTGGCGGATGTCGGCCAGGTGGACCTCGCGCGGGTCGTGCAAGGCCGCAGAAGTCATCGGCGGCGCCTGCGCCGAGAGTGCGCCGGCAAAGGCGACGGCGCAGACGGCGCCGAGACGGAGCCGGTGGTGGGATGCAGTGTTGCGGGACTCCTGGGACATGGGCTCTTCTCCGATCCTCGTCGCGGATTCTAGTGCAGGAACCCTCCGGACCCCGGCCTGCTCGCCGCGCCCGGGCTGCAGCGAGGGCGCAGCTTCACCTTCGCCGGAGAACTCGCTATCCTCGACCGGTCCGAGCCCGTCGCCCCGCCCCTCCGGTAGGGCCGCAAGCGTTCGACTCTCGTCATGACTCCGTTCCTCCGCCGCGCGCTCGCCGCGCCTCTCGTCTTCGCCGCCGTGGTCGCCGGCACCGTCGCCGCGCCGGCGCAGGAGGCCGGAAGTCCGGCGCCCGCCGCGCCACCGCTGACGCTCGAGCGGGCGATCGCGCTCGCGCTTGCCGGCAACGAGATCTCGGGGATCGCCGCCGCTCGCCTCGAGGGGGCCGCGGCGCTGCGCCGGCAGGCGATCGCGCAGTTCCTGCCGGCGCTGACGATCACCGCCAATGCGACGCGCCGGGCGCGCGAGGTGACGCGACTCATCAATGGCGACGAGGTCACCGTGCAGGCGATCGACGCCTACTCGAGTCAGGCCGCCGTCGACACTCCCCTCTTCGACCTGCGCGCCCTGCCGCTCATCCGCGCGGCCACGCGCGGCCTCGAGGCGCAGACGATCGAGTCCGAGGAGCTCCGGCGTGCGCTCGCCTTCGACGTCGCCGACAGCTTCTACGCCGCCCTCTCGCTCGAACGGCTGCTGGAGGCCGCGCGACAGCGCGTCGCGGTCGGGCGGCAGACGGTCGAGGAGTCGCGCATCCGCCTCGAGGCCGGACTCGCCAACCGCAACGACCTGACCCGCACCGAGCTCGAGCTGGCGACCGCCGAGCTGGTGGCGACACGCGCCGCGAACAGCGTGACGACGGCCCGCCTGTCGCTCTTCTATCTCGTCCATCCGCCCGCCGACCTCGGCCTCGGCGAGCTCGCGGGGCCCGAGCGGGCGGCGCCGCTCGCCGCCGACCGGGAGACCCTCGTCGCGCAGGCGCTCGCCGGC
>CAZQTL010000307.1:0-3841 GCA_964595975.1 uncultured Thermoanaerobaculia bacterium | reverse complement strand
GCCGCCGCGCGCGAGCGCCCTGCCCACCGCGGCCGCCAGAGCGCCGTGCTCGCCCGCGCCGTCGAGCCGTTCGAGGACGGCGAGCCTGCGACAGCCATCGCAGAGCGCCACGAGCTCGCTCTCCGGCAGCGGGGCGAAGCGGCGCAGCGCGAGCACACCCAGACGCGGACCCGAGCGGCCGGGCTGAGCCGCCAACGCCGCGGCGGTCGCCGCTGCGCCACCGCAGGCGACGATGCCGAGGTCGGCCTTGTGCAGGCGCCCGCCGGCGATCGCCGGCAGCGGTCGACCGGTGGCCGCAGCGACCGCAGCCAGAGCGCCGTCGAGACGCTGGGCGAGATCGCGGGAGAAGAAGAGCTGTTCGCCCGCCAGACCCGCCGCGGCGCCGGAGACTCCCAGGTCGCCGCCCAGCCGCAGGGCGCGGGCTGCGTCGTGCCACCGCGGGATCCGCCGCCGGTGCTCGCCGAAGAGGTCGTGCTCGGCGCTTCCCGCCGAGTGCACACTGTCGGCCGGATGACCGAGCAGGCGGGCGAGCAGAGCGCTCTCGGGCACGGCGCACTCCTCCACCGCACCGGCGATGGTCGCGCGGTCGAGCGCCACGACCACCGGCACCAGCGCGGACTCGGCGGCCAGCGCGGCAGCCAGGGCATGATCGACGGCCTCGCCGACAGACCCCGGCAGCAGGACCGCCATGCCGGCGGCCGCCGCGGTCGCGGCTCCTGCGAGCGTGTCCGAGGCGACGCAGATGACCAGCGGGGCGCGGCGCCTGACCGCTTCGCGCGCCACGGCGGGCGCCCCGGCCAGCTCGTGATCGGCGAGGAAGAGCATGACGCGCTCGCCACCCAGAGCGAGGCCGAGCGCCGTCGGCAACCCGCCGGTCAGGGCGCCGGCGAGCGCCGGGTCGCCGGCGAGAGCTTCGCCCACCACCGGCCGCGCACCGTTGCGCCCAGCCAGAGTCGCGAGCGCCGAAAGTCCCGTGCCGACGAAAGGAGAACCGGGCTCGACCGGCAGGCGAGAGGCGCTACCGGAGAAGAGACGCCCGACGAGCGAACCGAGCGGAGTCGAATCAGACATGCACCCTCCTAGCCGCAACTTCGTCTTCCTGGAACTGCTCCCCCTCGACCCAGCGGATGGCTCCCGTCGGGCAGCGGAAGGTGGCCTCGGGCGCCGCCGGCCCGCCGGCGGAGTAGTCGATCACCGGCAGGTTCCCCACCATGCGCACCAACCCCGGCGCGGCGTCGGCGGCGCATCGTCCGCAGGCATCGCAGGCGGCAGAGCAGATCTGCCGCGCCGCCTCGGCGGCGAGCGGCGCGCTGCACTGCACGATGAGCCGGTGCGCCACCGGTTCGAGGGCGATGAGGTTGCGCGGGCAGGCCGTGACGCAGTCGCCGCAGGCGGTGCACTTGTCGACGTTGACCACCGGCAGGCGCCAGGCGTTCATGTGCATGGCGTCGAAGGTGCACGCGCGCACGCAGTCGGCGAGACCCAAGCAGCCCCACGAGCACTCGAGCCCGCCGCCACCCACCAGGTGCGCGGCGCGACAGCTCGACTCGCCTTCGTAGCTCGCCAGCATCCGCGCCCGCCCGAGCCCGCCGCCGCAGTGCACCCGCGCCACGCGCTTCTCCGCTTCGCCGACGCCGACGCCGAGGAAGTCGGCGATCGCCTCGAGGCCGGAGGGCGACGACACGGTGCAGCGCGAAGGGGCCAGTGCCCCGGCGACGATCTGCTCCGCCAGGGCGCGACAGCCGGCCTGGCCGCAGGCGCCGCAGTTCGATCCCGGCAGCAGGTGCTCGACGGCGTCGATGCGCGGGTCCTCTTCGACCTTGAAGAAGCGGTCGGCGAGGGCGAGCATCGCTCCGAACAGCAGTCCGAGCCCGCCCAGAACCGCCACCGCGCTGATCACCCCGGCGAACATGGCGGCTCAGGCGAAGGCCCGCGCGCGCTCGCGCAGGCTCTCGAGGTCGGGCTCCGCCGGATTCCAGGGCGTGCCGGGGTGGATGATCCGGGCCGTGCAGGACTCGGCGGCGACGACGAGGTCGCGGTAGCTGCCCCCGCGCGGATTCTTGATGAACGCCTGCTTGTCGGCGTTGTAGGCGAAGATCCCCGGCGACTTGCGGATGCACTCGTCGCACGAAGTGCACAGCGCGCTGTCGATCCAGGCCTCCTCGGCGGCGCCGGAGGCTGCCGCGGCAGGCGCCGCGCCGTTGCCGGCGCCGGCCACCGCCGCCGGCAGGGCGGGCACCGGTGCGGTGGCGGCCGCAGGCGCGGCGGGCAGCGCGGAGACCGGCCGCTGCGGCGTGTCGAGTGCCGGACCGAGCTCGAAGAGGATCGCCACCAGCTGATCGATCGCGCGCGCGTCGGCGCCGGCGCGCTCCGCGGTGAGCTCGGCCGAGTGACGCTCTTCGAGCTCCTCGCGCTCGCGCGCCGCCCGTTCGAGGGCCTCCTCGCGCGCCCGGACGACCGCCGCCTCGACGTGCTCGTTGCGCACGCCGGCGAGCTCTTCGAGCATCCGCCAGTAGGCCAGCCGGTCGCGGGTCGCGAGGGCCAGGGCACGCGAGACGATCAGGCGATGCTGGGCGCCGTCGCGGTCCGCTCCCCAGATGAACGGCAGCCGGCGGACGCCTTCGTCGGCGTCGAGCTGCAGCCAGTCGGCGAGCGGCAGGAGCTCGACCGGACCGCCTGCGTTCCCTGCCGGACCTTCCGCAGCGCCGGCGTCCTCGACGAGAGCGAACTGCGACCGCCAGGCCGGGTCGAGCAACGCCGCATCGGCGAAGGTGAAGGCAGCGGCACCGGGAGCGGCAGCGACGTCCGCGCCCGCCAGCAGCAGCGGATCCCGCGGCCAGTCCGCCGAGGGCTCCGGATTCTCGTCGAAGTGCAGGCGACGGGCCCAGCTCGAGCCGGCTTCCGGGTCGAACCGGAAGAGCGGTGCCGCGCGCCCGGAGACGCGGGCCGAGGCGACCAGCCAGGGGTCGAGCTCGCCACCGGCCGTATCGGCGGCCTCCCGGGTGTCGGGAGCGTCGATGACATGCAGGGCCGCGCGCCGCCCGCCCAGCGCGCGGTCGAAGCCGGCGGCGAGCGGCAGCGGATAGGCGAGCGAGCCCTGCTGCACGAACACCTCGCGATGAGCGACTCCGAGGTAGGCCGGCTCGAGGCGATAGGACAGCGGGTCCTTCTGCGGCGCTTCGCTCGACAGCACGACGATCTGCACCGGCCGCCCGGAGAGCAGCAGCACCGAGAGCGCGGCGAGCGCGCTCATGAACGGCTCGTTGCCGCCGAACAGCACGAGCACCGGCGGCACCAGCAGCAGCTCCTCGCGCGACAGGCCCCGCCAGTCGAGGCGTTCGAGCCAGGCTTCGTGGCGCTCGGAAACGAAGGCCTCCGCAGCCTCCAGGCGCACGATGCGGACGGCGCGCGCGAGCTCCACCGCCTCTCGCGTCGCCTCGTCGAAGGCGGCAGCGGCCATGGCGCACAGGTCGCGCGGGTCGCCCGCGACCCGCGCCGGGGCGCCGAGATCGCCGATCGATTCGCCGTGGGCGACGATCCACAGCGGCTCGGCGGCAGTCTCGAACACCTTCAGGCGGTCGCGCGCCTGCTCCAGGCGCCGTCGGCGCGCCTCCGGAAAAGGCGCACCGGAACGCCGGCGGCCGACCACGTGGGCGAGCTCGGCGGTATCGACGAAGCGCGTTCCCAGTGCCCCCATGAGCTCCCCCCGGGCGCGCTCGGCGGCGCCCTCGGGGCGCCGGGCACGGTCGGCCGCGAGCAGCGCCTCCGCCGTCGCCGCGAGCTCGTGCGCTTCGCCGGCGAACGCCTCGCGCGCCACCTTCAGGCGGCGGCGGGCGGCGAG
>CAZQTL010000306.1:0-3859 GCA_964595975.1 uncultured Thermoanaerobaculia bacterium | reverse complement strand
CCGCCTCAAGATCTACGAGATCTTCTATTCCATCCAGGGCGAATCGACGTTCGCCGGGCGGCCGTGCGTGCTCGTGCGGTTGACCGGCTGTCAGATGCGCTGCTCGTGGTGCGATACCGAGTACGCGTTCCACGGCGGCTCCTGGATGGGGCTCGACGAGGTGATGGCGAAGGTGGCGGCGTTCGGCTGCCCGCTGGTCGAGGTCACCGGCGGCGAGCCACTCCTGCAGCCGGGGTGCCTGCCGCTCCTGACCGCGCTCGCCGATGCCGGGTACGAGGTGCTGCTCGAGACCGGCGGCGGGCTCGACATCGCGCCGGTCGATCAGCGCGTGCGGCGGATCCTCGACATCAAGTGTCCGGCGAGCGGCGAGTCCGCCAACAACCGCTGGGAGAACCTCGCCGACCTGCGCCCCACCGACGAGCTCAAGTTCGTCGTCGCCGACCGGGCGGACTACGACTGGGCGAAAGGGGTCATCGCCGAGCGCTCGCTCGCTGGCGTTTGCCCGATTCACTTCTCGCCGGTGTGGGAGTCGTGTCCGCCGGCGGAGCTCGCGGCGTGGGTTCTGGCCGATCGGCTGCCGGTGCGGCTGACGCTGCAGCAGCACAAGATCCTCTGGGGGAAAGACACTCGGGGCGTCTGACCTGGCGCGCAGTGGGTCCGTTCTCAGAGTCGGCTCGGGGTCCTGTCCGGTCCGCTTCCCATAGGTGCTCGCGCTGAGGAAGCGCGCTCCGCGCCTATGGGAGCCCTCGGTCCGGCCACCCCTCGTCGGTACAGCAGAGAAAGAAGCTCTCGGAGAGGAACCCTCGCTCTCTGACCAGAAACGAAAAAGGCCCGCCTTCCTTGGAAAGCGGGCCTTTTAGCTGCTTTTGCGAGAGCGGGTTACTCGACGCCGAACGAGGTCAGGGAGACGGGGGTCACGAGGCCGCGGAGCTGGATGGCCATCGCGATGTCGTCGAGACCGGTGAAGGTCCGGAGATCGGAGTTCGGGTGGTTGAAGTTCGTCTGGTTGGCCACGTTGCGGTAGAAGCCCCAGTTGGGCGAGGCGAAGGTGCCCGAGGCGGTGAACGAACCGACCGCGAGCGTGCCCGGGCCCGGTTCGGGCTGCGCCCGCAGGAGGTTGGTCAGCGTGTCGGTGCTGGCCGGGCCGGCGCCGTTGTCGCCCTGGAAGTTGATGTCGACGCCGCCGGTGAGGCCGGTGAGCAGGATCGGCGACGCGAAGGTCAGGTTGATCTGGTTGAAGGTGTTGGCGGTGACGCTGACGGGGCCGGGGACGGTGAAGACCTGCACGGCGCCGGAGGCGTTGGAGAAGATCGCCGAGGCGCTCGAGCCGTCGAAGTCATCCCAGAACTGGACGCGGATCACCAGGCCGTTCGAGAACGTCTGCGTGGCGGTCGAGGCCATGAAGACCGTGGCCTCGTCGATCTGGACGTCGGTGCCCGTGCCGGGCGCCACCGTGAACGGGTCACCGATGAAGGTACGCGGCGAACCGCTGGTCGTGGTCAGCGTCGCGGCGCCGGTGAACGAGTCGTAGATCGTGACCGCGCTGCCCTCGGGCGAGTGATTCACCCCGGCGACGCCGGCGGAGTTGATGGCGGAGAGAGTCGCGCCCGCGACCAGATTCGGCCGGGCGACATCGGTGGCGGCGGCGGCCATGCTGGAGCCCGCGACGACGGCAATCAGGAACGCGATGGGCGCTTTCATTTCTCACCTCGAAATCGAACGGTTTAGCCCGGAAGAGGCAGGCGGACAGCTAGACCGGCAGGCTACCGGCGCGGGGCACCGGGGTCAAGAGTAGTTCTTCCCGGTGCCGCGGCGCCGAACTTCCTCTCGGTCAGCGGTAGCCGGGCCCACGCAACACGACGCCCGGGCGCGCGTCGGTGATCTTGCCGCCGTCGACGACGAGCTGGCCGTTGACCGCGACGTAGGGAATGCCGTCGGCGTAGTGGTTCGGGTCGGTGTAGGTGGCGCGGGTGCCGACGGTCTCGGGATCGAAGAGGACGAGGTCGGCCTTCATGCCGGCGCGCAGGATGCCGCGCGCCTGGAGCCCCGCCCGGATCGCCGGCAGCGAGGTCATCTTGCGCACCGCCGCCTCGAGCGAGAGCAGCTTCTTCTCGCGCACGTAGGTGCCGAGGATGCGTGCCGCCGAGCCCCAGCCGCGCGGGTGCGAGCCCGGCTCCGCGAGGATGCCGTCCAGCGCCCCGGCGCCCGAGTCGGTGCAGAAGGCGACGAACGGATCGGCGAGCGCCGTCTCGACGTCCTTGTCGTCCATGATGAAGAGGATGTTCGACGGATTCAGGTGGTCGGCGATCAGCAGGTCGAAGAGCGCGTCTTCCGGATCCACCCCGCGCTCCTTGGCCAGCTGGGCGATCGTCTTGCCCGAGGCCGAGGCGGCCTTGGGGTCGAGGACGCCGCCGACGAGCACGCCTTCGGCCCCGCCCGAGCAACGGAACTGGTTCTCCCAGCTGGGGTCGTCGCTGCGCATCGCCGCCTTGATCTTCGCCCGCGTCGCCGGGTCTTTCAGGCGCGCGAGGGT
This sequence comes from uncultured Thermoanaerobaculia bacterium, assembly GCA_964595975.1. GTDB lineage: Bacteria > Acidobacteriota > Thermoanaerobaculia > Multivoradales > JAGPDF01 > JAGPDF01. Next base: position 1,326 of record CAZQTL010000306.1, on the reverse strand, counting down.
GGCGTCGGTGCCCCCTTCCTGCGCCCACGGCGGCAGGTTCGCCACCAGCGAGTTCATCGCCGCCGGCCACGGATACTGGTTGACGGCGACGTCGAGACCGGCGGCGCGTGCCGCGGCGACCTTGGCCAGCATCTCCGGCATGCGGCCCCAGTTCTCGCGGCAGGCGGTCTTGAAGTGCCAGATGTTGGCCGGGATCTGCGCCTCGCGGGCGATCGTCATCACCTCGTCCATCGAGGCGTCGATCTCGCGCTGCTCCGAGCGCTGGTGGGTGAAGTAGACACCGCCGTATCTCGCCGCCACCTTCGCCAGACCGACGAGCTCGGCGGTCGAGGCGAAGCGGCCGGGGACGTACTGCAGCGAGGTCGAGAGGCCGAAGGCCCCCTGCTGCATGGCGGTATCGACCAGAGCCTCCATCTGCGCCTGCTCCTCCGGCGTCGCCGGGCGGTTCTCTTTGCCGACCACCAGGTCGCGCACCCCGCCGGCGCCGACGAGGGTGCCGAGGTTGATCGCCGGGCGGGCCTTCTCGAAGGCGCGGAAGTAGCCCTCGAGATCGGTCCAGTCGGGGCGCACGCCGTAGTGCTTCCAGACGTCCTCGCCTTCGGCGATCTGGCGCTCGTTGGTCGGGGCGATCGAGCTCCCCTCGCCGGTGATCTCGGTGGTGATCCCCTGCGTAATCTTCGATGCGGCGCGCGGATCGACCAGCACGGCGTACTCCGACTGGCCGAGGAGATCGATGAAGCCGGGGGCGACGACCAGATGGGTGGCGTCGATGGTGCGCTTCGCCGGCCGGGCGGCGAGTTTGCCGGGCGCCTGGATGGCGTCGATCCGGCCGTCGCGGACGCAGACGTCGGCGCGGAACCAGGGGGCACCGGTGCCGTCGACGATCTTGCCGCCGGTGATCAGCAGGTCGCAGGGATCGGCGGCCGCGGCGAGCGTGGGGACGGCGAGAGCGAGGGCGAGGAGGAGAGGGGTCGGGCGCATGAGACAGAGACTAGCGCGGCTCCTTTGGCAAGTCTCCGGTCGGGGTTATGTCTGGCCCGGTGGCCCGTTCTCGGAGTCGGCTCGGGGTCCTGTCTGGCCCGTATCCCATGGGGTCCTCGCCCTGAAGAAACGGGCTCCGGGCCCCATGGGAGCCCTCGGTCCAGCCACCCCTCGTCGGTACAGGGGTGAAAGAAGCTCTGACCACATGCCGCAGTAGGCCGGGGCCGTTGACGCTGCGCGAAGGGGGCGCGACCGTGAGGCCAAGCGTGGCGAACCGAGCGCCCCCTTCTCGCAGCGGCGACGGCTCCGGCCGTACAACAGATGCCAACGACGCCTGTGGGGATT
>CAZQTL010000305.1:0-3893 GCA_964595975.1 uncultured Thermoanaerobaculia bacterium | reverse complement strand
GCCAAGCCGGCACCGGTCGCGCCAGCAGCGAGACCCGCGCCCGCGACGACCCCCGCGCCCGCGCCGGCCCCCGCGGTCGCCGTCGCACCCGCCGGCTCTTACACGGGCAAGGTCGACGTCGAATGCGACATGCTGGTCCTGGGCGGGGGGCCCGGCGGCTACAGCGCGGCGTTCCGGTCGGCCGACCTCGGCATGAAGACGGCGATCGTCGAGCGGTACGGCACGCTGGGCGGCGTCTGCCTCAACGTCGGCTGCATCCCGTCGAAGGCGCTGCTCCACGTCGCGGCGGTCATGGACGAGACCCGCGCGCTCGCGATGCACGGCGTCGACTTCGGCGCGGCGAAGGTCGATCTCGCCAAGCTGCGCGGCTGGAAGGAGAAGGTCGTCGGCAAGCTCACGAGCGGCCTCGCGCACATGGCGAAGACGCGCAAGATCGAGACGATCCGGGGCGTCGGCCAGTTCCTCGACCCGCATCACGTCGTGGTCGAGCTGACCGAGGGAGCCGGTCAGGACAAGACCGGCGAGAAGAAGGTCGTCAGGTTCAAGCGGGCGATCGTCGCCGTCGGCTCGCAGGTCGTGCGCCTGCCGTTCATCCCGGACGACACGCGCATTCTCGATTCGACGGCGGCGCTCGATTTGGAGCAGATCCCGAAACGGATGCTCGTCATCGGCGGCGGGATCATCGGCCTCGAGATGGGAACCGTCTATTCGACGCTCGGGGCGCGGCTCGACGTCGTCGAGATGATGGACGGCCTGATGCCCGGCGCCGATCGCGACCTCGTCAAGGTCTGGGAGAAGACGAACCGGCACCGCTTCGACCGGATCATGACCAAGACCAAGACCGTCGCCGTCGACGCGCGCGCCGACGCGGTGTACGCGACGTTCGAGGGGGAAGGCGCGCCGCAGGGACCGCAGCCCTACGATCTGGTGCTGATGAGCGTCGGCCGCGCGCCCAACGGCAAGAAGATCTCGGCGCACAAGGCCGGCATCGCGGTCACCGATCGGGGCTTCATCCCGGTCGACACGCAGATGCGCACCAACGTGCCGCACATCTACGCGATCGGCGACGTCGTCGGTCAGCCGATGCTCGCGCACAAGGCGGTGCACGAGGGCCACGTCGCCGCCGAGGCCGCGGCCGGCGAGAAGAGCCACTTCGACGCGCGGGTGATCCCGTCGGTCGCCTACACCGATCCGGAGATCGCCTGGGTCGGGCTGACCGAGGACGAGGCGAAAGCCAAGGGCGTCGCCGTCACCAAGGGCCTGTTTCCGTGGACCGCGTCGGGCCGCGCGATCGCCAACGGCCGGGACGAGGGCCACACGAAGCTCCTGTTCGACGCCGCCACGCACCGGATCGTCGGCGGCGGCATCGTCGGCACGCATGCCGGCGATCTCGTCGGCGAGATCGCGCTCGCGATCGAAATGGGCGCGGACGCGGTCGACATAGGCCGTACGGTCCACCCACATCCGACGCTCGGCGAGTCGATCGGACTGGCCGCCGAGGCAGCGGAAGGGGTTTGCACCGACCTGCCGCCGGCGCGCAAACGCTAGGCCAACAGGTTTCCCCGGCACAGGGGATGACGTCGATTATTCGGCAGCGCCCCGGGCGCCTGCCGGCGTAGGCTCGTGCCTCCTCATCGAACGGGAGGAACGCATGCCTGGTCGGATCCGCTGGTTGCATGGGGTCGCCCTGGGTGTCGCGATGATCGCGGCCACGACCGATATCGACGCGGCGACCGTCGTCGATTGTCCGTTCGGAGGAACCGGCGACGGCCTCGGGCGCGGCTTCTACGTTTCCAACTACGCCGGCGATACGGTCGACACCGTGACGCTCGGCTACCACGCGGTCGCGACGCCGGGACTGCGCTCGATCCGTCTGACGATGCGGGCGACGTCCTTCGACGGACCGATCCTGGGTGTCACCGGGGCGCTCGTGAACCTGACGACCGGACCGTTCACGCCGGCCCGCTTCCACTTCGATGGCGTCCGCGTCCCGCGCAACGGGTTGCTCGCGTTCCAGCACGAAGTGATCCTGGGCGACGACGCCGTCAGCTTCGACACCGGTGTCGGCCCGTGCCCCGGCGTCACCGAGACCCAGGGGACCTCGGCGCCGATCGACGTCCCGAGACGCGACAGCGTCGGCCTGGTGATCGCAGGGGCGCCGATCGATATCAGCAACGTGACAACGTTCAGCTGCCCGTACAGTCCCGGCGCCGGAGTGGTCGATTCGATCGAGACCGGATTCGTCGTCACCTCGTACCCGGGCGTCTCGATCCGCCGGATAAAGTTGCGCCACCGCGCGAACATCGCTTCCAACCGGACGCTCCGACTCACCGCGCGTCTGGGGGATTTCGACGGCCCGGTGATCGGAACGGCGAGTCTCCTCAAGGGCGTCACGCCGACGCTGAGCGAGACGACCTTCGACTTCGGCAACATCCCTGTGCCGCCGGGTTCGCGGATTTCGTTCATTCAGTCGATGACGACACCGATTCTCGGTGACGTGGTGACCTACGACATGGGGTTCCGGCCCTGCGACGACATCGTCCAGACCGATGGCGGAACCGTCGAGACCCACGAGGAGCGCGGCCCCGGCGTCGGCGTCGCGATCGAGGGCGATGTCGCATCTCCGGCGCCGATGGAGGTGGTCGAGTACTTCCATGCCGGCTTCGGCCACTATTTCATGACCGCGTTCTCGACCGAGATCGCGCTGCTCGACGGCGGCGGGTTCGGCGGGGCGTTCGTCCGCACCGGCGCCTCGTTCAAGGTCTACGACGGTCCCGCGAACGGCGGCGTGCCGGTCTGCCGCTTCTTCACCGTGAGCTTCGCGCCGAAGAGCTCGCACTTCTACACCGAGCACGCCGGCGAATGCTTCGATCTCAAGCACAATCCGGACTGGCAGTACGAGGCGGTCGCGTTCTTGGCGCCGCTGCCGACGGCCGGGGTCTGTCCCGGCGGAACCACCCCGGTGTACCGGATCTACAACAACGGCATCGGCGGCGCCCCCAACCACCGCTTCACGACCAGTGCCGGCGTCTACGCGAACTTCACCGGTGCGCTCGGGTGGATCGGCGAAGGGGTGCGCTTCTGCGCCCCGTCGCCCTAGGAACGCCGCGAACACCGCTCAGCGCGGCACCCGGCACAATCCCTGCGGCTCGATCGCGAGGGCGGCGTTGAAGCGCGCCGACAGGTTCTGGAACGCGATCAGGGCGGTCAGTTCGATGAGCGCCGGCTCGCCGAAGTGGTCGCGCAGACGGGCGGCGAGCTCGTCACCGACCTCGCCCGCCTGCGACATCGCTTCGGCGTACTCGAGCGCGAGCCGTTCGGCCGGGCTGAACCGGTCGTCGTCGCGCCAGCGTTCCACCGCCCAGACCTTGTCCATCGAACCGGTGCGCTCGGCGGCGATCGCCGCGTTCAAGTCGACGCAGAACTCGCAATGGATGATCTGCGAGACGCGCACCTGGACGAGCGAGCGCAGCAGCGGCGGCAGCGGCGAGCGGCGCCGCTCGAGCGCGGCGTAGAAGCCGAGCAGCGGGCCGTAGAGCGCCGGCACCCGCGCCCAGGTCATCGCCGGCGTCAGCAGCTGGCCGTAGCGCCGTCGCTGGCGCCGGAAGAACGGGCGCAGGTACCAGGGCAGATCCTGCCATCGGCTGGGTGCAACTCGCATGGTCGTCTCGACTCCTCGTCGCGTGTTCGTTTCGATCGCCGGTCGGTGCGGCCGGCGGGACAGGCTCGCCGGAGCGAACGATACCGGAACCGGGAATCGCGCCGCCGGGCCCTCGCCGTCCCGGCTGGCCGGCGGGTTCTCCCGGCGGCCGGACGGGGCGTCGCACCGAGGCGTCCACCCGTAGAATGCGGTTTCCGGCGAGGGAGATCGGGATGAACCAGGACGAACTGAA
>CAZQTL010000304.1:0-4050 GCA_964595975.1 uncultured Thermoanaerobaculia bacterium | reverse complement strand
TTCGTCGACTCGGCCCGCCAGGCGATGCAGATGGGCGACCACGAGGAGGCCGAGCGACTGATGCGCAAGGCGCGGGCGCTCGACGCCGAGCATCCCGAGATCCTCGCTCTCGACGAGGCGCAGAAGTTCTACACCGACCCGGAGCGTTCCATGGGCGGGCGGCGGCGCGGCATCCAGATGGAGGAGGAGCCTGCACCGCCGGCGCCCGCCGTCGCACCGGATCTCGAGCTCCCCGAGGTCGACTTCTCCTTCGCCGGCCTGGCGCAGGACGACTACTCGTTCGGCGAACCGCAGGCCGGCGACGCAGCGAGTGGGTCCGGTGAGCATTCGGTGCGGATCTCGGAGCTGCTCGAAAGCGGCCAGGAAGCCTGCGATCGCGGCGAGTACCAGGCCGCCATCGACGCCTGGTCGCGGATCTTCCTCATCGACATCGACCATCAGGAAGCGGCGAGGCGCATCGAGAAGGCGCGTCAGCTGAAGGCCGAAAGGGAGCGCGAAGTCGAGGAGATCTTTCACGAAGGGGTGGCGCGCTTCGACAGCGGCGCCTTCGAGCCCGCGAAGCTCGCCTTCAATCGCGTACTCGAGCTCTCTCCCGGACACCTCGTCGCGCTCGAGTACCAGGAGAAGATCCGCGAGCGGCAGGTAGGGGCACCGGCGGTCGCCGCCGGAAGCGCCACGGCGGCCCTGCGACCCGGCGAGGCGCCGGGCGCAGCGGGAGACGGACCGCGTGCCAGTGCGCGCGTCAGCCGCGAGAACGTGAGCGGAGAGATCCTGGTGCCGCCCGAGCCCGGCGCGGGAGCTCCCCGGGGCGCGGGCGAGCGCTCGGATTTCGCAGTGGCGGCGAAGCGCCGCAACGCCCCGGCCCGGGGCTTCCTGTGGATCGGTGGCGCCGTGCTGCTGCTCCTGATTGCCGGCGGCTGGCTGCTGCTGCGCAATCGGGCGAGCCTGTTCCCGAATTCCAAGGAGCCGCTCGAGGCCGCAGCGCCCACCACGGTCGATCCGATCGCCAGTGCGAAGAACCTGCACGCGGAGGGCAAGACGGCGGTCGCGATCGCGCAACTGCGCCGCCTGCCGCCGCAACAGCCGCAGTACGCCGAGGCGCAATCGCTGATCTCGCAGTGGGAGGCGCTGATCAAGCCGGCCGAGCCGGTGCCGGCGGCCCTGCCTCCGGATCGCCAGCAGAAGCGCCAGGATCTCGTCGCGGGTGCCGAGCGCGCCTGCCGGGAGCAGGAGTTCCTGCGCTGCGACCGCAGCCTCACCCAGGCGGCGGCGATCGCACCGCTCTCGCCTGCCGAAACGCAGCTGCAGGCGCAGGCGAAGCAGGGTCTCGCGCCGCTGGCCGAAGAGCTGAAGATGTACGGCGACGGCGAGTTCGATTTCCTGCTCAACAAGCTCTGGCGTCGCCGCGAGGCGGAGCCGGGGAACCGGGACGTGCGCCGGTTGATCATCGACGCCTACTACAACCTGGGGATCCTCGACCTGCAGCGCGGCGACCCGGCGGCGGCGGCGGACAAGTTCCGCGAAGCGCTGGCGCTCGATCCCGAGGATGCGCCGCTCAAGCGCCTCGCCGCCTTCGCCAACGTCTACAGCCAGCGCAACGAGGACCTGCTGTTCGAGATCTTCGTCCGCAACCTCCCGGCGCGATGAGCCGCGAACCCGAAGAGCCGTTCCTGTTCGACCTGCCGCTCTCGGGTCCGCCGCCGGTGGGTCCGCAGCCGACGGACAACGCGCGCAGCGAGGCGCCGACGCGGCGCAGCTCGCGCCGCAGCGCACGTCCGGAGTCGCTGCCGCTCTTCGGGGAGGCCGAGCTCGATCCCGTCCGGCGAGAAGCCGCCGCGCCGCCCGAACCCGTCTATGCGGCCATGCCGGTCGCCGCGGCGCGCGGGCCGATACCGGTTCCGCGCGCGCCGGCACGCGAAGAGCCGGCGCTCGAGGCCGCGAACCAGCCGATGACGCCGACGGCTGCCCTTCCGCGCCGCCTGCGGGCGGCTTGCGGCGATCTGGCGATCCTCGCCGCCGCTGGCGGCGTCGCCGCGGTGGGAGCGACACTCCTGGGCGCGCGCATCGGCGTCGAATCGCTGCCGGCGCTGCTCGTCTTCCTGCTGTCGTTCTCCTTCCTCTACTGCGTGGTGTCGCTCGCCTTCTGGGGGCAGACTCCGGGAATGGCCTGGTCGGGGTTGATCGCGCGCAGCGAGGAGACGGAGCCGCTGTCTTTCGGGCAGACGGCGTTGCGCTGGCTCGGGCACTGGCTGACCTGGGCGCTTCTCGGCCTGCCGGGCCTGCTCGCCCTTTCGGGACGCTCGCTCGCCGACCGGCTGAGCGGCTCCAGCACCTACGAGACGCCGTTCTCCGGTTCGCCGGCCGCCTGAAGCGCGCGGTCGCGCGCCCGTTCACGAATCACGCCCCAACCGATCCAACAGTTGCCGAGCGCGGTCGCCGCCGCCATCGCCCACAACGGCCGCGAGCCCGGGACGAGAGCTGCGAGGCCTCCGGCCTGGTAGAGAAGCCCGGCGAGACGCATCGGTGGGAAAGCCAGTCCGCCGAGCGAGAAGAAGTTGTGGCCGAGCAGCAGCAGCCAGAGCGCCGGCAGGTGGCGCGCGCCGTCGATCCATACCAGCAGACCCGACAGGACGACGGCGACGAGCGAGAGATTGCCCTGCGCCCGCATCGCCCAGGCGCCCAAGGTCGAGCGGCTGCGTCGGCGCTGCTGGCGCAGGATCGTCGCTCCCTCGATGGCGCCGCCGAGCAGAATCGTCAGCGACCACAGGATGGTGACTCCGGGCTCGCGCCCGAGCCCCAGGGCGTAGGGCGTCAGCAGCGCTGCCGCCGGCAGGAGGAGCGCCCAGGAGAACCAGGGCAGCGGGTTCGACAGGTAGGGACTGGCGGCGTCGCGGAAGGCCCGGCGAACCGCGACGGTGGTGCGCTGCTCCTCTTCGCCCGGGGGGGCGAACAGCTCGTCATATTCCGAGCGCGGTTCGCCCGCCGGGGCCGGGAGGCGGGGCGGCTCGGCCGTGACGAAGGCTCCTCAGGCCCGAGCGAGGTGGGCCATGGCACGAGCGCGGGCGGTGGCCTGGGCGCGGCGCTGGTTCTCGGCCTCGGTGCGGTTCGGCAGCTTCGCGGCCGCCGCGAGAGCGCTCTTGGCGAGCTCGGCGGTCACCTTCTCCGGCTCGAGCGCCTCCTCGGTGAGGAGCGTCAACTTGTCGTCGACCATCTGCGCGAAGCCGCCGGCGATGAACAGCCGGCGCTTGCCGCCGGCGGCCTCGTCGACCCGCAGCAGTCCCGCTCCGAGCTTGGCGAGGAGCGGGGCGCGCTGCGTGAGAATACCCATCTCGCCGTCGTAGGCCGGGAAGGAAACGAACTTGGCCTCCAGCGAGAGGACTTCACGTTCGGGCGTGACCACCGAAAGGCGGAAAGCCATGGTCAGGCCGCCGCCATCTTCTCGGCCTTCGCCGCCGCTTCCTCGACGGTGCCGACGTACATGAACGCCTGATCCGGCAGGTGATCCCACTTGCCGTCGCAGAGCTCCTCGAAGGAGCGAATGGTGTCCTCACGCTTGACGTAGATGCCGGCGAAGCCGGTGAACTGCTCGGCGACGAAGAACGGCTGCGAGAAGAAGCGCTCGATCTTGCGCGCCCGGCGGACGATGACCTTGTCGTCCTCGGAGAGCTCGTCGATGCCGAGAATCGCGATGATGTCCTGCAGGTCCTTGTAGCGCTGCAGGATCTGCTGCACGCGGCGCGACACCTGGTAGTGGCGCTCGCCGAGGATCTCGGCGGTGACGATGCGCGACGACGAGGCGAGCGGATCGACCGCGGGGTAGATGCCCTTTTCGGCGATCGAGCGCTCGAGGTTCACCGTCGAGTCGAGATGGGTGAAAGCGTTGGCGGGCGCCGGGTCGGTGTAGTCGTCGGCCGGCACGTAGATCGCCTGAATCGAGGTCACCGCGCCGCGCTTGGTCGAGGTGATGCGCTCCTGCAGCTCACCCATTTCGGTGGCGAGCGTCGGCTGGTAGCCGACCGCCGAGGGCATGCGGCCGAGGAGCGCCGAGAC
>CAZQTL010000303.1:0-4099 GCA_964595975.1 uncultured Thermoanaerobaculia bacterium | reverse complement strand
CCCGGCCCGGCGCCGGTCGTGCTCGCCAGGGTCGGTGACGAAGCGATCACGGTGGACGAGTTCCGCGCCGAGATGGCGCGCCGCGGCGGCCGTGTCCCGGGTCAGTTCTCGACCGTGGAGCAGCGTCGGGCGCTGCTCGACGAGATGGTCCAGCAGAAGGTCGCGCTGCAGCAGGCGCGCCGGGAGGGTCTGGATCGCGATCCCGAGTACCGGGCGACGATGGAGCGCATGCTCACCACGCAGTACTTGCGTGCCCACCTCGATCCGCTGCTCGACGGGATCGAGGTGACGCCGCAAGAGGTCGCGGCCTTCTACGAGGCGCATCGCGAGGAGTTCCTGACCCCGGCGCGGCTGCGCGCCGCCTGGATCTTCCTCGCCGTCTCCGCCAAGGCGGATGCCGCCCAGGTGGAGAAGACGCGGCAGCGGCTGGTCGAGGCGCGCCGCGAGGCGGCCGCCCTGCCCTCCGACGTGCGCAACTTCGGCGAGCTCGCCAAGCGCCTCTCCGAGGACCCGTCGACGCGCTATGTCGGCGGCGAGCTCGGCTGGATCTACGAGGGGCAGGCGGAGTCGTACCGCTGGGGACCCGAGCTCGTGCGCGCGGCCTTCGCCCTGCCGGCGCCGGGAGCGCTCTCCGAGGTGCTGCGCCACGAGAAGGGCTGGTATCTGCTCAAGCTCGTCGAGCGCGAGGACGCCAGGCCGGCGCCGATCGAGAAGCTCGCGGCGGGGATCCGCAGCCGCATCCCGATGGAACGGCGCGAGGCCGCGCGCGCGGCCTTCTACGCCCAGCTCCTCGCCGGCACACCGGTGACCGTCGACGCCGCCCGGCTGGCGGCGATCGCTCCGCTCGCCCCGGCGGAGTCGCCGGCGCCGCCGACGCTGCCGAAGAACTAGCTGCTGCGCGCGCCGGCGGCGAGAGCGCGCAGGCGTCTCGCCAGCCCGGGCTCGCAGACCCCGATCTCGAACCTCTCCCGCACCGTCCGCGCCGCCGCCGCGCCGAGCCGCGCCCGCTCGCCCGGAGAGGCGAGCAGCGCTGCGATGGCCGCCGCGAGCTCCGCCGGCGCTCCGGAAGCGACGACCCTGCCGTCCACCCCGTCGGTGAGAACCTCCGGCGCGGCCCCCGAGCGCGTCGCCACCACCGGCAGCCCGGTCGCCATCGCCTCGAGCAGGGCGGTCGGAATGCCGTCCTTGTCGCCGCCTTCGGTCTCCACGTAGGGCGCGACGAAGAGGTCCGCCGCCGCGAGCGCGGCGCGCACGCCTTCGGCCGGAAGGAAGCCGCGCAGGGTGACGATGTCGCCCAGGCCGAAGCGCGCGATCGCCGAGCGCAGGGCATCCTCCTCGCCGGCGCCCGACGGCGAGCCCGGCTCGGCGCCGCCGACCAGATCGAGCCGGAACGGCACGTTCCGCCGGCGAAGCTCCTCCGCCGCCGCGACCAGATCGCCGAGCCCCTTCTTCGGGTCGATGCGCGCCACCGAGAGCAGCCGGAACGGCGCGCCGGCGGGCGGCTCCGCGCGCGCGACCGGAGCGAAGAACCGTCCGTCCACCGCGTTCGGCTTGACGATCGTCCGCGGAGCGCAGGCCGGGGCCATCTCCGTCAGCTCGCGCCGCGCGCGCTCCGAGGTCGCGACGACGAGATCGGCGCGCGCGAGCTGTGCCGACACGAGCTTGAGCGGATAATCGTCGAGCCGGTGATCGGCGTAGCAGGTGACGCTGCGAGGCAGGCCGAGCAGCTGCTGCACGACGAAGGCGGCGAGGCTGCCCTCGTAGAAGAAGTAGCTGTGAACGAGATCGGCCCGCCACGCCTCGGCGATCCGGGCCAGCGAGAAGCCGCGCAGCACGTGGCCATCGGCGAGGAGCTCACGCTCGGTGCGGCCGGAGGCCGCGGCGAGCAGCGCGAGCACCCGCGCTACGCCGGCCGGGCGAGCTCGCCGGAAGTGCGCCAGATCGCGACGGGTGATCGCGCGCTCGCCCGGCAGGTGCAGGGCACGGCCGGCGAGCGGCGCGCACTGCGGCGGCAGGGCGGCGGGCTCGCCCCGTTCGCTGCACGCCAGGCGGACATCGAAACCGGCCGCGACCAGCGCCGCGAGCTCCTGATACACGAAGCTCTGCGAGTAGACCGGAAAGGTCCAGGAGCCGATCGCCAGCAGGCGCGGAGCTGCCGCCGGAGAGACCACAGCGGAGGCCGCGGCGGAAAGCTCAGTAACGAGGGACTGGTGCTCGGCCTGGCGGCGAGCGGTCTCGCGACGCCTTCTCAACCCTCCACGAAGACGGCGCAGGAGGCCGTGCAGCGGCCCGACCTTCATCGATGCGGATGCGCTCGGCGCCTTGGTCACTCACGCTCCCGCATTCGCGACGCGGTGGTAGAGCTCGAGCGACCTGGCGGCCATGCGGTCGGCGGTGAACTCCCGTTCGACCCGCGCCCGCGCGGCCCGTCCCAGACTCTGCGCCAGATCGCGATGGTCGAGCAGACGCTCGATCGCCGCGAGGTGCCCGGCCGCGTCCTCGTCCGCGACGAGCAGCGCTTCGCGTTCCGGCTCGACCATTTCCGGGATTCCGCCGACGCGCGACGCCACCAGCGGCGCGCCGGCCGCCATGGCTTCGAGCACCGTATAGGGGGCGTTCTCCCAGCGGCTCGGCAACAGCACGACGTCGGCCTGGCGCATCGCCGCGCGCACGTCGGCCAAGGGTCGCCGGCCCAGCAGGTGCAGCGACTCTCCTCGCTGGCGCTCGCGGCAACGCGGCGCGAGCTCGGCTCCGCCCTGCCCGAAGAGGTCCTCTCCGAGAACGACGAAGCGCACCGCGCGCCGGGCGAGCAGCTCGGGAACCAGGTCGCAGAGCAGCGCCGAGCCCTTGCGCGGCTCGAAGCGGCCGGCGAAAAGCACCACCGGCTCGTGTGCCGAGGCGCCGATCGCCGCCCGCAGGTCGAATCCCGCGGTGCGGTCGGCCTCCTCCAGATCGATCCCGTTGGCCACCGTCGCGACCGGGTGAGCGTAGCCGAGCCGCCCGACGACCTCGCGTGCCAGGAACTCCGAACAGGCGGTCGCCGCCGCGGCGCGACGCCAGCCGCGACGTTCGAGCCGGGCGCACAGCCGGCGGTCGCCGGCGCGCGTGGCGTAGAACGGCATGATGAGCTCGGCGGGGGAGTGAAACCGCACGATCTCGCGGCCCGCCCACCGGCGGCCGAGGAAGAGGCCTTCGCCGCCGCACTCCGGGACCTCGATCAGGTCGAGCTCACTCCGGCTCGCGACGCGCTCGAGCAGGCGGCGCATCCGCAGGCCGTTCGTCAGGCGATTGCGGCTCCACCACCAGCCGATGGCGCCGAGCGGAGCGCCCAGCCGATGCGCCCATCGCGCGCCGCCGTCGCGCCAGACGACGACCTCGCCGTCGCGCTCGCTGCGCACCGCCCCGGGCGTCGTCGCCCCGGCGAGAACGTGCACCTCGTGCCCTGCCCGCGCCAGCGCGCGCGCCTGCGTCCAGGTGTAGGTGCCGATGCCGCCCAGCCCGGTCTCGGGCGGGTACTCGTACGACAGCAGGGCGATGCGCAGGCGCTCCAACTCGGGACTCCGCGACCTACGGCAATGCCGACGCCAGGCCGGTCAGGCGGACGAGCGGCGGGAAGTCCTGCGGCGCGGTGAGCGCCATGGCGCGCTGGAGCGCGGCGATCGCCTCCTTGCGCCGCCCCTCGACGATCTCGAGGAGGGCCAGGTCGCGCAGCGCCGACGGATCCGCCGGCCGCGCCCGCACCAGCCCTTCGAGCAGCTGCCGGGCGCGCGCCGGGTCGATCTCGCGCGCCGCCGCGAAGGCGCTCCGGGCGGCGGCCTCGTCGCCGGCGGCGAGCCGCTGTCGCCCCAGCAGCAGGCGCGATTCGAGCGAGCGCGGAGCGAGCCGGACGCTCGCTTCGAGCTCGCGGCCGGCCTCCTCGATGCTGCCCAGGGCGAGGAGCGCCGCGCCGAGGCCGCGATGGACGGTCGAGCTCTGCGGGTCGCGCGCCAGCACCTCGCGATACGCGACGACGGCGTTCTCGAACAGTGCGCGCTGCGCCGCCGGCGATCCTGCCGCGTCGGCCCGCCGCGCGGCGAGGTGGGCCTCCTCGAGCGCCAGT
>CAZQTL010000302.1:0-4108 GCA_964595975.1 uncultured Thermoanaerobaculia bacterium | reverse complement strand
GGCCAGAGCAGGCGGCGCGCCTTGTCGAGGTTGCCGTTGTCGGGCCAGCTGTTGACCGGCGCGAAGCGCTGGTTGCCGGTGCCGCCGCCGCCGCGGCCGTCGGCGGTGCGATAGGTGCCGGCGCTGTGCCAGGCCATGCGGATGAACAGGCCGCCGTAGTGCCCCCAGTCGGCCGGCCACCACTCCTGAGAGTCGGTCATCAGGGCATAGAGATCCCGCTTCAGCGCTGCCAGGTCGAGCTGCTTGAACTCGACTGCGTAGTCGAAGTCCGGACCCAGCGGGTTTCCCGCCGGCGCGTGCTGGTGAAGGATGCCCAGATTCAGCTGGTTTGGCCACCAATCCCGGTTCGAGGTGCCCCGGCCGGCGGTCGTTCTCCCGGAGGTGCCACCGAACGGGCACTTGCCGCTGTCGCTCATCTTCTCGCTCCTTTGAGGTTGCACTCGCGCGGGCCTGACGGCCCCGTCCGAGTCTCCCACCGCCTCGCCTAGAGGGCAACCGCCGGCGGGGTGGCTGTCGGTCCGAAATCGACCCGCTCGACCTCGGTCCACGGCACGTAGACCGGGAGCCCCGTCCCTTCGCCGAAGACCAGCATGCCGGCGTTGCCGGGGCCGAGATCGCCGGCGTTCTCGAGCTCGAGAACCTCACCGTCGTCGAGGCCGACGCGCGTTCGCGCAGCGTCGCCCCCGCCCCCGGCCCCCGGGACGATGGCGACGACCCGACCGAACGGCAGCAGGTAGTCGATGCCCCGCGCCGGGGCGTCGAGCGTGTCGGTGGTCTCGCTCTCGTCGAGGTCGAAGACGAGCCGGCCGGCGAGGTGGCGGCCGTCCCGGGTCGTGACCGTGCCGGTGAGCCGCCGTCCCGGCGGGAAGTCGCCGTAGAGCGCGCCGCCCCCCTCGCCGCCGCCACCGTCGGCCCCCGCGGCGAAATCCACCCGCTCGAACGCCTCCCAGGGCACCAGCACCCGGCCGTAGCGCCGGTCGTCGACGTAGACCCCGCGGTGGCCGTCGCCGGCCGCAGCGCTGCCGGAGAGCACGACCTCGCGGCCGTCGGCGAGCGTCAGCAGCGAGCTCTTCGGCGAGTGGCGAGAGATCGCGCGCAGCTGGTCGAAGCGCACGCTCCAGGCGCCTTCGGCCGTGCGGCCGCGCAGCTCGTCGCTGGCGAGGGCCGCCTCCCGATTCCACTGCAGGAAGCCGGTGAAGTCTCCCTGCCGCGTGCTCACGGTGCCGTAGAGACGCACCGGAGCGGTGCCCTGCCAGGGGGTGGGCAGCAGCTCGATGGTGCGGATCCGCCTCGAGTCGAGATCGACCACACCGCGGGCGTTGTCCCACACCCGCACGCCGTCGTCGAAGTCGCTGGCCTCGAAGCGCGCCAGGACGACGACCCTGCCGCTCTTCTGCGTCACCCGCACCTCGGTGCCGACCGCATCGATCCGCGCGATGTCGCCGAAGGGCGCCAGGAAGGGCCGGGAAAGCTCCTGCGGACGCTCCCGCCGGGCGACCACGAAACCGAAGATCGAGATCGGGCGGCTCTCCATCGGCCGCCGCTCGGGCGCAACGTAAGCGAGCCAGGGGTTCTTCTGCTTGACGCCGTAGAAGAGGTCACTCCACAGCGCCTCCTGGTCTCCCCCCCACCGCAGGCGCCCCTCGTAGAGGTCGCCGCCGACGGTGGTGACGCGGCCGTAGAGAAACTCCGGAGGCGGCGCCGCTTCGGCTGCCGCCGCCCCGGCCTTCTCTCCCCCCGAGGGGGCAGGCGCCGCCGCTGCCGCGGGCGAACGCTCCCGCGAGCGCTCCCGGCAGGTGAAGGCCAAACCCAGGAGAACGACCGCCGCCGCGGCAGCGGCGCGGACGAGAGCGCCGCGCGTCATCCCCGCTTCGCTCGCGGCGCCGCCTTCCTCTCCGCCGGAGCGTTCCGCGCGACGGCCGCCCGGATCAGAGCGCGGAAGGCCGCGGCGTCGATCGGCTCCCCTTCGCGCAGGTCGATCGCCCGCCGCGTCTGGCCCTCGAGGCTGGAGTTGAACAGGCGCGCCGGATCCGGCAGATCGGCGCCGTGCGCGAAGGTGAGCTTCACCGCCTTCTGGTAGGTCTCGCCGGTGCAGACGATGCCGTCGTGCGACCAGACCGGGACGTTCCACTTCCACTCTTCGGTCATCTCCGGATCGGCTTCGAGGATCAGCGCCCGCATGCGCGCCAGCGTCTCGCCGCGCCACCCCGCGAGCTCGGCGATGCGCTCGTCGATCTTCCGCTTCGCCTCCGCGCCTGCGGCCAGCCCGCTCTTCTTCGTCGCCATCTCAACCTCGCTCTCGCCGCCTTCCGTGCGGTCGGAATCGACTCCGCCCAGCATGCTGCCACACGCGCCAGCCGTGAAACACCTCCCGCCGCTCGACCGCGCTCGCGGTTCAGAGATCGGTTCTCTCTCGCAAGGGTTCCACGAGATCCGCCCAGACTCGCCAGTCCGGATCGTCATAGAGCT
Source organism: uncultured Thermoanaerobaculia bacterium (assembly GCA_964595975.1). Taxonomy (GTDB): domain Bacteria; phylum Acidobacteriota; class Thermoanaerobaculia; order Multivoradales; family JAGPDF01; genus JAGPDF01. The sequence continues at coordinate 1,639 of CAZQTL010000302.1, read as the reverse complement.
CGATCTCGACGGGGTAGGCCGGATGGCCCGTCAACAGCTCATTGAAACGTTCCATGAACGACTCGCTGCTGGTGGCGTAGAAGATCCACTCCTTGAGTCCCATGCCGGTGGAGACATGGACGAGCTCCGAGGACTCGCCCGGGGCCAGCGGGTCGAGAGCACGCTCGAACTCGGCCTGCTCGGCGCGCACCTCGGGCGTCGGCATCGAGTTCACGCTCTCGTAGGCCCACTTGACGACGATCGCCGTCTGCAGCGACGCGATGTCTCGCCGCTCCGGCTTCGAGAACCGCACCCGCATCACGGCACCTTCCCGCGTCTCGTCGTTGTGCAGGCGGACGATGCGCCAGGCGTCGAGATCAGGCTCCGGCGCGCTCGCTCCGGTCGTTTGTGGCCGACCGCCGCCGCGAAGGAACCGGAGGAGCTTCAAGCCGCCACCGGGCGATTGCCGCACTCGTCGAAGGACATCCGCTCTCCTCGAGGTCCCCGGGGCCCTCAGCTGGGTTCATGGAACTGCAGACCGTTTCCGGCGGGTCGCGCTCCTCGGCCCTTCGCCTTTACCGAGTGCCCGCGCCGGCGATTCGGGTTCCGCCACTTCGGTAGAACGGTGAAGTCCTCCGGGCTGAATCAGCGCAACAGCATGGCGGCGATGGCCCGCCAGACAGCGGTCGTCGACAACTGCGCGACGACGGGCGGTATCGAGACGAGGGCGAGAAGACCGCTCCAGAGGTATGCCGGATGCACCCGCCGCCGGGTCACGAGGTCGTAGATGGGCCCGGCGAGCAGGAAAGCCAGCGCCAGGACGCCGATGACCGGCGGCTTCCCGCTGGCGAAGGGTAGGCGGCTCACTCCGGGACCCACCAGTCCGCCGACCGTCGCCATCAGCATCACGCGCTTGTGCGCAGCTGGATTGCGACGCAAGAACCAGCCGGCACCGACGAGTGTCGCGAAGACGAAGATCGAGATCAGGTTCAGCAGCAGGAATCCTTCGGCGTCGGGGAACTCCACACCCGGAATTCCGCGGTGACCCAGGCGCGCGACCGCGATCGCGGTCGCCGTGCCGACCGCGAGCATGAGCGCGGCGAGGCCGACCCCGGCGACGCCGAGTCGGCGATGAACCGCCGTCCGGCCGGTGAGCACGAGCGCAGTCTGTGCGACGAAGAGGGCCAGCCAGCAGACGAAGATTGCCGCGTGCAGGTGGACGATGAACGGGACCGCCGGCGCACCGGCAACGACCTTCGGCACGTACGTCTGCCCGAAGCCCGCCACGATGGTGACCGCCGTGAGGACCGCCATGAAGCTGAAGAACCGGTGATCGCCCGGCAAGGTCGAGAACCGCGCGGAAATCTTGCCCTTCGCAACTGCTTCGGGAGATGTCGTGTTCATCGCTCTCCGCCTCCGACTGGAAGGGGTCCGATGGTCTCCGCTTCGCCACGGCGGGGACACTGCATCCTCGAGAGTCCTGTCCCGTCCTGCTTCCGCCCAGTCTAGCGCGACCCGGCGCCGTGCCGTCACCGCTTCTTGGCCGTGGCCGGGCGGAGGACGATCGGCCCGCGGCCGGTGGTAAGGAACGGCACCGTGTTGCGAGCCAGGGCCTCGTGAGCGAGGGCGGCGACCGCCGGGCGGGCGAGCGTGTCGGCGC
>CAZQTL010000301.1:0-4126 GCA_964595975.1 uncultured Thermoanaerobaculia bacterium | reverse complement strand
TCGAGATGCTGTGCCGCAACTTCCTCTGCCCGGGGAACGTCAACTTCTCGCAGCGGACGATGGACGAGTACTCGAACCGCAACCTGATCAAGCTCAAGGAGATCGTGACCGGCCTCGGCGGCGACTTCGTCAACGCCTTCCCGGTCCCGCCGGGCAAGAAGATCCGGCTGACCCACAAGGCCCGGCCCGGCTACACGCCCGAGAAGATCCGGATCGACATGAACATCGCGGGTGGCGGAAACAATTTTTCCGACTTTACCGTGATGTTCTTTCTGGTGCCGGGCGGCGTGAACTCGGACCAGGGCCTCGAGATCGGCAACGAGAACGACGGGAACATCTTCCTCAACAAAGACGGCGGCCAGCTCGAGGTCCCCTTCCCCGAGTACCGCGGCATGCCGCTCGACGTCGGCAGCCTGGAGACGCTGGCGGTCGTGATCACCAACAACAGCGGCGCCAACAACCTCGACTCCGCGCACGTCAACATCTTCTACGACAACACCCGCTTCTACGAGCTCTGCAAGGCGCGCTGCGGCTGCAAGACGCCGTCGAGCGTCGGCTGATCGCCCCCGAAGGAGACCTAGGCCATGGCCAACGAAGCGATCACCCTCGAGATCAACGCCGAAGGCGCGTGGGACGGCGTGTCGCCGACGGCGCTCAGCCGCGACAGCGCGACCGTCACCAGCCAGCGCTACTACAAGTTCAACCTCAGCGGGCCCCACGGGGTCCTCGCCGCCGACCTCGGCGGCATCTTCTCGCCGGTCAGCATGAAGCTGGTCGGGGTCGCCTACTCCTCGTGGAACCCGGAGTCGAAGGGGCGCGTGATCGCCTCGGACGCGACGGGCTCGTTCCGCCAGGAGATCACGCTCAAGCCGACGATCCAGTTCCTCGTCATGTACCCGGGGGACAAGATCGCGTTCCTCACCCAGGAGGCGCGCGGCCAGCTCGTGCTCGTCGTCAACGAGCTCAACGAGTCGGAGGCGGTGAACTGGGGCCGCGGCCACGAGCCCTTCGTGCTGCCGACCCGCTTCCGGATCATCCGGCGCACGGGCGTCGCGTTCGCGCCGAACCTGAACACGGTCTGGCAGCCGAACTTCAACTTCGACCCGAGCACCGGCCTCCTCGTCGCCGAGGACGACTCGACCGGCATGATCCCGTCGAGCTCGCTCTGCCTCTACCCGCGCTGGCAGGGCTGCTACGTGACGATCCGCTACGCCGGCCACAACAACAACGGCAAGTTCCACCTCGTCGACAACGTGACGCGGCGCTCGTGGGTGGCCGAGTCCGGCATGACCGACGTCAAGTGGTCGAAGGTGCAGTTCATCAGCCACGACGACGGCATCGCCCTCGAGGCGACGGCGGCCCTCGCCGGGCAGACGATGGTCTGCGACATCGAGCTCGCCCTCGTCCATCCGGGCAACCGCCTCTGCGGGCGCTACCAGGGAGGAGCCTGAAGCCATGCTGCTCGATCGGCATCGCGTGGCCCAGCTCATCGAGCTGTCGGCCCTGGAGCGCACCGTCAAGGGGCCCGAGCGGCAGCTCCGCGCGGGCGACGTCGAGGTCCTCGTCAAGGCGGCCTACGACGACGCCGTGGACAGCGCGCGCGCCGAGTTCATGGCGCGCGTGCAGAAGATGCCGTCGAGCGCGTGGCCCTGGTCGGCGGTGCAGGTGACCGCGCCGCGCGGCGGCGGCGGTGGCGGTGGCGGTGGCGGCCTCGGCTCGCTCGTCGCCGTGCCGAAGCCGGGGACGGTGACGACCCCGGCGCTGCTCGTACTCCTCCGGGGGCAGGCGGACTCGGCCGACATCGATCCGGGGAACCGCCTCCCCGATCGCGGCACCCCCGAGGCCGTCGAGTGGGAGCCGCTCTACAAGGCGCTCGACACCTGGGACACGACGGCGATCCAGAAGGCGATCGCGCCGCTCGGGTGGGTGAGCATCGTCGGCACGACTTCGGGACAGGTCCCGAAGGACACGGGCGACGGCGCGACGAGCGGGGCGCCGGCCCCCGGCGGGACGGGCGGGACGGGCGGCGTGTCGACAGGCGCTCCGCCACCGCCGCCGCCACCCGCCGATCTCCCGGCCCCGCAGACCCCGCCGCAGCTCCCGGCGACGATCTCGATCACGCACCCGGCCGTGATCGCCGCCGGGGTCGTCGTCGTCGTCGCCACGGGCGTGGCCATCTACCGGATCGGCCAGGCGCAGACGCGCCGGCGGCTCTCCGAAGAGCTCTCGCGCCAGGAGGAAGTGCCATGAGCCGCAACTTCTGGATCACCGTCGGGACCGTCGCCGGCGTCGCCGGGATCGGCGGCATGCTCTTCTACAGCCGGCGCGCGAGCGCGGCGAGCCTGCCCGCGCCGGGAGCTCCTGCACCCGATCCCGGCGCGCCGAGCCCGACGCCGGGGACGCCCCCGCCCGCGCAGGAGCCCGCACCGCCAACGATCGAGCTCGCGCCGCTGCCGAGGTCCGGCGACGTCAAGGGCGACCTGTCGAAGAACTGGGGCTCGACGCCCTTCGACCTGCGGCCGCTCTTCCTGCTGATGGAGGAGACCTCCGGGATCGTCGGCTCGGGGCGGATCTTCGCCGTGATCGCCAGCCGCGAGTCGCGCTTCGTCTCGACCGCGCAGAACGGCGACGCCGCGAACGAGGAGGCCGAGCGCGACGCCTCGCGCCGCGGCTACCAGAACAACAAGGATCGCAACCCGCCGCTGCGCTACGGCGAGCGGGCCGCGAACTTCGGCAGCGGCGGCCTCTTCGGGCTGCTCGCGCCCTACTTCCTGTGGACCGGCGTGCCCGAGGTCGGCGGCAAGGCGCCGCTGCTCGGCGCGCCGCCGGAGCTGATGTTCCAGCCGCGGGCGGCCGCCTTCGCCGCGACGGTCTACCTGCAGCGGCTCCTCGCCAACTACCGCATCGACGACCACGCCGACATCAAGGCCGGCTGGGCGAGCCCGTCGCTGCTGACCTCCAGCCGCGGCAGCAAGACCTACAACGACGTGCGCGCCCGCTTCCTCGGCGACGCCAAGACCCTCGGCGTCGACCTGAGCGACGCGACCACGATCCCGCCGAAGCTGAGCGCCGCCGCGTGGCCGGGCGTGCCGGCCGTGTTCGCGGCGCTCGTCGGCGCCCTGCCCAAGGAGTTCACTTGATCCCCGACATCACCTGCTACGGCGACGACATCAAGGCGCTCGCCGATCTGGTCGGCGACTTCGACCTGCGCTCGCCGATGGACGTCCACGCCTGGTACCGCGTCGAGTGGCAGGCGCTCGCCGAGGTCCTCGGCTTCTCGCAGGAGCTCGAGGCGACCCTCGCCCCGCTCCGCGTCGCCCGCGACCGCGTGACCGCGACGAACCAGGCCGGGCTCGCCGCCTTCGCCCGCTGGCTCCGCACCCAGCCGGCCGGCGTCTCCGCGAGCCACGCGCGCACGCAGGAGGCGGTGCTCGCCCAGCTCGTCGCCGCCGGCCAGGCCAGCGGCGAGCTGTGGCGGGTCGCCGCGGACCCGACGACCCTCGCCGCTGGCGCCTGCTACGACGACGGCGGCCAGCTCCGCCGCGCCTTCTACCCGGACACCGCGCCGGGCTACTTCGGCGACGGCTGGACCGGCCCGCCGCCGCGGGCCGAGAGCGCGTGCGGCTGGACGACGCCGCTGGTCCTCCACCTCGGCACCTTCCCGTGGGTCTACAGCACGCGGATCGACGGGCCCGCGATCGGGGCGCGCTGGGCGTCGGGCGAGCTCCAGCCCGCGCTGACCGGCATGCGCGCCATGGCGAGCCTGCTCGAGCCCGGCGGCAACCTGCGGCAGGACGCGCGCCAGGTCGCGGCCATCTACCAGCACTTCGCGCTGCACACCGCGCCGCTCGTCGCGCGCCTGCCGGTCTACCAGCCCGGCCGCGCCGAGGCCGGCAAGCTCTACCGCCGCGCCGGCTTCTTGTATGTCCATCAGGGCAGCCTGCACCTCGCCGGCCTGATGGGCCCGCGCGGCCGGATCGCCGCGCCGGCCTACAACTACATCCTGCGGCGCTTCGCCTGCTTCTTCGCGGTGCGGCGCGCCGCGCTGCGGGCCCTGATCGCGTTGCCGTCGGACGTGCAGCGGATCGCCGAGAGCTCGACCGACCCCTGCCTGCGCCAGCACGTC
>CAZQTL010000300.1:0-4128 GCA_964595975.1 uncultured Thermoanaerobaculia bacterium | reverse complement strand
GGGGGTCGCTCCATGGACGCAAGGTCGGGAACTGGTGTTGCGAGGTGATCGCCAGTCCGGGGCGAATCCGCTCCGCACGCGACTCCGGACTGAGCCCCTCGCCGCGGACGATCCCGGCCCAGAGCTTCGCCTGATCGGCGATGGTCGTATCCATCGAGCCCGCCGCGCTGACGCTGCTGCGCTCGTCGTGCGGCTCCATGGTGCCGTCGGCGCCATAGCCGTCGGCGAGATTCTCGGCGAACGCCGGCCGCCAGGTCATGCTCGTGCTCGCCATTCCGAAACGATCGAAGACGCGCCGCTGCATCTCGACTCCGACATCCAGTCCGAGACCCTGCTCGAGCGCCAGCTGCAGGATGTAAAAGCCTTCCCCGGAGTAGCCGTAGCGCGAGCCGGGGGCGAAGTGAAACTGCAGGCGACCGTCGTCCTCCAGCCAGCGGAAATTCGCCAGCCCGGAGGTGTGGGTCAGGAGGATTCGAGGTGTGAGCCCTTTCCAGCGGTCGTCGCCGGCAAGGTCCCGAAACTCCTCGTACTCGGGGAGCGGACGCGGCAGGAGCGCAGCGATCGAGGTATCGAGCGAGAGTCGCCCCTCGTCGACAAGCTGCAGGACCATGTAGGCGAAGGCGGCCTTGGTCAGCGAGGCGCCATAGAGCACCGTATCCGGAGTCAATGGGAGCTGCCGTTCGAGATTCCGGTAGCCGAAGGTTCCGACCTGTGCGACCCGGCCCGATCGCACGACGGCGACTGCCATTCCGACGACGCCGTGCTCGGACATGAGACGGCGGATCTCGCCGGCCAGGGGAGGACCGGGCGCCGCCGGCCGCTTCGGTTCTGCGCTAGCGCAGCCCGACGCCGTGGGCGCCAGCAGCAACATCAGAAGAAGACAGGACTTCATGCCGGTGCTCTCCCCTTTCGTGAGCGAACCTCTCTCTGCTGCTACTCGGAGTGGTCGGAAGAGGTTACGAGGATCCGCAGCGAGCGCGGCTGAACGCGGAGCTCCGAAGTGCCGCTGGCCAACTCGCGCGGCGCTGGCGATGCGGGAGCTACCCCGGCCGACTCGGCAAAGCTGTCGAACAGAAGCCTCCAGGCGACGCCACCGGGAGCTCGCGGCAAGGGAAGGCACTCGGCCGAGAGGCCGGGGTTCAGCGCCAGCAGCAGAACGCGATCGCCAGTCCCGTCGCGCGTGACCAGCATGGTCGCGAGGCTACGGGACGGACTGCCGGCGCCGTGAAAGGGAGCGATCGTGGACCATTCGGAGAACGGGAACGACGACAGCTCCCGCCGCAGCTCGATCAGACGGCGCACCAGCCCCTCGCGGCCGCGGTCGTCGCGGCTCCAGTCGAGCCAGGAGATCGCATTGTCCTGACACCAGGCGTTGTTGTTGCCGCCCTGGGTACGCCCGCGCTCGTCGCCCGCCAGCAGCATCGGCGTGCCGCGACTCAGCAGGAGCAGGGCGAGGAGGTTGGCGGCCTGACGGGCTCGCCGCGCCTGGATCTCGGGATCGTCGGTCGCGCCCTCGGCGCCGTTGTTGGCGGACAGGTTGGCCGACGAACCGTCGCGATCCCCTTCGCCGTTCTCGAGATTGTGCTTCCCCTCGTAGGCGACCAGGTCGGCCAGCGGGAAGCCGTCGTGGCAGGTGACGAAGTCGATCGCGGCACTCTGGGGGTGCGGCGGCGGGAAGAGGTCCGGGCTGCCGGCGAGACGCAGCTCGAGTGTCTGCGCCGGCACCGCGTCGCCGCGCACGAAACGCCGCAGGTCGTCGCGAAAGGCGCCGTTCCACTCCCGCCACGGCGGCGGGAAGCCCGCCGCGGGCGTGAAACCGGTCACGTCCCACGGCTCGGCGATCAGCAGCCGTCCGGCGAGCCTCGGATCGGCGGCGATCTCGGCGACCAGCGGCGAATCCGTGAGCTTCTCGCCGGAGAGGCCGCGATAGAAGGCCGCCGCGAGATCGAAGCGGAAGCCGTCGACGCCGATCTCCTCCGCCCAGAAACGCAGCGAATCGAGGATCAGCCGGCGGACGATCGGGTGATTGGCGTTGACCGTGTTGCCGCAACCGGTGACGTCGAGCGGCCGTCCGGTCGCCGGGTCGCGCAGGTAGTAGGCGTCCTCCGCCAGGCCACGGAACGAGTGCAGCGGGTCGCTCGCTCCGCCGCCCCCTTCCGCGGTGTGGTTGTAGACCACGTCGACGACGACCTCGATTCCGGCGGCGTGCAGGGCATCGATCATCTGCATGAGCTCGGTCTGCGCCGCTCCCGCGCTCCGGTCCGCGGCATAGCCGGCCTTCGGCGCGAAGAACGACACCGGACTGTAGCCCCAGAAATTCAGCAGCCGCTCGCCGGTGACCGGATTGCGCCGGAAATTCTCCGTCTCGTCGAACTCGAGCAGCGGCAGGAGCTCGACCGTGGTGACGCCGAGATCCACGAGATAGGGGATCTTCTCGATCAGGCCGAGGTAGGTTCCGGGGTGCGCGACGCCGGAGGAAGGGTGACGCGTGAAGCCGCGCAGATGCAGCTCGTAGATCACCCGCTCGGAATCGGTGACCCGCGGCCGCGGCGGGCGCCCGTGACCCGGCGCCAACACCGTTACCGGATGGAAGAAGCTGCGGTAGGGGCGGAACCGCCGGCCCGCCGCCTCCCAGGAGCGATCTCCCCAGACTTCCCCGCCGGTCAAGGCTCGGGCATAGGGGTCGAGCAGTTCCGGTCCGCCATCGATCCGGTACGAATATTCGAAGGTGTCAGGCAGGCTATCGACATCCCTTTGCCAGAAGCCTTTCGTCTGCCCGGCATCACCGCAAGGCTCGAGCGCGAGAAGCTCGGTGAAGGGGGTTTGCGGCTTCGCAACGTTGAGAGCGAGCTCGACCCGCTTCGCCTTCGGCGCGAACAGGGTGAAGCGGTGACCCGTCGCTGTCCTCTGAACGCCGAGCTGGTCGAGCGCGTTCGGGTCGCGGTTCCCCGCCGCCGCGAGAGCGGCAGCTGCCGGCCGATCTCCGGGTTTCTCTTCGGGGAGGCCCGGTCGCGGCTTCTTCAGGAGACGGTGCCGTCCTCGTGCACGGTCCAGAGGTCGCCGCTGCGCAACAGCGCGTCGAGCGAGCCGGCTCCCTTGCGCTCGGTCTCGCGCTGGATCTGGCCGACGACGCCGGACTCGAACGACGGCACGTCGACGCGCCGCAGCACGCCCAGCGGCGTCGGGAAGTTGGGCGGCCCCATCTGCGCGATCATGAAGGCGATCGCCGGGTTCATGCGCGTCTCGTCCCAGACCAGGCAGTCGTCGGCGCTGAAGCCGGCGGTGAGGTCGATCACCTCGAGCTCGGTGCCGTTCAGCCGGATCCCCTTGGTCTTGCCCTTTCCGAACAGCAGGGGCTTCCCCTGCTCGAGATAGACCGCCGAGTCGTCGCGCGACTCCTTGTCGGTGATTGGCGCGAACGCCTTGTCGTTGAAGATGTTGCAGTTCTGGTAGATCTCGACGAAGGCGGTGCCCTTGTGCGCCGCGGCGGCCTTCAGGGTCTCCTTGAGGTGGGCCTGGAAGATGTCGACGGAGCGCGCGACGAAGGTGGCGCCGGAGCCGATGGCGACCGAGAGGGCGTTGAACGGGTAGTCGACCGAGCCGTACGGCGTCGACTTGGTGCGCTTCCCCACCTCGGAGGTCGGCGAGTACTGGCCCTTGGTGAGACCGTAGATCCGGTTGTTGAACATCAGGATCTTCACGCCGACGTTGCGCCGCAGGGTGTGGATCAGATGGTTGCCGCCGATCGACAGCGCGTCGCCGTCACCGGTGGCGATCCAGACCTCGAGATCGGGGCGCGAGATCTTGAGCCCCGTGGCGACCGCGGGGGCGCGGCCGTGGATGGTGTGGAAGCCGTAGGTGTTCATGTAGTACGGGAAGCGCGACGAGCAGCCGATCCCCGACACCACCACGAAGCGCTCCTTCGGAATCCCCAGCTCCGGGAAGACCGCCTGCACCGCCGACAGGATCGCGTAGTCCCCGCACCCCGGGCACCAGCGCACCTCCTGGTCGGTCTGAAAGTCCTTCTTCGACAGCGTCGGCGATGCGATGGTCATGAGGCGAGGACCTCCTGGATCTTGGCCAGGACTTCGAAGCGGTAGAACGGCTTGCCTTCGACCTTGTTGTAGC
>CAZQTL010000299.1:0-4143 GCA_964595975.1 uncultured Thermoanaerobaculia bacterium | reverse complement strand
CGGCTTCGCGCCCGGCTTCGGATGAGGAGCCCATGATCGGCAGCCGCCTCGGCACGTACGAAATCACCGCCAAGCTGGGCGAAGGAGGCATGGGAGAGGTCTACCGCGCCACCGACAGCCGCCTCAAGCGCGAAGTGGCGATCAAGGTCCTGCCGCCCGCATTCACCGAGGACAAGGAGCGGCTGGCGAGATTCGAGCGCGAAGCGCAGCTCCTTGCTCAGCTCAACCACCCCAGCATCGCCCAGATCTACGGCCTCGAGACCAGCGGCGCGACGCACGCCCTGGTCATGGAGCTCGTCCCCGGTCCGACGCTCGCCGAACGCCTCGAGTCCGGGCCTCTCTCCTTTACGGAAAGCCTCTCCTTCGCGCTGCAGATCGCCCAGGCGCTCGAGGAAGCCCACGAGAAGGGGATCGTCCATCGCGACCTCAAGCCCCAGAACGTCAAAGCTTCCAGTGAAGGAAAAGCCAAGGTCCTCGATTTCGGCTTGGCCAAGGCGATGGACGCGGGCGCGAGCTCGGCTTCGGCGGCGGATCTCGCGCGCTCGCCGACGATCATGAACTCACCGACGCTCACTGCCGTGCAGGGCACGCAGCTCGGCGTCATCCTCGGCACGGCGGCCTACATGGCGCCCGAGCAGGCGCGAGGCGCGACTGTCGACAAGCGCGCCGACATCTGGGCCTTCGGCGTCGTCTTCTACGAGATGTTGACCGGAAAGCGCCTGTTCGAGGGGGAGACCGTTTCGGACACTCTCGCCGCGGTCCTGCGCCAGGAGATCGACTGGCGAGCGTTGCCCGCGACGACACCGACGGAGATCCGGCGTCTGCTCGGCCGTTGCCTCGAGCGGAATCCGAAGAGCCGGCTGCGCGACATCGGCGACGCGCGCCTGGTGCTCGACGAGACGCTGGCGGGGCGTTTCGACGAGCCCTCGGTGGCGCGGGCCGCGGAGCCGGCACGGGCGCCGGTCCGGTGGCCGTGGCTGCTCGCGGCGGGCGCCGCTGCGGCACTCGTCACCTTCGGCCTGACCCGCTGGCTGGCGGCTGCCGCTCCGGCCGCCAGTGCGAAGAGCGTGCACGTCAGCATCGCGCTGCCGCCGGGATACGAGCTGGGCTCGAGCCAGCTCACGCCGATCTCGATCGCCCACGACGGCAGCCGGATCGCCTTCGTCGGGCTGAAGGACGGCAAGAACCGCATCTTCGTGCGCGCGCTCGACGAGCCCGAGGCCAGGCCGCTCGAGGGCACCGAAGGGGGCGACGGACCGTTCTTCTCACCCGACGGACAGTGGATCGGTTTCTTCGCCGACGGCAAGCTGCGCAAGGTCACGGTGAATGGGGCCGCGGTGCAGACGCTCGCCGAGGCGGCGGCGCATCGCGGTGGAGACTGGGGCGACGACGGCTTCCTCTACTTCGCTCCGACCAACATCGGCAGCATCTGGCGGGTGCCGGAGAGCGGCGGCGCGGCCACCGAGTACACCCACTTCGACGCGGCCGCCGGCGAGATCAGCCACCGCTGGCCGCATCGCGTCGCCGGCACCGACGCTCTGCTGTTCTCCGTGTGGACGGGGCCGGGGGACGACGAGCACCACGTCGCGCTGCAATCGGCGGCGGCGCAGCCGCATCGACTGCTGGTCACGGGCGGCAACGCGCCGCAGTATGCGGCGGGCGCCGGGAGGCTCCTCTACACCCGTCGCGGGCAGCTCCTGAGCGTGCCCTGGCAGCCGTCGCAACCCGACCTCGGCCGGGCGGTGCCGGTCGCGGCGCGAGAGCAGCCGCGGGACGGCGTGGGCAACGAAGGGTGCGGAAACTTCTCGGTCTCCGACGACGGGACGCTCGCCTACCTCCTCGGCGGCGGGACGCAGAACGACCAGAGCCTGGTGTGGATCGACCGCGCCGGCGCGGCGACCACGCTGCCCCTGCCGCAGCGGGCGTACGAAAATGTCGCGGTCTCGCCGGATGGAAAGCGGGCCGTCGTGCAGACGCGGGAGGCTTTCACCCGGCTCTGGGTCTACGAGTTCTCGCGCGGCACGCTGACACCGGTCGGCCCGGCGACCGTGAGCAGCCAGTCCGGGCTGTGGTCCGCCGACGGCTCGCGGTTGATCTTCCGCGGCACCCGACAGGGGACGCGCAATCTCTACTGGATCGCGGCGGACGGCTCGGCGTCCGAAGAACGCCTGACGACGAAGTCCGGCGTCATTCAGACGCCGACCTCGGTCTCCGCCGACGGACGGATTCTGCTCTACAACGAAAACGGTCCGGCGGAGCCCGACGGCTCCGGCATGTGGTGGCTCGCGCTCGACGGCGATCGCACGCCGAAGCGGCTGTTCCCCTACCCCGAGGATGGCTCGAACGGGCAACTCTCGCCCGACGGACGCTGGGTGGCCTACGAGGCCCGCGTCTCGTCGCGCAAGGAGATCTTCGTCGCGCCGTTCTCGGGCGCCGGCGAACGACGCCTGGTCTCGGCCGACGGGGGCGTGGAACCCCTCTGGTCCCGCGACGGGCGCGAGCTCTTCTTCCAGAACGGCAACCGGCTGATGTCCGTCGCCGTGACGCCCGGGGCGACGTTTTCGGCGACGCTGCCGCGCGTCGAGCACGAGGGCCGCTTCCTGCGCTCCATCACCGGCAATACGAGTTTCAGCATCGCGCCGGACGGCAGGCGTTTCCTGCGCATCCAGCCGGTCGATCAGCAGCCGTCGATCCTGCGCATCGACCTGGTGCTCAACTGGTTCGCCGAGCTCGCGGCGCACTGACGCGCACCGGCTCGCTTCGCTTAGCCTCACGGTGGTGCGGCCGGCGCCGTCGCCGCCGCGAGAAGGGGGCGCTCGGTTCGCCACGTTTGGCCTCACGGTCGCGCCCCCTTCTCGCGGCGTCAACGGCGCCGGCCTGCGGCAACTTCTCGCTGTCTACGGCGTGGCTAGGGACCAGGCTGCCAGATTCGCGTCTTCGAAGTCGTCGGCGAAGAGGGCGCCCATCCAGAAGGCGCGCGTGCGGGTGATGCCGGCGAGGGTGACGTCGTAGGTCCAGCGGCCGGCGGCGCCGCCGCCGAAGCCGGGGTTGCTCCACGAGACGTAGGCGGCGTTGTAGTCCTGGGTAGCGGTGTAGCTCGTCGACTGGTAGAGCGAGCCGTCGGGGCGATGGACGGCGAAGGCGAGCTGGAGGCCGTTGGTCAGGTCGCGCACGTAGGCGCGGAAGTAGATCGGATCGCCGTTCGCGAACAGCCGCTTCTCGTTCGGCGTCTCCTGCCCCGGGCAGGCGGGGATGACCGGCGCGGCGAAGCCGGTCGAGAGGTGGTTGATCGTCGGCTGGCGGTAGGCCGGCTGCAGCGTCCACAGGCTCCCGAGAGCGAGCGTCTCGCACAGGCCGTCGTAGGGATCGAGCAGCGGGCCGGGATAGGTGCCGGCGTCGTGCACCTCGAAGTGCAGATGCGGGCCGGTCGACGAGCCCGAGCTGCCGACGATGCCCAGATACTCGCCCGTCGTCACCGCCTCGCCGACCTGTTTCGGCGTCACCGAGCCGTTCTTGAAGTGGCCGTAGATCGCGGTCGAGCCGTCGGCGTGCTGGATCACGATCAGATTCGCGTTGCCGCCGCCCGCGGCGCAGCTGCGGTCGGGGTTGCCGTCGGCGCGGACGAGGATCGTCCCCGGCGCGGCGGCGACCGCCTGCAGTCGGGAGAGGTCCATCGACAGCCAGCCGTACGGCCAGGTGAAGATGTCGGTGCCGTGGTGCTGGTCGTAGGTGCGAGCGCCGCAGTTCCAGTCGAGGATCGGGCCGGCGGCGGTGTCCTGGTCGACGAACGCCGAGGTGGCGTAGTGCGCGAAGTAGCCGATATTCGCGCTGCGCAAGGGCCAGGCGAACGTGGTGGCGATCTCCGGGTCCGGCAGCGCCAGCTTCCCTGCGGCGTAGAGGCGGCTGCGCGCTGCCTCGATCGCGGCCGCGAGACGAGCCTCGTCCGCGGCCGAGAAGTCGTCGATCGGTGCCGCGAAGTCGTCACCGACGGTGAGCTCGAAGCGGTCCGCTGACTCGAGCGGTTGCGCCGGCAGAACTGCAGCGAGCGCGCTGCCGCCGAGCAGGAGCCACATCGTCCGCCGCCCGAGCGTGCTCATCGCAGTCCGCATGATCCCACCTCTTGCCTGGGGATGCGGCTTCTCC
>CAZQTL010000298.1:0-4172 GCA_964595975.1 uncultured Thermoanaerobaculia bacterium | reverse complement strand
GCCGCCGGGTCGGTCGTGACCGCCGGCTCGCCGCCGGCCGCGGCGAGGGCACGCACCACGTTGCCGAGATTGCCGACGCCGAGATCGACGATGGTCGTTGCCGGGCTCATCCGACCAGCGTTCCCTTGGTGCTCGGTGCCGCCGCATTCGACCCGGCGCCTTCCCGCAGCGCGATCGCCTGCCGCAGGGCGACCGCCACTGCCTTGTAGCAGGCCTCGGCGACGTGGTGCGGATTGCGCCCGGCGACGACGGTGAGGTGGAGCGTGAGGCGCGCGCGATCCGCGAACGCCTGGAAGAAATCGGCGACCAGCGTCAGCGGGAACTCATGCGTCACCCACACCTGCTCGAGCTCCGGCGGCACACTCCAGACGAAGTAGCCGCGTCCCGACAGGTCCACGACAGCGCGCGCCAGCGCCTCGTCGAGCGGCGCGTAGGCGTGCGCGAAACGCACCACGCCGCGCCGGTCGCCGAGCGCCGCGGCAAGCGCCTCGCCGAGCACGATCCCGGTGTCCTCCACCGTGTGATGGAGGTCGACGTCGGTGTCCCCCTGCGCCGCGAGGCGCAGGCTCAGGCCCGAGTGCATCGCCAGGGCCTCCAGCATGTGCCGGAAGAAGCCGTTCGGCACGGCGATCGAGCTCGCCGCAGACGCTTCGAGATCGAGCTCGACTTCGATTCTGGTTTCCTTCGTCTGGCGCTGGAGGCTGGCTCGTCTCATCGTCGCTCCCGCTGCGAAATGCTTCCAGTAAAGGAAGGTTGTTCACCCAACGTTTGTGCCACGGACCGGAGCGCTGGTCCGGTCCCGATCGAGAACCGCAGACAGCCTTCGAGACCGGGACCGGCGGAGACGTCGCGCACTCGAATCCCGCGCTCCGCCAGAGAGTCCTTTACCAGCAGGCTTTTCTGCCTTTCGTTGCGAATCAACAGAAAGTTGGCTTCGGACGGAAAAACCTCATCCTGGCTGGTTTCGAGCAGCGCGCGCCACTGCGCGCGCCGCGCGACGAGCAGGCGGACGCGCCGTTCGACGGCCGCGGCGTTGTCGAGCGCCAGCTCGCCGGCGATCGCGGCGGCGTGCCCCAGGTTGTAAGGCAGCTTCACCTTGACGATCTCGCGCACCAGCTCGGGCGCGGCGAGAAGGTAGCCGAGGCGAAGGCCGGCGAGCGACCAGGCCTTGGAAAAGGTGCGGAAGATCACCAGATTCGGGCAGCTCGCGAGGAGGGGGCGGTAGTCGTGGCGGCAGAACTCGCCGTAGGCGTTGTCGAGGAGCAGCGGAGCGTCCGCGGCGGCGAGCTTCCCTGCCCAACGCTCGATCACCTCCGGTGAGATCGCCTCTCCAGTGGGGTTGTTGGGTGAGGCGACGAGCACCGGCCGGTGCGGGTCGCGCTCGATCTCGCTCTCGAGCTCCGCGAGCGGCAGCGCGAGATCCGCGCGCGGTCCCACCGCCCGATAGCTCGCCCCCGACTGCAATGCGAACACAGGATAGAGACCGAAGCTCGGCGCCAGACCGAGGATCTCCCGGCCCGGGCCGCCCACCGCCGCGAGCGTCGCGGCCAGCAGCTCGTTCGAGCCGTTGCCGACCAGCACGCCGTCGGGCGTCCAAGCATGCGTCTCCGCGAGTCTCTTGCGCAGGCGCTCGGCATGGAAGTCCGGATAGCGCGCCCATTCGCGATCGATCAGGCGGCGGGCGACCTCCTCCTTGACGCGTCTCGGCAGCTCCCACGGCACCTCGTTCTGGTCGAGCTTGAATCGAGATGGGGAGAGATCCAGCGAGTACGCGTGGAGCGCCCGCACCTCCGGTCGCGCGAAGCGGCTCATGACCCACCTCGCTGCTCGCGCGCGGCGGCCGATGCCGCGTGCCCGGGCAACCCCTCGGCGCGGGCGAGCGCCGCCGAAGCGGCGGCGAAGCGAGAGGCGATGGCCGTGTCGCGCAGCTCGAGGCGATGCGTCCGCCGCCGGAAGGTCTCGACCGAGAGGCCCGAAGCGAAACGCGCCGTGCCGCAGGTCGGCAAGACGTGACTCGGGCCGGCGACATAGTCGCCGAAGACCTCCGGCATGCGCGCACCGACGAACACCGCCCCGGCGTTGCGGAAGCTCGCCGCCCGGGCCTCGATCTCGCTGCCGACGAGCTGCAGGTGCTCGGGCGCGATCTCGTCGGCGAGCGCGATGGCCGCGGCGAGGTCGTCGACGAGGAGCGCGCCGCCGTAGACAGCGAGTGCGGCGCGGGCGGTTTCGCCCGTGGCGAGCGCCGAGAGCTGGCGTTCGATCGCCGCCGCGACGCCTCTCGCCAACTTCCGCGAGCTCGTGACCAGCAGCGCCGCGGCGCGCGGATCGTGCTCGGCCTGGGCCAGGAGGTCGGCCGCGAGCCACTCCGCATCCGCCTCTTCTCCGGCGACGATCACGACCTCGCTCGGACCCATGAGCCCGTCGATGGCCACCGAGCCGGCGACCCGACGCTTCGCCGCCGTCACCCAG
This sequence comes from uncultured Thermoanaerobaculia bacterium, assembly GCA_964595975.1. Classification (GTDB taxonomy): domain Bacteria; phylum Acidobacteriota; class Thermoanaerobaculia; order Multivoradales; family JAGPDF01; genus JAGPDF01. The sequence continues at coordinate 1,703 of CAZQTL010000298.1, read as the reverse complement.
GCATTCCCCGGGCCGGCGATGACGTCGACCCGCCGAACCGACTCCGTGCCGTAGGCGAGAGCGGCGATGGCCTGCGCTCCGCCGACCCCCCAGATCTCGTCGACCCCGAGCCGCGCCAGGGTGTAGCGCAGCACCGGCTGCGAAAGGTAGGTGCGGGCCGGCGTCGCGACGGCGATACTCGCGACCCCGGCGACGCGCGCCGGCACGACCGTCATGATCGCGGTCGACGGGTAGCTCGCCCGCCCACCGGGCACGTAGAGGCCGGCGCGGGCAAGCGGGAGCACAGTCTCCGCGAGGGTCAGGCCCGGCTCCTCGACGACGAAACCCTCGCCCCCTGCTGCGAGCTGCGCGCGGTGAAACCGCTCGACATTGCCGATCGCCAACTCCACCGCCTCGCGTACCTGCGGCGGCAGATTCGGCCAGCCGCTGTCCTCGGGCAGTGGAGCGAGACGCAGGTCCGCCACGCCTGCGGCCGCGAAGCCGTCGTGCAGGCGCGTCGCTTCGAGCAGCGCAGCGTCGCCGCCCTTGCGGATGCCGGCGACGATCCGGCCCACCGCCTTCTCCACCTTGGCATCGAGCACCGTCGCGAGGCGTTCGGCGATGCGCCGCCGCAGGCGACGTCCTGCGAGGCTCCCGGCAGCCGTGACGCGAAACCCGCTCACGCGGCGACCCCGGCCCGCTCCAGGCGGGAGAGGAGCTCGGCGAGCTCGGCGCGCCGCAGCTGCCAGGCGGCGCGGTGGACGACGAAGCAGGGAGCGATCTCGCGCACCGGCGCGAGCTCGACCAGGCCGTGCGCGCGCAGGGTCGAGCCGGTCTGCACGATGTCGAGAATGAAGTCGGCGAGGCCGACGAGGGGAGCGAGCTCGATCGAGCCCGAGAGCTCGAGGATCTCGGCGCTCCACGGCTGACGGGCGAGGAATCGCTCGGCGGTGCGCGGATACTTGGTCGCGAGGCGCACCTGTTCGCCGGCGGCCGGCAGAGCTCGCCCCTCGCGGCCGATCAGCGACAGCCGGCTGCGCCCGCCGGCGAGCTCGAGCGGCACCAGCAGGTCGCCGTCGACCTCGTCGAGCACGTCGCGGCCGACGATGCCGCAGTCGGCGATGCCGCGGCCGATGTACAGCGGCAGGTCGCGGTCCTTGAGCAGCAGCACTTCGCAGCCGAGCGCGGGGAAGGCGTGCCAGAGCCGGCGCGAATCGCGTGCCGCCGCGCTGTCGAGGTCCTGCAGGTCGAGCCCGCCGGCCGCGAACGCCAGGAGCGCGGTCTCGAGGTTCCGTCCCTTCGGCAATGCGAGGCGGATCAAGGGCGCACCTCCGCCAGCGGACGCTCGGCCAGCGCGTCGAGGCGGATCGAGAAGCCGACCGCGGCGACCTCCGCGCCGAGCTTGCGGAAGAGGGCGTCGTAGCGGCCGCCCGAGGCCACCGGCCGGGCTCGACCCGGGAGGTAGGCGCGCAGGACCAGGCCGTCGTAGTAGGGCCGGAAGTCGCGCGCTCCCCCCTCGCCGGAGGCCGGCGCGCCCGAGATCGTCGCGAAGTCGGCGAACTCCGCGAGGTCGATCGTCGCCGCGACGGCGGGATCCTGCAGCGCCAGCTCCCGGCGGACCTCCTCCAGGCGGGCCAGGGCGGCGGCGCCGCGTTCGCCGAGCGGGCGGCTGTCGCGCGGCGCGCCGAGCTCGACGATCTCGGCGATCGCCGCGCTCGCCGCTG
>CAZQTL010000297.1:0-4195 GCA_964595975.1 uncultured Thermoanaerobaculia bacterium | reverse complement strand
GACGAGCACCGAGGCGTCCGAAGGCGCAACACGGGCCGCGAGCTCGAGGAGCGCCACGAGCTTCGGGTCTTCGCCGAGGATCGCGGCGAAGTCGCCGCGCGCCGCGAGGGCCTCGCGGCGGCCGTTGGCGTCGCGAGCCACCTCCTGGCGGGCGCGCGCGAGGCCGAGCGCCGTCGCCACCGTGGTGGCGAGGAGCTCGTTCTCCCACGGCTTGGTGAGGAAGTCGGCCGCGCCTGCGCGCATGCCGGCGACGGCCAGCGGAATGGAGCCCCAGGCGGTGAGGAGCACGACCGGAAGATCGGGCCGCGACGCGCGCAACCGGCGCAGGAGCTCGAGCCCCTCTTCGCCGCCGGTCGAGCGCGAGAAGTTCATGTCCTGGAGAACCAGCTCGACCTCTGGATCTCCCGCGTTCGCCAACGCCTCGTCCGGATTCGCGGCCTCGACCACGGCGTAGCCGCGCTGACGCAGCAGCAGCCGCAGGGAGGCGCGAATCGCGGCATCGTCGTCGGCGACGAGGATCATGGACGGCTACTCGTAGCGCAGGGCCGCGGAAGGGGTGACCCGGCTCGCCAGACGGCTCGGCAGCCAGGCCGCGATGCCGGAGAGCAGCAGCAGGGAGGAAGCCGCGGCGGCCAGGCCGCCGACGATCACGGAAGCGGGCACGGCGCCGACCAGGTCGAGCAGCGGCAACTGCATCGCCACCAGGGTCCCGGCGACGATCGCCACCGCGGCGAGCAGCAGCATCTCGAGGACGAACTGGCGGTGGATCGCCGGCCCGGTGGCTCCCACCGCGCGGCGGAGGCCGATCTCGCGCGTCCTTTCGGCGACGTTCTGCCAAACCACACCGATGAGGCCCAGGGCGACCATGGCGAGGAGAAAGCTTCCCACAATCCCGCCGGCGACGAGGGGTGCCACGCGCAGCCGCAGATTGGTGCGCCGGAAGTCGGCGAGCGGCTGTACATCGAACGACCAGTCCGGAGAGAGGGCCTGGAGGCGGCGGGCGAGGGTTTCACCGAAGCCGGCGCCGCTTCCCGGACGCAATCGCAGCAGGATGTGGCCGGGCGGACGATGCGCGGTGTCGCCCACCCGCACGCGCTCGAAGAAGAAGTTCCCCGGGCCGGAGAGCTCGCCTCCGGCGCGATAGTCGGAGACCACGCCGACGACCTGCCGGCGGTCGGTGGGGGCCGCCTGAGCGCCGTCGGACTCGTCGAGGCTCTGGCCGATCGCCGCCTGCGCCGAGCCGAAGACGCGCTCGGCGAGGTCGCGATCGAGCACGACAGGCGCCGCGCCGTCGTCCGACGCCGAGAACCAGCGGCCGGCGACGATCTCGAGTCCCATCACGCGCTCGAAGTCGTCGGTGACCTCGTTGAGCGACGAGTCGAAGCGTTCGCTGTCGTGCTCGAACTGGCTCTCCATCGAGGAGAGATCGAACGGCACGACGTGGCAGCCGGCGGCGGACTCGACCTCGGGCAGCGAGCGGACCTCCTGCAGCAGGTGGGCGAAACCTTCGGCCTCCGCCGGCTCGAAGAAGTCGTCGCTCGAACGCTGATAGTCGATCCGGGCGACCAGCACGCCGGTCGGATCGAAGCCCAGCGGCCGGTGCCAGTTGGCGGCCTGGTAGAGCGCCGTCGTGCTGACCAGCGCGACGACGAGGAAGGTGACGAAGAGCTCGAGCAGCAGCAGGAGGGTCGAGCGCTTCCGGTTCCACGTCAGGCGAAGCAGGTGGCGAATCATCGCGTGCCTCCGGCGAGAGCGGCGATGGGAGCGAGCCGCGACATGCGATAGGCCGGCCACAGCCCGGAGAGCAGGCTGAAGAGGGCCGCTCCGAGGAGCGTCCAGCCGGCCACCCGCAGATTGAGACCGAGGTCGAGGTGGGGGACGAAGCCGCTGGCATTGATCGCGGCGAGGGCGAGGCCCGAGAGGAGGAAGCCCAGCGCCCCGCCGAGCAGCGAGACGACGAGGTTCTCGAGCAGGAACTGCCCGAGGAGGGCCCGGCGGGGAGCCCCGAACGCCCGGCGCACGCCGATCTCCGCCGCCCGCTCCGCCGCGCGGGAGACGTTCAGGTTGGTCAGGTTGACCGCCGGCAGCAGCATGAACAGGACGCCCAGCCCGACGAGCAGGGCGCGCAGCGTCCCCGGGTGCGAGCGGTCGAGGCGCGAGGCGAACATCATCCGCGAGACCGCTTCGAACTTGGTGTCGGCGCCGCCGGCAAGGACGGGGAAGTCGCGGCTCGGCGAGGTCGTCGTGTGGATGCGCCGCCCGATCTCGGCGCGGATTCCGGGCAGGTCCGCGGCGGATCGGGCGACGAAGACCGCCATGAACCCGCCGACATACTCCGACTTGTAGCGCTCCGAGCGCGCGGTCGAGATCGGCACCCAGACATCGGCCGCGGGCAGGAGCTTGACGATCGGGAGACTCTCCACGACGCCCGTGACCCGGAAGCGCTGGCCGTCGACCTCGATCCACTTGCCGACCGCCGGGCCCGCGCCGAGGAGCTTGTCGCGCATCGCGGCGCTCACGACGGCGACGAAGTTGCGATCGCGCTCGTCGTCGTCGGTGAACGGGGCCCCTTCGAGGAACTTCAGATCGAAGACGCGCCAGAAGGCGCCGTCGGTGCGCTTGACGAAGAGGTTGACCTTGCCGCCCTCCACATAGGCGGCGGCGCGGTTCGGCACGGTGAAGAACGTCTGCTCGGCGACGCCGGGAAGGGCGCGCATGTGGCGGTCGAGAAAGCCGTAGCCAGGGCCGGAGCTCTGACCGCCGCGCTCGCCGTAGCTCCCCAGGGCGAGCAGGCCGACGGCGCGGTCGAGCCGGCTCTCCGGCGGCCGGTGTCCGAAGACCTCGTCGAGAAGCGCCGCGGCCGTGGAGACGACGAGCAGGGTCGCCGCGATGGTGAACAGGCTGACGGCGGTGAAGCCTTTGCGGCGCAGGAGCACGCGTCCGGCGAGCTTGAGGTGGTGAGCGAGGGACATGGCGGCGCTCCCGTCCTAGTTGACCAGCCGGCCGTCGAACAGCCGCACGATGCGGGAGGAGCGTTCCGCCATCCTGGGATCGTGCGTCACCATGACGATGGTGGTCTGGTCGGTGCGGTTCAGCTCCTCGAGGAGGCCGACGATCTCGTCGCCCATCCGGCTGTCGAGATTTCCCGTCGGCTCGTCGGCGAGCAGCAGGCTCGGGCCGCCGACGATGGCGCGGGCGATGGCCACCCGCTGCTGCTGGCCGCCGGAGAGTTGGTTGGGAAAGTGGTGCGAGCGGAAGGAAAGGCCGACCCGGTCGAGCGCGGCGAGCGCCCGCGCGCGCCGCTCCCGACCGGAGAGCCGGCGCTCTCCGCCGCGGTACAGCAGCGGAATCTCGACGTTGTCCACCACCGCCAGGTCGGGCACGAGATGAAAGGTCTGGAAGACGAAGCCGATGTGCGCGTTGCGCAGTCGCGCGAGCGCCGCGTCGCCGGCGCGGCTGGCGTCGTGGCCGGCGACGCGCAGCACGCCGGAGGTGGGCGTGTCGAGCAGGCCGATGAGGTGGAGGAGAGTCGACTTGCCGGAGCCTGAAGGCCCCATGATCGAGAGGAACTCGCCCTTGGGAATCGTGAGGTCGATCTCGGCGAGGGCGAGCGTCTCGATGCGATCGGTCTGATAGGTCTTGCGCACGTGCTGGAGCTCGATCATGGGTCTCTCCCGGGGATCTAGTGGATGTCGAGGCGGTCGATGTGGGCGAAGGCGGAGGTGTCGGAGACGACGATCCGGTCGCCCTCGGCGAGGCCCGAGAGGACCTCGATCTCGTCGCGGCCGGCGAGGCCGAAGGAGGCGAGCCGGCGCTCGAGCCGCGAGCCGGAGACGACGAAGATCGGCTGCCGTGCCCCCGCCGAGGAGAACGAGGGCCGCTGGACCTTGAGCACCCCGGGGCGTTCGTCGAGCACCACGTCGACGTCGACCCGCAGCGCGTTGCGGAGTGCCGGATGATCGGGCCGGTCGAGGAGCGCGGTGAACTTCACCGAGGCATCGGCGAGCGTCGGATCGACGCGCGCGATGCGGCCGGTGAGGCGCTCGCCGGACGCGGCTGCGAAGCTGACCGCGAGGCCGGGCACGAGCCGCGGCGCGTGCAGCTCGGCCGCCGTCGCCTCGAGGCGGAAGGCGCCGAGGTCGGCGACGCGCGCGACGACGTCCCCCGGACGGACCAGCGCCCCTTCGTCCGCCAG
>CAZQTL010000296.1:0-4212 GCA_964595975.1 uncultured Thermoanaerobaculia bacterium | reverse complement strand
TGGAGTTCTCGGCGGCGCCCAGCGAGCACTTCGACTTCGCCATCTCCGCGAGCTACAACAACTCCGAGCTCGGATCGACCCTGACCTCGACCGACTCCAGCGGCCGCGTCAGCATCGTCGGCGGCATCGAGAAGGGCAAGCGTCTGCCGACCGTTCCGGAGTTCCAGCTCTCGGCGGCGGCGACATATCAGTGGCACATGATGCACGAGTCGCTCGGCTACGTGACGGCGACCTACCAGTACGTCGGTTCGCGTTTCACCCAGATCGGCGACCAGGCGGCCGGCTTCGGCATCGTGAATCTCAACTCGTTCGGAGCCAATACCATCGGTGCTCCGCTGACACAGAGCATCTTCACCTTCGATCCGGAGCTCTCGGCCTACAACGTCGTCAACCTGCGGTTCGGTACCTTGGTCGGCAAGTGGGACGTGGCGCTGTTCGTCAACAACGTCGGCGACGAGCGCGCCGAGCTCGCCCTCGACCAGGAACGCGGCACCCGGGCACGCGTCGGCTACCTGACGAATCCGCCGCGGACCTACGGCATCTCCGCCCGCGTCAACTTCTGAGGTTCTGAGTGCATCTCCGCCCGGCGGCCCCGCGGGGCTCGCCGGGCGCTTCTCCTTCCTGTAGCCTCGCCCGCATGCTGGCTCTGACCCGCGCCGTTCCTTCGTCACTCGCCCGCTGCGAGCTCACCCACCTGCCTCGCGTGGCGATCGACGTCGGGCGCGCCCGCGCGCAGCACGAGCGCTACGAGGAGGCGCTCCGCCGGCTGGGCGTCGAGGTCGTGCGACTGCCGCCGACCGACGAGCTGCCCGATTCGGTCTTCGTCGAGGATGCCGCGGTGGTCGTCGACGAGCTCGCCGTGCTGACCCGTCCCGGCGCCGAATCGCGGCGGGCGGAGATTCCGAGCGTCGCGCAGGCGCTCGCACGGCATCGCGACCTGGCGTTCGTCGCGGCGCCCGGGACGCTCGACGGCGGCGACGTCCTGCGCCTCGGCCGACGGCTCTTCGTCGGCCAGTCGGCGCGCACCGACGAGGAGGGAATCGCGCAGCTGCGGGCCCTTCTCGCGCCGTTCGGGTACAGCGTCGAGGCCATCGCGGTCACCGGCTGTCTCCATCTGAAGAGCGCGGTGACGGCGATCGACGACGCGACAATCGTGCTCAACCCCGCCTGGGTGGACGCCAGTCGTTTCGGCGTGCAACGGACGATCGAGGTCGATCCGTCGGAGCCGATGTCGGCGAACGTCCTGGCGATCGCCGGCACGGTGCTGGTGAACGCCTCGGCTCCGCGCACCGCGGCGCGGATCGCCGCTTCCGGTCATGCCGTCGTCGCGGTCGACCAGTCCGAGCTCGCCAAGGCCGAGTCGGGACTCACCTGCTGCAGCCTGCTCCTCGTCTGAACCGGCCGCCGCGACGGAGCGCGGCGAGCGAGTAGAATCTGCGTCGTGACCTCCGCGAGCCCCCGACGGTGAAGATCCGCATCCTGGTCACCGGCGGCACCTTCGACAAGGAGTACGACGAGCTCACCGGCGCGTTGTACTTCCGCAATACGCACCTGCCGGAGATGCTCCGGCTCGGACGCTCGAAGCTCGACGTCGAGGTGCAGACGGTCTGCATGATGGACAGCCTCGAGATGGACTTCGACCATCGCGCCCAGGTGCTCGAGGCCTGCCGCAATTCTCCCGAGGCGCGCATCCTGGTCACCCACGGCACCGACACCATGGTCGAGACCGCCGCGGTCCTCGCCCAGGGCCTGGCGGTCGCCGACAAGACCGTGGTCCTGACCGGCGCGATGGTCCCCTTCGCCTTCGGCAGCTCCGACGGCCTGTTCAACCTCGGCAGCGCCCTCTCCTTCGCCCAGGTCCTCCCGCCGGGCGTCTACGTCGCCATGAACGGCCGCTGCTTCCCCTGGCACAATGTGCGCAAGAACCGCGCCGAAGGCGTCTTCGAGGAGATCCGGTGACCGCGCATCGCCCAGGTCGGCGGCTGCTCCAGAGGGCACAGTGACGGAGAAGACGGCGGAACGCTATCCGGCGCGGTTCGCGCGGCGGCTGACGGAGGTCTATCCGGAGCTCTCGTTCACCCGCGCCAAGCGGGTGATCGAGGGCGGGCAGGTGTCGGTCGACGGCCAGCTGCTGTTCGACCCGGGGGCTTACGTCGCGCCGACGGCGCAGCTGGTCTGGGATCCGAACCGGAAGGTCGAGCGTCCGGTCGAGGGGCCGAAGGTCGAGCTCCTGCACTCCGACGCCGACGTGGTGGTGGCGGTGAAACCGGCAGGGCTCCTCACCCAGCCGACCACCGAGCGCGAGAAGGACACCCTGCTGTCGCGCGTCTCGCAGGCCCTGGCGCGCAAGGCGGGCGGGCGCACGTTCGTCTCCGTCGTCCACCGGCTCGACAAGGACAGCTCGGGCCTGGTCGCCTTCGCCACCAGCAAGCGCGGTCTCGCGGCGCTGCAGAAGCAGCTCGAGGATCACAGCATGGGGCGCACCTACGATGCGCTCGTCGAAGGGAATCTCGCCGGCGACAGCGGCACCTTCCGCGAGGATCTGGTCGGCGACGGCACGCACCGCCGGCGCTGGGTGGCGCGCCCGAACGAACGCGGCAAGCCGGCGGTGACGCACTGGCAGGTCGTGCAGCGCTTCGGCATCGCGACCCAGGTGCGGGTGCGGCTCGAAACCGGGCGGACCCACCAGATCCGCATCCACTTCGCGGCGGCGGGACATCCGATCATCGGCGAACGGGTCTATCGCAAGCGCACCCTGGGCGAGCCGCCCGTGAAGACGCCCCGCCAGGCGCTGCACGCGGCCGAGCTCAGCTTCGCGCACCCGGCCACCGGTCTGCGGCTGACCTTCGAGGCCCCGTTGCCCGAGGACTTCCGCGCCCTGGTCGCCGAGCTGCGCAAGCGCCGGAGCAAGGCATGAACCGCGGCGTCGAAGAGCTGCAGACCGAGAGCCTGGCGCGCGGCGAGCGCCTCGCCCGGGCCACGGTCCTCACCCCGCGGGCCGGCGAGCGCGTCCTCCTGATCTGGCCGGCCGGCCACACCTTCGGCGATCTCGGCTGGCCGCGGCTCAATCAGCGGGTGGCGCTCTACGCCGAGCAGCTGTTCGAGAAGGGGCCGCGCGAGATGACCAAGGCGTTCGACCTTCCCGACGGCACCCGGGTCGACGTGCGCTTCGAATTTCCGCACCTCGCCTGAGCGGCGTGCCGTGGTCCCGAGGGGGGGCTTTTCAGCCGGCTTGGGCCCCATGTAGGATGCACTCCTTCACAGATCCGGAGAGAACCATGATGCACAAGCGGTCGATGCTCGTGTTCGCGCTGAGTGCCCTGATGTCGATCTCGGCCTATGCCGAGAGCCGCGTCGGCGCCCCCGGCAAGGCTCGTGGGAGCAAGCGCGCGGCGGCCGAGCGCCACCGTGCCGACGGCGCCAAGCCGACGGCGAACGCGCCGCAGCGCGAGGCGCGCAAAGCCGCCAAGGCGAAGAAGGCCGCGGTTCGCGCCTTGCGCTCGGGCAATCGCGCCCAGGAGCCGTCCCGGCCGAAGGACTACAGCCACGACCTCCAGGTCGGCCCGGGGCCCGAGGGGCCGTTCGGGACGGCGCTCCTGTCGGAGAGCTTCGACAGCGGCATCCCCGCCGGCTGGGCGGTGATCGACAACGCCGGCACGGGGGTGCAGTGGACCAACCTCGCCGGCTGCGGCGAGACCGGTAACTTCACCGACGGCAGCGGCGACGTGGCCTGCGTCAGCAGCGATCAGTTCGGCATTGCGGAGTTCGACACCGAGCTGCGCACCCCGGTCATCGACCTCAGCACCTACATCGCGCCGGCGACGCTCACCTTCGACAGCAACTACCAGAACTTCGCGAATCTCGACTTCCTCGACGTCGACGTCTCGACCAACGGCGCCGCCGGCCCGTGGACGAATCTGCTGACCTGGAACGAAGACCACGGTACCTTCCGCGCGACTCCGGGCGAGCCGGTCAACCTCGACATCGCCTCCGTCGTCGGCCAGGCGAACGTGATGTTCCGGTTCCACTACTACGATCCCAACACCGCCGACTTCGACTGGTACGCCCAGGTCGACAACGTCGTCGTCACCGCCACGGCCGGCAGCGGCCCGCCGCCGCCGGTCGAAGTGCCGACGCTCTCCGAAGTCGGTCTCGGCGGCCTCGCCCTGCTGCTTGCGGGCGCCGGATTCCTCGTCCTGCGCCGCCAGCACT
>CAZQTL010000295.1:0-4217 GCA_964595975.1 uncultured Thermoanaerobaculia bacterium | reverse complement strand
GCGGACACGAGATGATCGATGAACGCGCGCACCTTCGCGGAGAGGTGCCGCCGGCTCGGATACGCGGCGTGGATCGGGATCGCCGGCGGCGTGTAGTCGGCGAGGATCGCCACCAGTCGTCCGGCGGCGATCTCGGGCTCGACGATGAAGTCCGGCTCGAAGGTGACGCCGGCGCCCTCGACCGCGAGCGCGGTCAGCATCCGGCCATTGTTGGCGTGGATCGGGCCGCCGACCTTGGCGATCCGCTCGCGTCCCTGAGCGTCGACGAAGCGCCACTGCGAGCGCACCGGCGCGTACTCGTAGGTGAGGCAGGCGTGTCGCGCGAGGTCCTCGGGCGAGGCCGGCGTGCCGCGCTTGGCGAGGTAGGCCGGCGCCGCGCAGCACACCAGCCGCGTCTCCCCGATGCGGCGCGCGACCAGCGTCGGGTTGCGGATCGCGCCGATGCGCACCGCCAGGTCGAAGCCTTCGTCGACCAGATCGACCGCGCGGTCGGACAGTTCGACGTCGAGCCGCAGGTCCGGATAGCGCGCCGCGAACGACGCGACCAGCGGGGCGAGCACGCGCACGCCGTAGGTGATCGGGCAGGTGAGTTTCAGCGTGCCGCGCGGCGTCGCGGCGCCACCGCTCGCCGCCTGCTCGGCTTCGTCCAGGTCCGCGAGCAGCTGCACCGAGCGCTCGTGGAAGGCGCGGCCGGCCTCGGTCAGCGACAGCCGCCGGGTCGTGCGGTTGAGGAGCCTCGCGTCCAGGTGGGTCTCGAGCTCGGCCACTTGGCGCGAGACCGACGACACCGACTGGTCGAGCCGGTCGGCGGCGCGGGCGAAGCTCCCCTGCTCGACGACCGCGACGAAGGTCCGGATCGCCTGGAATCGATCCATCGGTAGATTATTGCGTAGTTCGCAACAATCTGTCCATCTTATCGATGTTTATCTCACTGCCAGCAATCTCTATCGTTCGCTGCGTCGCGGCTCCCCCGGCCGCCCAACCCGAAACGGAGACGTCCATGAATGACCGTCGTATCGACCTCGCCGCGTTGATCCTGCGGCTCACCCTGGGCGTTATGTTCGTCGCCCACGCCTGGCTCAAGATCTCGGTGTTCACCGTGGCCGGCACCGTCAAGTTCTTCGAGTCGATCGGGCTGCCCGGCCCGCTCGCCTACCTGACGATCGCCGCCGAGTTGATCGGCGGCGTGCTGCTGATCGTCGGCTTCCACACCCGCCTCGTCGCCTCGGCGCTGGTCCCGATCCTCGTCGGCGCGACCTGGGCGCACGCCGGCAACGGCTGGCTCTTCACCGCGCAGAACGGCGGCTGGGAGTACCCTGCGTTCCTGGTCGCCGCCACGATCATCGCCGCGCTCCTGGGCGACGGGCGTTACGCTCTGCGCCGCACCGAAGTCGTGTCGGCCGGCTACGCCGCCGCCTGATTTCGCCGCGTTCATCGCCACGTTCACGATCACCGGCCGTTCCGTCGCCTCGCGCGGCGGACCGGCCCTTTCCCCCGACCGCCAAGGACCGACCCCATGAAGCTCTACTACGCCGCGGGCGCCTGCTCGCTCGCCCCGCACATCGCGCTCTCGGAAGCCGGCATCGCCGCCAAGACGGTTCCGGTCGACTTGAAGACCCACAAGCTGCCCGACGGCAGCGACTACACCGCGGTCAACCCGAAGGGCTACGTGCCGATGCTCGAGCTGGACGACGGCACCAAGCTGACCGAGGTCGCGGTGCTGCTGCAGGTGATCGCCGACAAGAAGCCGGGCACGCTGGCGCCGGCCGCCGGCACGATGGAGCGCTACAAGCTGATGGAGTGGCTCAACTTCATCGCCACCGAGATCCACAAGGGCTTCTCGCCGCTGTGGGCGCCGGACACGCCGGAGCTCACCAAGCAGCGCGCGATCGCGGCGATCAAGCGGCGGCTGGGAACGGTCGACGCGCAACTCGCCAAGACGCCCTACCTCGCCGGCGGCGCGTTCACGATCGCCGACGCGTACCTGTTCACGATCGTCAACTGGACCAACTTCATCGGCCTGGACGTCTCGGAGTTCAAGCACCTCGCCGCGTACATGAAGCGCGTCGCCGAGCGTCCGGCGGTGCACGCCGCGATGAAGGCCGAAGGGCTCGTCAAGTAGACCCGAGCCGGCGACCCGGCGGGCGACCGATCCAGAGCCTTCGATGAGCGAACGACTTCCCACGCTCTTCCTCTCGCACGGCTCGCCGATGCGGGCGGTCGACCCGGGCGGCGCCGGCGCCGCCTGGTCGGCGTTCGCTCGGTCGCTGGCGACGCCGCGGGCGGTGCTCGTCGCCTCGGCGCACTGGGAGACCGGCGTGCCGATGGCGAGCGCGAACCCGAAACCGGAGACGATCCACGACTTCGGCGGCTTCCCCGACGCGCTCTACCGGCTGCGCTATCCGGCGGCGGGCGCCCCCGAGGTCGCCGCGCGCGCGGTCGCGCTCCTCAAGGCCGCCGGCCTCGCCGCCGGCGTCGACGGCTGCCGCGGGCTCGACCACGGCGCCTGGGTGCCGCTGATGCACATGTACCCGGACGCCGACGTGCCGGTCGTCGAGCTCGCGGTGCAGCCGGAGCGCGACCCGCTGCATCACCTGAACGTCGGGCGCGCGCTCGCGCCGCTCGCCGGCGAAGGCGTGCTCGTCGTCGGCAGCGGGCACGTCACGCACAACCTGCGCGACTGGATCATGGCGCGCGCGCACGGGGCCGACGCGCCGTTCGCCTACGCCCATGCGTTCAGCGAATGGCTCGCCCGCACGCTCGACGCGCACGACGAGGAGGCGCTGCTCGCCTACCGCGACGTCGCGCCGGGCGCCGCGCGCGCGCACCCGTCCGAGGAGCACTTCCTGCCGATCTACGTCGCCCTGGGCGCGGCCGGGTCGGGCGCCCGCGTCGAGCGCCGCTACGCCGGGTACGACGGACCGGCGCTGGCGATGGACGCCTACGTCTTCGGCCCCTGATCCGCCCGCGCGGTCCAGGGGGCGCCGGCCGCTTCCGCTAGAATCCGCGGTCCGACACCGCCAGGACCAGGACGCGCCATGGCCGCCCCGCAAGACCGCCTCGACGACATCCAGATGGACGCCTCCTCGCTGTGCCGCGAGGAGATCTACACCGACCGCCGGTTCGGCACGATCCGGGTGCTGATCCCGGTCACCGCCAGCGGCGCCGCCGACGCCTCGCGCCGCACCGTCTACGCCGGCGAAGCGCAGATCATGACGCAGGTCGGCGCGCTGCCGATCAGCTTCGAGATCGAGGCGACCTCGCTCGCCGAGGCGGTCGCCGGCTACGGCCCGGCCGCGAAGACCGCGCTCGAGCGCACGATGAAGGAGCTGGCCGAGATGCGCCGCCAGGCGGCCTCGGGGCTCGTCATTCCGCAGGGCGGGATGGGCGGCATGGGCGGGATGGGCGGCATGCCCGGCGGTGGACTCGGCGGCGGCGGGAAGATCCAGCTTCCCTGACCGGGACGAGCGTCAGGGCGCGGCGTAGGCCGGCGGCGCGGACGCCGGCGATCGACCGCCGACCGCCGTCGACACGCGCGCCAAGCCGCCGGTACCGGCGTTCGCGACCGGCAGCCGGAACAGTTCGGCGAGCGCCTGGCGGTAGGCCGCCGAGCCGACCCACGACGTGTTGTAGTGCCCGCCGCCCTCGACCAGCACGAGCTTCTTGGGCTCGCGCGCCGCGTCGTAGAGCGCCTGCGAGAACCGGTGGGGCACCATCCGGTCCTCGGTGCCGTGCACGAGCAGGACCGGCGCGGCCACCCGGGCGATCTTCGAGCGCGTGTCGAATCGCTGCGTGACCAGGCGGTCGATCGGCAGCCACGACGGCGCGAGCGCGGCCGCCATTTCCGGCAGGTTGGTGAACGCGCCTTCGAGGATCAAACCGCCCAGTCCGTCCCGGCCGCCCTCGTCCGACGCGAGATGGGTCGCGACCGCGGTGCCGAGCGAATGCCCGTAGACGAAGCGCTTCGCCGCGTCGGACTCGCGCTCGACGACCCAGCGCCAGGCGGCGTGCGCGTCCTCGTAGACCGACTCCTCCGACGGCAGGTCGCCGTCGCTCCGGCCGAAACCGCGGTAGTCGATCGCCATCACGGTGAAGCCGAAGCTGCGCAGGTTCTCGATGCGGCGCAGGTGCGCGGTCAGGTTCCAGCGCACGCCGTGCAGGTAGAGGAGCGTCGGCGCCGACGGATGCGGATGCGGCCAGAACCACGCATGGACGCG
>CAZQTL010000294.1:0-4240 GCA_964595975.1 uncultured Thermoanaerobaculia bacterium | reverse complement strand
CTCGTCTGGGCGACGCCGGATCTCGAGGCCGGGATCGCCGCGATCGAGCGCCTCACCGGCGTCCGCGCCTCGGCCGGCGGCAAGCACCCGAGCTGGGCGACGCACAACGCGCTGCTCTCCCTCGGCGCGGACATGTACCTCGAGCTCCTGGCACCCGATCCGTCGGCGCCGCCGCCGGCCAAGGCGCGCCCGTTCGGACTCGACGGCCTCGCCTCTCCGCGCCTGGTCACCTGGGCGGCGCACGAAGCGGACCTCGAGGGCCGTCTCGCCCGGCTCGCCGCCGCCGGCATCGATCTCGGCGAGATCCTCTCCGGCGGCCGCGTGCGCCCCGACGGCGTCGCCCTGCACTGGCGGCTGACCAGCCCGCGCGCCCTGCTCGAAGGCGGCGTCGTGCCGTTCCTCATCGACTGGGGGACCTCGCCGCATCCGTCCACGACCGCGACGCCGGGTCTGTCGCTCGTCGCGCTCGAGATCGAGCACCCCGAGCCCGCCCGCGTGCGCGAGCTCCTCGACCTCTTCGGCGTGGACATCTCCGTCCGGGCGGCGTCGCGGCCCTCCCTCGTCGCCACCCTCGACAGCCCGCTGGGTCGCGTCGAGCTCCGCTGACGGCAGGGCCCGACCGCATCAGCGGAGCCCAGCTCCGCACGCTCGGGCGAAGAGAATCTGCGCGAAGAGATGCAAGCTCAGCCGTGCTTGCAACGCCCCACCCCACGGCTATGATGAGCGCAAGCACCCAAGGCAATGGGATCACGCGCTCCCATGAAGGAGTCCGCTCACCGCGCTCGCGGCGTTGTCACACCCAGCTCTCGCTGCTGCGATTGCTGCTCGAGAAGCAGCCAGGTGGCTCTAGAGCCTTGTTTCTGTTCGGCCGAGCTCAAGGGTTGAAAGCTCGTGCAGGAGCGAAAGGGGAGAAGAAATGGAGCGTTCCAGACCGAATGTGGCCGTGTTGGCGATGCTCGTCGTCATGGGTGCGGGCGCCATCGCGCGCTTCTCTCATGACGTGAGGACGGTCCAAGTCGTCGGGCTCACCGGGGGTGGTGCAGCCTGCGGAGTTGCGCTCTGCGGTTTCATTTGGACGCTCATGAGGAAAGACAGGACCTGAACGCCAACGCCGGCGCGGCAAGAACCTTCGCTCGCCGGTTCTCGTACCAGGGATTCCGGGCGCGCCCAGCGAAGCGGTCCCCGGTGGAGCGGAGGGCCTCCTCCCGGGGGGCGGTTGAGCTCGCGCCGGCGGAAGAGTCGAGGGGCGCTCCGACGATCGCCCCCCTTTGAGGAGGTGCTGTCGATGTCACCGAAACCCGCGCTCGCGCTCCTGCTCGGTTGCCTGGCTGCGGCGGTGCCGCTCGCCGCCGAATCGTTCTCCTTCGTGGTCGTGGGCGACACCACCTACTCGCCGCCCGGCGACTACCCGGTCTACGAGAAGCTCATCGCCGCCATCAACGAGGCCGCGCCGGCCTTCACCATCCATGTCGGCGACACCAAGGGCCGCGGCGATTGCGGGCGGGCGTTCCAGGAGGGCCAGCGGCCGTTCTTCGATCGTTACGCAGCGCCGGTGGTCTACACGCCGGGCAACAACGAGTGGGCGGAGTGCTGGAAGGCCAACCGCGGCTCGGCCGACCCGGTGAAGATCCTCGGGATGATGCGTGAAGTGTTCTGGGCCAAGCCCGAGAGCATGGGCAAGACGCGGATGCCTCTGGTGCGCCAGGCCGATGCCGACCCGGCTTACCCCGAGTTCGTCGAGAATGCGCGCTGGCGCCACGGCGGCGCCACCTTCGCCACTCTCAACCTTGCCGGCACCCACAACAACCAGGAGCTGCGGGTGGAGTCGTCGTGGAGAGAGTTCGTCCGCCGCGAGCAGGCGAACGTCGCCTGGGTGAAGGCCACGTTCGCCGCCGCGCACGCCGCCGGCGACCGTGCCATCGTGCTCGCCTTCCATCCCAACCCGTTCGACGAGCAGCTGCGCTACGAGAATGGGCCGTTCGAGCCGGTGGTGCAGGCGATCTCCGACGGCGCCGACGCGTTCGACGGCCAGGTGCTGATCGTCCAGGGGCACGAGCACCAGTTCACCATCGACCGTCCGCTCACCGAGCTCGACTTCGACAAGCCGGGCGTCCACCACCCCAACGTTACGCGCTTGCAGACCTACGGCTGGCCGGACATGAAGGCGGTGCGGGTGAGCGTCGACACCGGCAAGCGCTGGGTCTTCGGCTTCGAGCCGGTCTACGCCGACGAGTCGGTGTCGAGCAGTCCCCTGAAGTAGTTGCGCACGCCTTCCCAGGGAATCCAAGACCGGCGCCGCGCGCGGCACTCGACCTGGAATCCCTCGAAACTCGAGGAGACCCCATGACCGTCAAGCGCCTGGACAATGTCGGTATCGTCGTCGAGGACCTGGACGCCGCCGTGGAGTTCTTCGTCGAGCTCGGTCTCGAGCTCGAGGGTCGCGCGCCGATCGCCGGGGCCTGGGCGGACGGCGTCACGGGTCTCCGCGACATGCGGGTCGAGATCGCCATGCTGCGCACTCCGGACGGCCACGGCCGGCTCGAGCTGTCGCGCTTCCTCGCGCCGGCGGCGGTGGCCGATCACCGCCGGGCGCCGGTGAACGCGCTCGGCTACCTGCGCGTGATGTTCGCCGTCGAGGACCTCGACGATACGCTGGCTCGGCTCGGACGACGCGGCGCCACTCTCGTCGGCGAAGTGGTCCGCTACGAGGACATGTACCGGCTCTGCTACATCCGCGGCCCGGAAGGGATCCTCCTCGGGCTCGCCCAGCAGCTCGGGCCGCAGGCTTCGCGCGAGAATCCCCTGCAGCGCGAGCGATGAGAGACTCCGGCGTGGTGCTTGCCGGGGAATTCGCGGGCACTGCAGGAGAGTTCAGAGCGTCAGGACGGCGCGCGCTCGGCGGGTAAGGGGGTGCCCCTCGCCGCGCGTCGGCAGGAAGATCTCGAGCGCCCGGGTCGCGCTCGCGTGCGCCGCCGCCCGCTCGCCGCGCGCGGCGAGCGCCTCGGCGACCAGCAGATGCGCTTCGCCGATCTTCCAGGAGGTCGCCGGGAAGTTCGGCGTACGACGGTCCAGCACGGCGCGTCCCAGCCGGAGCGCTCCCGCGGTGTCGCCGCGGAGCAGAAGATACGTCGACTCCACGGCGTCGAGGGCCCCATAGCGGCGGTCGTCGGCGGCGTAGACGGTCGCGGCCGCGCGGCGCGCGGCAGCGAGCTCCGGGCCGGCCGCAACGGGATCGCCCAGCGCGAGGTGGGCTCTCGCGACGAGCTGATGACTGAAGATCGTCGCGAAGTGCTCCTCGCCGTACGTCGCGACGTTGAGCTCGAGGGACTCGCGGAGCGGCGCCAGCGCCTCGGCGGGGCGATCGAGGTCGAGGAGAGCGATACCCAGGGTATTGAGCGTCGAGGCGAAGGAGGCCGGCGCCGCGGAGATCGCGCGCTGGCGCGCCAGGAGCTCGCGCAGGCGCGGCACGGCCTCGGCGAAACGCCCCTCTTCGGAGAGCGCCCCGGCTTCGTCGGCGAGTGCGGTCAGGGTGTGGGGGTGGTTGGGGCCGAGCGTCTTGCTCCACGCTGCGGCGACGCGGCCGAAGAGCGCCGCGGACTCGCCGTAGCGCGCCGTCTGATAGTAGGCGAGCGCCCGGTCGTTGAGCAGGTTCTGGTAGAGAAAGCTCTCCTGCCGGCCGGCCGCGACGAGGGCCCGCTCGGCCTCCGCCAGCCGCTCGAGCGCCGCCTCGTAACGCGCCGCCTTGCTCAGGTTGGCGGCGAGCTCGCGCACCGAGGCGATGGTCTCCCAGTGCTCCTCCCCCTGGGTCGCGCGGTGGATGGCGACCGCCTGCTCGAGCTCGGCGATCGCCTCGTCGGCGCGCGGCCCGCGCCCGAGCGTGACGCCCAGGTCGTGCCGGGCGCGCGCGACCGCCGGGTGGCGCTCGCCGTGGGCGGCGACCAGCGCGGTGACGATCCCGCGCTGCAGCCGCTCCGCTTCGTCGAGCTCCTCGTTCTCGGACAGGTATTCTGCGAGCGCCCGGCGATCGGCGAGCGCCGCCGCCGACGCCGCGCCGTCGCGCGCCTCTGTCGCGGCGAGAATCCGGCGCGCCGCGGCGATCGCTTCGGCGAGCTTGCCCTGGCCGGCGAGGAGGGAGACGCGCGCCCGGGCGAGGTCGTGGGCCCCCGGGCTCTCGAGCGGCGGACGGCGCGCCTCGGCCTCGACCAGAAACCGCTCGGCCTCCTGGAGCCGCTTCTCCTCG
>CAZQTL010000293.1:0-4248 GCA_964595975.1 uncultured Thermoanaerobaculia bacterium | reverse complement strand
CCACGGCCGCCTCGACCTGCGCCAGGGCGGCGGCGCGGTCGAGCGCCGCGGTGCCGGTGGGAGCGTAGTGATAGAGCGTCAGACCCTGCACGGTGAGGAACCGCCGTGCCGCGGCGCGCACCTCGTCCGCCGTCACCCGGTCGAGCGCAGCGAGGCGCTCGCCCAGGAAGCGATAGCTCTTGCGCGCTTCGGCCTCGGCGAGCGCCTGCGCCTGTCCGACCGCGTCCTCGAGGCCGAGGATGGTCTGCGAGCGCAGCGAGTTCTTCGCCAGGGCGAGCTCGTACTCCGTCGGGCCGTGCGCCTTGAGGCGCTCGACCTCGGCGAGCACCCGGCGCTCGACTTCGGCGCGCCGCGATTCGTCGAAGGAGGTCTGCACGAGGAGATCACCGACGTCGTCGAACTGCTGGTGGAAGGCGGTGGCGGTCGCCGCCGCGTCGGGACCGATGACGTGGCGGAAGAAGCGCGAGGAGCGGCCGCCGCCGAGAATCTGCGCCGCGAGGTCGAGCGCCAGCTCGGCGTCGCCGCCGGTTCCCTGGGTGTGCCAGCCCATCACGGAATAGCCCTGCTTCAGGTCGCCGGTCGAGCTGCCGTAGCGGAACTCGGTCTGCGCCGGCTCCCTGGGGCCGCGCTGCTTGTCGAAGCCGGACGTCGCGAGCTTGCCGAAGGTCGCTGCGACCGCCTTCTGCACGTCGGCCGCCTTCACGTCACCGGCGATCGACAGGATCATGTTCTGCGGCAGGTAGAGGGTGCGAAAAAACTGCAGCAAGTTATCCCTCTGAATATTGCGCAGCACCTCGTTCGAGCCGATCCGCCAGCGCTTCATCCGGTGCTGGGTGTAGGAGACGGCGAGCATCCTTTCGATCGACAGCGCCGGCGGGTTGTCGAGCTTGCGGTTCGACTCTTCGATGACGACCTCGGACTCGCGGTCGAGCTCGCCGGCGTCGAAAAGCGGATTGGCGATCGCGTCGGCCATGATCTCGAGGGCGCGCTGGAAGCCTTCGGTCGGCAGGACGAAGAAGTAGTTGGTCGAGTCGTAGATCGTGCCGGCGTTGGTATCGCCGCCCACCGCCGCGAGCTCCTGCGAGATCTGCTCGGCGCCGGGGAACTTCTTCGAGCCCTTGAAGAACATGTGCTCGAACAGGTGCGCCATCCCCGCCACCTCGTCCGGTTCGTTGAAGTAGCCCGCCTTCACCCAGGTGTTGATCGCCACCACCCCCGTCCCCGGCTGCTCCCGCACCAGCAGGGTCAGGCCGTTGGGCAACGTCGTCTTGCGGACCGACGCGAGGAAGCCGTCGAGCGGCCCGGGCGAAGGCTTCGCCGCCGCGAAGGCGGCCGGTCCTCCGGCGACGGATAGGAGAAGGAGGAGCAGCATCGGACAGGCCCGGCCAGGAGTCTTGAGGATCACGAGGAGTCCTTTCCAGTCCGGCTTGCCGCCGGGGTCGGTTGTCATTCTGATACGAAAAGCCCCCGCCGAAGTTGTCGCCCCCGGTTCAGGCCCTGTCGCGACGTCTTCGGATCCGCCGGAGCGGGGTCGGGTTCCGCCGTCCTGCCGTAGGATGCCGACCGCGTTCACCGGAGGGTCGCCGCGAGGAGGCCGCATGAAACCCGATCGGCTCGCCGAGGTCGATGAAGTCTTCGCCGCCGCGCTCGATCTCGACGAGCCCGAGCGCGGCCGCTTTCTCGACGGGCGCTGCGCCGCCGACGCCGAGTTGCGGCGGGAGGTGGAGGCGCTCCTCGCCCACTGCGGCAGCGACGCTGCGACGCTCGCCGACCCGCTGCGACGGTTCCTGCGCCACCTCGTGGACGAAGGCGAGCAGGGTCTCGCGGCCGGCGAGACCGTCGGCGCCTGGACGATCGAGCGCGCGATCGGCCGCGGCGGCATGGGGCTGGTCTACCGCGTCCACCGCTCCGACGGCAGCTTCGACAAGGAGGCGGCGCTCAAGATCCTGCCGCATGCCGCGAGCTCGCCCGAGGCGATCCGCCGCTTCGAGCAGGAGCGGCGGATCCTCGCCCGGCTCGACCATCCGAACATCGCCATGCTGCTGGATGGCGGCGTCGACCGTCGCGGCCTGCCGTATCTGGTGCTCGAGTTCGTGCACGGCACCGACGTCACGACGTACTGCGACCGCGAGCGGCTGACCGTCGAACGCCGGATCGAGCTGGTGATCGCGATCGCCCGCGCCGTCCAGGCGGCGCACCGCAGCCTGGTGGTTCACCGCGACCTCAAGGCGTCGAACATCCTGGTCACCGGCGACGGCCGGGTGAAGCTTCTCGACTTCGGCATCGCCAGGCTGCTCGAGGCCGAAGATCATCGCGCCGAGCCGACCTCCAGCCTCGCGATGACCCCGTCCTGCGCCTCGCCGGAACAGGTGCGCGGCGAGCCGATCACCACCGCCTCGGACGTCTACCAGCTCGGCCTGCTGCTCTCCTCCCTGCTCACCGGGCACCCGCCGCAGGAGGCCTCGTTCAGCTCGCTCGCGGCCCTGGTGCGCGCCGTCTGCGAAGAGCAGCCCGTCCGCCCGAGCCTCGCGGTTCTCCAGTCCCGCGACGGCCAGTCGGCCGCCGAGCTCGCCGCTCTGCGCGGCACCACCCCGGCGCGCCTCGCGCGGCGCCTGCGCCCCGAGCTCGATGCCATCGTCGAGCGCGCGCTCGCCAAGGAGCCGCAGCAACGCTATCCCTCGGCCGAGCACTTCGCCGCCGACCTCGAGCGCTTTCTCGCCGGCGTGCCGGTCCAGGCGCGCCCCGCCAACGTCGCCCAGCGCGGCTGGAAGTGGGTGCGACGCAACCGCGCGCTCGCCGCCACGGCCGCGCTCGCGACTCTCTTCGCCCTCGGCTATGCCGTCACGGTGACTTTTCAGGCGCGCGAGCTCGAGCGCGAACGCGACCGGGCCAGGCTCGAGGCCGCCAAGGCGACCGAGGTCGAACGCTTCGTCGTCGGGCTGTTCGACGTCTCGGACCCCTCGACCTCCCTGGGCAGGACGATCGATGCCCTGACGCTGCTCGAGCGCGGCGCGGAAAGGGTCGAAGAGGAGCTCGCCGGCCAGCCGGTCGTGCAGGCACGAATGCTCTCGACCCTGGGTCACATCTACGGCCGCCTGGGCCGATTCGGCGAAGGGCGGCGGCTCGAGGAGCGCTCCCTCGCGCTGCGCCGCCAGGCCTATGGCGAGCGCCACGCCGAGGTCGCGGAGAGTCTGCATCGCCTCGGGGCGCTTGCCCGCCAGCTGGGCGATCTCGCCGCCGCCGAGCCGCTCCTCGTCGCAGCCACCGCGCAGCGTCGCGAGCTGCTAGGGCCGGACGCGCCGCAGCTCGCGGAGAGTCTCACCGAGCTCGGCTACCTGCGCTACTTCGCCGGCGACCAGGCCGCCGCGGACACCGCCTTCCGCGAAGCGCTCGCCATCCGTCAGACGATCGGCGACCTGGCGCCGCTGGCCGCCGCCTGGAACAGCGTCGCGCTGGTGGCGGAAAAGCGCGGCCAGCTCGACGAGGCCGAGCGTCTCCACCGCGAAGCGCTCGCCGTCAACCGGAAGCTCCACGGCGAGCGTCACCCCGATGTGGCGATCAACCTGTTCAATCTCGCGCGTGTCTTCCAGCGCCGCGAGGACTATGCCGGGGCGCAGCCGCTGTTCGAGGAGGTCCTGGCCATCGACAGCGAGGTCTACGGTCCGGATCACCCGGAGGTCGCCACCGACCTGACGCTCCTCGCCAACAACCTGCAGATCCTCGGCCAGCTCGACCGCGCCGACGAGCTCTTCTCGCGTGCCCTGGCGATCTACCGCGCCAAGCTCGAGCCGGGGCACAGCCGCATCGCCACGGCGCTGCAGGGACTCGGGCAGCTGCGTCTGGCGCAGGGACGGGCCGCCGAAGCCGAGACGCTCCTGCGCGAGGCGCTCGAGATGCGCCGCGCCCGCGTCGGGTCGAGCCATTCGGAGATCGCCGAGATCCTGCTGCCCCTGGCGCGCTGTCTGGTGGCCGGGGGGCGCTGGGACGAGGCCGAGCGCGCCTGGACGGAGGCGCTGACGATGACCGCCGGTCGCGACCCCGTCCTGACACAGCAGATCGAGAGCGACCGCGCAAGGCTGCGCGCCACGCGGCCGAAAGGCGCCGCCGGGGCCTAGCCCGGCCCGTTCTCTTCGAGGGCCCGCCGCAGCCAGGCCTGGGCACGCAGCCAGTCGCGCTGGACAGTGCGCGGCGAGAGGTCGAGCGCGGCGCCGATCTCCTCGTCGTTCATGCCGGCGAAGTAGCGGCACT
>CAZQTL010000292.1:0-4269 GCA_964595975.1 uncultured Thermoanaerobaculia bacterium | reverse complement strand
AGCAGGGCAAGAAGAACGCCCCCTGCATCGTCTTCATCGACGAGATCGACGCCGTCGGACGCCACCGCGGCGCCGGTCTCGGCGGCGGCCACGACGAGCGCGAACAGACGCTCAACCAGCTGCTGGTCGAGATGGACGGCTTCGAGACCAACGAGGGCGTCATCCTGATCGCCGGCACCAACCGCCCCGACGTGCTCGATCCGGCGCTGCTGCGCCCCGGCCGCTTCGACCGGCGCGTGGTCGTCGACCGCCCGGACCTCAACGGCCGCACCGGCATCCTGCAGGTGCACACGCGCAACATCCCGCTCTCCGAGGACGTGAATCTCTCGGTCCTGGCGCGCGGCACCCCGGGCTTCGCCGGCGCCGACCTCGCCAACCTGGTCAACGAAGCAGCTCTCATCGCCGCGCGGCGCAACAAGAAGAAGGTCGAGATGGTCGACTTCGAGTTCGCCAAGGACAAGGTCCTGATGGGCGCCGAACGCAAGTCGCTCATCCTCACCGAGGCGGAGAAGACCGTCACTGCCTTCCACGAGGCCGGGCATGCGGTCGTCGCGGCGTTCCTTCCCGGCCACGGCCCGATGCACAAGGTGACGATCATTCCGCGCGGCCGCGCGCTCGGCGTCACCATGCAGCTGCCGATGGAAGACAAGCACAACTACACCAAGGGCAACATCGCCAACGACATCTCGATCTTCATGGGCGGACGGATCGCCGAGGAGATGACCCAGAAGGACATCACCACCGGCGCTTCGAACGACATCGAGCGCGCGACGGCGATGGCGCGGCGCATGGTCTGCGAGTGGGGCATGTCCGACCTCGGTCCGCTGGCCTACGGCGGCGACAGCGAGCCGGTCTTCCTCGGCCGCGACTTCGCCCAGAAGGCGGCCTACAGCGAGGAGACGGCGCAGCGCATCGACGCCGAAGTGCATCGCATCGTGCAGCGCGCCTACGAACAGGCGCGGGACATCCTCAAGCGCCATCGTGCGGTGCTCGACCGGGTCGCGGCCGATCTGCTCGAGAAGGAGTCGCTCGACGGCGCCGAGATCTACGCCATCATCACCGAGCTCACCGGCGAGCAGCTCGATCCGACGCCGCGTCCGCCGCGCGCCGAGCCGGTGGCGGAGCCCCCGGCGACCGGCGACAGCTCGCCGACCTCGGCGTCCGGCCGCTCCACTTCGGGACCGTCGTTCACTCCCGAAGCGACGCCAGCCTGACGGCCGCCGTTCTCTCCGCCCTCCGCCGCTGCGGCGGCTGCCGACTCTCCGCTAGACTTGACGGCGGAAGAGTCGCGCCCAGGAGATGATCGCCCAGCCCGCCCAGCCCGCTCCGTTCCGGCTCACCCTCGCGCGTGGGCGGGCGCTCGAGCTCGTGCCGCACCGGCCGCTGCTCATGGGCGTGGTCAACGTCACCCCCGACTCGTTCAGCGACGGCGGCCGGTTCCTCGCCCCCGAGCTCGCCGTCGAGCAGGCCCTGCGGCTGATCGCGGAGGGGGCCGACCTGGTGGACCTCGGCGCCGAATCGACCCGCCCGCCCGGCGCGACCTACGGCGCCGGCGCCCGCGCCGTGCCGGCAGAGTTGGAGCTCGCGCGGCTCCTGCCGGTGATCACTTCCCTGCGGCGCCAGACCGGCGTCGCGATATCGATCGACACGCGCAAGGCAGCGGTCGCCCGCGCGGCGCTCGACGCCGGCGCCGACCTCCTCAACGACGTCTCCGGGCTCGAAGACCCGGAAACGGCCGCCTTCGCCGCCAGCTGCGGCTGTCCGGTCGTCCTCATGCACCACCACGGCATCTTCTCCGCCGCCTCCGCCCGGCGCGCCGGCGAACGCATCGTGGAGGAGGTCCGCTCGGGCCTCGCGTCCCTGATCGAGCGCGCGCTTGCCGCCGGCTGCCGGCGCGAGCAGCTGGTCCTCGATCCCGGCCTCGGCTTCGGCAAGGTCGGACGCCCGAACCTCGAGCTCCTCCGCCGGCTGGGCGAGCTCGGCGACCTCGGCCGCCCGCTGCTCGTCGGCGCGAGCCGCAAGAGCTTCCTCGCCGAGGCTGCAGGCACGCCGTCTCCCGCCGCCCCGTCCGAACGCCTGCCGGAGAGCCTGGCGGCCGCCGCCTGGGCGACGGCAGGAGGCGCCGCGATCCTGCGGGTGCACGATGTCGCCGCGACGCGGCGGTTCCTCTCCGCCTGGCGGGCGATCGCCGCTGCGCCGCAGGAAGCCGGAGCCGTGGCATGAACATCGGCGGGTTCTTCGAGCTCCTCACCTGGCAGGACCTGCTCGACGTCGCCATCGTCGCGATCGTCTTCTACAACCTCCTGCTGCTGATCCGCGGCACGCGTGCGGTGCAGATCCTGGTCGGGCTCGCCTTCGTGGTGGGGACTTCGTATCTCGCCCGCTGGGCGAACCTCGTCGCCCTCGAGACCCTGATCCAGAAGTTCCTGCTCATCCTGCCGTTCGCCCTCGTGGTGCTCTTCCAGCCCGAGATCCGGCGGGCGCTCGCGAGCTTCGGCCGCGGCCCCTTCTTCGGCAAGCGGCCGCCGAAGACCGACGCCCACCTGCACGACGTCGCGCTCGCCGCCACGACGCTCGCCGAACGCCGCACCGGCGCGCTGATCGTCTTCGAGCGCAAGGAGGGCCTGCGCACCTACGTCGAGAACGGCATCGCCCTCGACGCGCGGATCTCGTTCGACCTTCTGGTCAGCATCTTCACTCCGGACGCCCCGCTGCACGACGGCGCGATCGTGATCCAGGCGGAGCGCATCGCCGCGGCCTCCTGCTTCCTGCCGCTCACCGCCAACCCGGAGCTCTCCAAGGAGCACGGCTCGCGTCACCGCGCCGCGCTGGGCATCAGCGAGGAGACCGACGCGCTCGCCCTGGTCGTCTCCGAGGAGACGGGAGAGATCTCGCTCGCCCTCGCCGGCGAGCTCGAGCGGCACCTCGACCGCGCCAAGCTCGCCGAGCGCCTGCACTTCCACCTCGTCACCGACACCGAGTCGCCCTTCCGGGAGAGCCGGTGAGCCGTCGCCGCGCGAGCCTCTGGGGCCTCCGGCTGCTGGCGCTGCTCGCCGCGGTCGCCGTCTGGGTGTCGACGTCGTTCATGAAGCGCGAGCGGCTCAGCGAGAAGCTCATCGACGCCACCGTCACCTACAACCCGAGCCGCGGCATGATCATCCTCGACCCGCTGCAGACCGTGAAGGTCCGACTGCGCGGCCCGGACCGGCAGATCCGGACGCTCGCGCCGCATGTCGTCGACGTGGTGATCGAGGTTTCGGGCGTGGCCAGCGGCACGCTCGACGTCCAGCTGGACGAGAGCAATGTGCTGCGCCCCGAGGGGCTCGAAGTCGTGGCCATCGAGCCCAACTCCATTCCCTTGCGGCTCGACCGGGAGAAGAGCCAGATGCTGAAGGTCTCTCCGCGCCTGGTCGGCGAGCCGGCCGCCGGCGCCGAGCCGTTGTCGCCGATCGCTCACCCCGACTCGGTGCAGGTCGCTGGACCGGAGTCGCTGCTCGCCGGCATCACCGCCGCGACCACGAGCCCGATCAGCCTCGACGGTCACGCCCTGACCTTCCGCCAGACGGTGAGCGTCGTCCCCCCCAACCCGCTGGTCCGGATCGTCCAGCCGTCGGTCGTGACCGTCGAAGTGCCGATGCACTTCCCCGGCACCGCCGCGAGCGGCAGCGAGGAGAAACCATGACCCGCCGACTCTTCGGCACCGATGGCATCCGCGCACCGTTCGGCGAAGAGCCCCTCACCGCGGATACCGTACGGCGCATCGGCCTCGCCCTCGGCCGCGAGCTCTTCGGCGAACAGACCGATCCGGAGCCGCCGCTCGTGCTCCTCGGGGGGGATACCCGCGCCAGCTCGCCGGTGCTCGTGGCATGGATGACCGACGGTCTCGAAGCCGCGGGGGTGCGCACGCTCGACCTCGGCACGCTGCCGACCCCGGCCGTCGCCTGGTCGGTCCCGCGGTGCGGCGCCGCCGCGGGAGTCGTGGCGTCGGCGAGTCACAATCCGGCCGCCGACAACGGACTCAAGCTGATCGACCGCTTCGGCTGGAAGTGGGAGCCCGCCGCCGAAGCGCGGCTCGAGGCCCGGCTGGCGGCGGAGACCGACGCCTTCGCCGGAATCCCGGCCACCGCCCCGGGCGCCGGCCGTCGCGCTCTCGATCCCGCCGCCGCCCAGCGCTACCTCGAGTGGCTGATCGACGAGGCCGGCGGTCCGCGCGCGCTCGCCGGGCTGCTGGTGGCGCTCGACGCCGCCAACGGCGCCGCGGCGCCGCTC
>CAZQTL010000291.1:0-4271 GCA_964595975.1 uncultured Thermoanaerobaculia bacterium | reverse complement strand
GCCTCCACCTGCCCGGTTCCGGCGACTGGGTCGAGCAGCCGCAGCACGCGCTCGCCTTCGGCATTCTCTACTTCGGTCTCGGGGCCTTTCTGGAACTGCGCGCCCGCCTGGGGCGCTGAAAGCGCCGCGGGCAAAGAAAAGGACCAGTAAAGGGGGATGTCGGCTAGGCGTTGTCGGCGAGGTCGGCGACTTCGCGGTCGTTCTCGCTATCGCTTTCCGTCTCTTCGCCGACTTCGCTGGCGGCTCCGCTCGGCAGGCTGGCGAGCTCCTGGGTGCCCAGGGCGACGGCTCTCGGGGCGGCGAGCTTCTTCTCCGTCGCGGCGCCGAGCTCTTCGACGCGTCTTCCCTGCGGCAGGACGCGGGAGGCGAAGGCGCTGCTCGCCTTGTTATGCGCCTTCACCGCGTCTTCGAGGCCCTTGCCGACCCTGTCGATGTGCTCGGAGAAGATGCGCACGCGGTTGTAGAGCTCGCGCGCCTCGGCGGCGATCTTCTGCGCGTTCTCGGTCAGCGACTCCTGGCGCCAGCCATAGTAGACCGTCTTCAGCAGGGCGACGAGCGTCGCTGGCGTCGCGATCAGGACGCTCTGCTGGAAGGCGTCTTCGATCAGGCCGGGCTCCTGCTCGAGGGCGGCGGTGAAGAAGGCGTCGCTCGGCAGGAAGAGCACCACGAACTCCGGCGTGTCGGCGAACTGGCTGGTGTAGGCGGTCTGGGCGAGCTTGCGCACCTGCTCCTTCAGCTGCCGGGCGTGGGCGACGAGATGCACGGCGCGCTCGGGCTCGGTCTTGGCCTCGATCGCGGAGAGGTAGGCATCGAGCGGCGTCTTGGCGTCGACGACCACACTCCGTCCGCCGGGCAGGCGGACGATGAGGTCGGGCCGTCGGCGACCGTCGTCGGTGTTGCTCGACTCCTGCTCGACGAAGTCGACGTGGTTCAACATGCCGGCGAACTCGACCACGCGGCGGAGCTGCATCTCGCCCCAGCGGCCGCGCGCTTCGGGGCGGCGGAGAGCCTTGACCAGGTTGCCGGTCTCGAGCTGGAGTTTCTCCTGCGAGCCGAGCAGTGACTTGACCTGCTCGGAGAGCGCGCCGTAGGCCTCGAGCCGCGACGACTCGACCCGCCGCACCTCGGCGTCGATCTTGCCGAGGGCGATCTGGATCGGCTCGACGACCGCCGCGATCGCCTGCTGGCGCTGCTCGAGGTCGCCCTTGGCCTCGCTCTGCAGGCGCTCGAGGTTTTCCCTGGCGAGGGCCAGGAACTGCTGGTTGTTGCGCGTCAGGGCGTGCGAGGCGAGGTTCTGGAAGGCGTCGGTCAGCCGGCTCTCGGCGGTCTCGAACGCCTTCACCTTCTCGTCGTAGGCGGCGAGCTGCGCCCTGAGACCCGAGGTCTCGGCCTCGAGCTCCGACTCCCGGCGCTCCTTCGCCGCCAGCGTCCCGCGCAGCTCCGCGACCTGCTCTTCGCGGCCGCGCAGGCGCTCTTCCATTCCAGCCCGCGCAGCCGCCGCTTCGGCCTTCGCCAGCGCGACCGCCTGGGCGATGCGCTTCGTCACGACGAGGCGGATGATGAAGAACAGCGCTACCGCCGGCAGCAGCGCGAGCAGAACCTTGAGCGCGTCGGGCATCAGGGCCTCATCTTCCCCTTTTCGCCGCCGCGCCGGAAGCCCTTCCGGCCTGTGCTACGTTTTTTCCGTGACGGGATCTGCGGGGTTGCCATGGCCGAAGAAGCGGGCCTCGGCGAACCGCCGCCTCGGTGCGGCGATGCTGGCCGCAGCCCTCCCCCTGGGCGCGCTGGGTTGCGCCTCTGCGCCGAAAGCGGTAGCAGCCATCGATCCCGCCAAGGTGCGGAGCGCGCCGATAGAGGCCGGTCCGGTCTGGGTCGCGCAGGCGACGTGGGATCTGAAGGAACGAAACCTGGTGGCGGCCGATCCCGTCGCCGGCAAGATCTTCATCTTCGACCGCAGCGGCAAGATCGTTCGCAGCTTGGAAAGACTCGGGGATGGCCGGTTGGATTTTCCGCGCCCGGTCTATCCGTTCGTCGTGGGGAATCGCTATCTCGTCCCCTCTCGCTTCTTTCGCCTGGTTTGGCTGAACGAGCGCTTCGCGCCGGTCGACTCCATGCTTCTGGAATCGGAAGAACCCGCGGTTGCGGAGTACCGACAGCTTTGGCTCTACTCTTTCGACGCCGGAGCGACGAAGTTCGTCGGCGTCGGGGAGGTGCAGTCGCACGATCGGACGTGGTCCGAGACGGCCATGTTCGCGGTTCCGTACCAACACCCAGGTCATCTGGAGAATCTGGGCTCAGTGAAGGCCGACGGCGAGGAAGCGGCCGCCTACCACTCGGACCCCTCCAAGGTGGCAGTCTGCGGCGACCAGGTCTATCTCCTGCGCATGTCGGAGCGCCTCGCGCTCGAGCGGTTCGGTAGCGCCCGTGGGGACCTGAAGAGCTTCCCAGAGGCCTTTCGGCGCCGCCTGGCGTTGCCGAAGATCTCCTGCGCCGAGCCTGGGTCCGTGCCCGAGCGGCATGCGGCCGAAGCTGGGGCAAGCATCGCGTTGGGGCTCTCTTGCCTGGAAGACCGCTGGCTGCTGCTCCTCGCGCACCAGCCGCGTGCCGACGGCGGCACCCAATGGCTGGTCTATCCCATCGATCCGGTCGCTGACGTTCTGGGCGAAGCGATCGAGCTTCCGAGCCGCGCGGCGGAGATCCTCTTCGTGGCCGGGAAGAAGCGCTGGGCCGTAGTGGAGAAGGGTCCGATGCGGGAGGTGGGCGATCAGCCATTGACCCGGGTGATCACCTTCCCGCGGCCCGAGCCCACTTTTCTTCAGCGCTAGAATCGGTCTCCTCTTTGCCGCGCCGTGCTGCTGGCCTTCAGGGCAGGACCGCGGACCAGGCGGCGCTGTTGCCGTTCTCGAAGCCGTCGGCGAAGATCCCGATCGGTGCGGCGGCGCAGTAGCGGCTGCCCTGCTGGGTTTCGACGATGCCGCCCCAGATGATCATCTCCGTGCCCGTCCAGACGGTCGACCAGCGCCCACCGACGCGCGC
This sequence comes from uncultured Thermoanaerobaculia bacterium, assembly GCA_964595975.1. Taxonomy (GTDB): domain Bacteria; phylum Acidobacteriota; class Thermoanaerobaculia; order Multivoradales; family JAGPDF01; genus JAGPDF01. The sequence continues at coordinate 1,235 of CAZQTL010000291.1, read as the reverse complement.
CTCCGGCGCGGCGACGAGGGTCGTCGGCTGCCAGCTGTCGAGGACCGGGTCGTAGCGACCGCCGGTGCGGTCGGCGGTGCCGCCCCAGAGCAGGAGCTCGCTGCCGGTCCAGACGCCCTGGGCGATGCGCGGCGTCGGCGCGCCGGCGAGAGTGATCGGCGTCCAGCTGTCGGTCAGCGGGTTGTAGCGCGCGCCGTCGCCGAGATCCCCCAGGAACAGCCACTCGTTGCCGCCCCAGACGAGCATCTCGGTGCCCGTCCAGACTCCGATGGGCGACATGCGCGTAATGGGAGAGGCAGCGATGTTCGTCGGCGTCCAGTGGTCGGTCACCGGGTTGTAGCGGCCGCCGGTCGGAGTGATCCCGTCGTTGATGAAGCCGCCCCAGATGATCATCTCGGTGCCGGTCCAGACCGCGGCGTGGTGATCTCGGGCGCCGGGCGCGTCGACGGTAGTGGCGTCGGTCCAGCTGTCGGTCGCCGGGCGGTAGCGTCGGGCGACCGTGTCCGTGCCGATGCCGCCGAAGACGATCATCTCGCTGCCAGTCCAGACGGCGGAGTCGCCGATCGCCCCGGTCGCGGCATTCGCCGTGGAGACCGGGAGCCAGCTGTCGGTGGTCGGGTTGTAGCGCCCGCCGCTCGCGCCGCTTCCCCAGAAGATCGCCTCGGTCCCTGTCCACAGCGCCGTCGCGGCATCGATGGGCGCCCCGACGGAGCTCACCGCTCGCCAGCTGTCGAGGGCCGGATCGTAGCTCGCACCAGGGAACAGAGCGCCCCAGCCGCTGCCGCCCCAGACGACCATCTCGCTGCCGGTCCAGACGGCGGTGTGCAGGCCGCGCGCTTCGGGAACGTTCATCGTGCCGGTCGGGTGCCAGGTGTCGAGCGCGGGATCGGAGCGGCCGCCAGCGAAGTGAAAGAGGCCGTCGTCGTCGAGGCCGCCCCAGACGATCATCTCCGTGCCGGTCCAGACCGCGGTGATGCCCTGGCCGTTGTTGGCAGAATTCACCGGATTGGTGGGTGTCCAGGTGTCGGTCGCGGGATCGTAGCGGCCGCCGGCGACGACGCCGAAGCTGCCGCCCTGGACGATCATCTCGCTGCCGGTCCAGACCGCTCCTCCAGCAGACCGAGGCGACGGCGCGCCAAGCGATGACATCGGGGACCAAGTGTCGGTTGCCGGAGAGTAGCGCGCGCCGGTATCGAAGATCAGCAGGTACGGGCCCTTCCCGTTTACCTTCACCT
>CAZQTL010000290.1:0-4277 GCA_964595975.1 uncultured Thermoanaerobaculia bacterium | reverse complement strand
GGCCGGTGTCGCGCTGTCGCTGGCGCCGGCGGCCAGCAGCTCGGCGGCGCTCGACTGGCTGCTCCCCGCCGCCGGATTCACCGCCGCTGCCGCGCTCGGGTCGTCGCGGCGCGTGCGGCGCACGCTGGGCGGCGCGCTGCTCGTCGCCGGCGCCGTCCAGGTGGTGATCGGCGTCGCGCAGTGGGTCTCGCGCTCGAACACGCTGTGGGGAGTGGCGCTGCCCGAGATGGGTTCGCGCCTGCGCGGCAGCTTCGTCAATCCGAATCACCTGGCGCTCTTCCTCGAGATCGCCCTGGCGGTCGCCTTCGCCTGGACGTGGTGGGCGGTGCGCCGGACGATTCTCGACGGCGGCCGCGCCGAGGACCGGTTGCTCGGTGTCGGACCGCCGGCGCTCTGCTCCCTGCTTCTGTTCGGCGGGCTGGTGCTCACCGGCTCGCGCGCGGCGCTGCTCGCGGCGCTGCTCGCGATGGCGGTGCAGGGAATGGTCATCGGCAGCCGGCGCGGGCGCAAGTGGCTGCTCGCCGGCGGCCTCGCGGCCGGGCTCGCCGGCGTCGCGGCGCTCGCGGCCCTCGGGGCCGAGGGAGCCTTCACCCGTCTCACCGCGAGCTCGGTCGACGAGCTTGGCGGCGGCTATCGCGTCGAGGCGGCGCGCGCGACTCTGGATCTCTTCCGCCGTTTTCCCATCGTCGGCTCGGGGCTCGGCAGTTTCCAGGCCGCCTTCCCCCTGGTGCAGCCGCCGACCATCCCCGGCTTCTGGCGACACGCCCACGCCGACTGGATCGAGTTCCTGGCGACCACCGGACTCCTCGGCGCGGCGCTCCTCGGCGTCGGCCTCTTCTTCTACGGCAAGCGTCTGCGCCGGGTGGTGCTCCACGGCGAGCGCTCCGAAGGGCGCGCCGCCGGCCTCGCCGCGCTGGGCGCGCTGGTCGCGGTGGCCATCCACTCCTTCGCCGACTTCGGCCTGACGATGCCCGCCAACGCCCTCGCCCTCGCCGTCGTCGCCGGCGCTGCCGGCGCGACCCGGCTCGCCAAGACCCCGTAGCTCAGCGCCCCTCCGCGAGAGAGCTGATCGCGCTCCAGCGGCAGGTCGTGCCGGCTTCGAAGTCGTCGGAGAAGACGCGGGGACGGCGGCCTGCGTAGGCGCGATCCCAGGCGGTCGCGAACGGCAGGCCGTTCGGATCGGCGGCGGCCCAGGCGATGAGCATGGACAGGGCGCCGTCCGGCACCGTCAGGATGTCGGCGCCCCGGGTCCAGGTGACGGCCGCCGGAAAGGTCGTCTCGAAGACCGGCAGCGTCTGGCCTCCAGTGCAGTTTTCGGTGTCGAAGTAGCTCGGCGAGACGTCCGCATCGACCTCCGACTTGTAGAAGACCTCGGTGTAGATCGTCTCGCCCGGCGAGACCGGGATGCAGACCAGGGGAAAGGCGGCGGAGATCGACGGATCGCCGACTTGCGACGGCAACTCTGCCTGGACGAACAGGCTGCCCGAGGAGCCGGCGACACCGGTGCAGCCGTTCGCGTCGTCGTTGCCGACCCGGCTGCCGGAGCCGATGTAGCTCCAGCCCGCGTCGCTGACGTTGAGGTCGGTGTTGGAGCCGGCCAGGTTCTGCGCCCCGGCGCTCGCCGGCGCGAGTCCTGCGGCAGCGAACGCCAGTGTGCAGCTCAGCAGCAGGGCGAGAGCGGAAGATCGGAGAGCGGGCAGGGGACGTGAGCCTTCGAGCATGGGGTGGCCTCCGGAGCAGGGTTCAGGAAGATGCTCGCCATCGCCCTGCGCGAGGGGACAAGGGCCGGTGGCACCGCCGCCCCCCGGGCGAAGCGATTCGGACCTAGAATCCGCTCCAGTGCCCAAGCCCGAAGCCGGATCCGCGGAGATCACCGCCCTGCTGCGCGCCGTGGAGGGCGGCGACAAGGTGGCCATCGGCACGCTTTTCGATCGCGTCTACGGCGAGCTGCGAAAAATCGCCCGCCGGCAGCTGCGGGCCGCTCCCGCGCTGCAGACGCTGCACACCACCGAGCTCGTGCACGAGGCCTACGTCCGCCTGTCGGGGGCCGCGCACTGGTCGACGCGCGACCGCTTTCACTTCTTCGCGCTGACGGCGCAGGCGATGCGGCGGGTGCTGATCGACCATGCGCGCAAACGCACGCGGCAGAAGCGCGGCGGCCGGGCGGTCGCGCTGTCGCTCGACGACCTCGAGGTTCCGGTCGCCGAACGCGCCGAGGAGCTGCTCGCCCTGGACGGCGCGCTCGCCCGGCTCGAAGAGACCGACATCGAGCTCGCTCGCCTGGTGGAATGGCGCTTCTTCGCCGGACTGTCGGTCGACGAGATCGCCGAGCTGCATGGCGTCTCGGATCGGACGGTGAAGCGTCGCTGGCGTCTGGCGCGGGCCTTCCTGCTGCAGGAGCTCGCCGCCCAGGGCATCGGCGCGTGAGTCCGGCACCGGAGACCGGCACCCGACACCGGCATCCGGAAACGGCATCCGACTGGGGCCTGCCCTGCCGGCCATGGTGAGCAGGTCATGACGAACGGCCCGTCGCGCGCGCGTTTCGCCGAGGCCGGCGAGCTCTTCGAGGCGTGGATCGACCTCGAGCCGGCGGCGCGCGCCGCCGCGGTCGCGGCGCTCGCCGACCGGGATCCGGGTCTCGCAGCGGCCGTCGCGGCGCTCTTCGCCGCCGACGACAGCGCCGGCGATTTTCTCGAGGCCCCCGCCGGCGTCGCCGCGCGCGAGCTGGTGCACGACTGGGTCGAGACCGGCACCGGGGGCGGCGAGGACCGCGCCGGCGAGGGGATCGGCGCTTATCGGCTGATTTCCCTCCTCGGTCGCGGCGGGATGGGCGAGGTCTGGGAGGCCGAACGTGTCGACGGTCACTTCGAGCAGCGGGTGGCCATCAAACTCCTCAAGCGCGGCGTCGATTCGGACGAGGTCCTGCGCCGCTTCCTGCAGGAGCGCCAGATCCTCGCCCGGCTCACCCACCCGGGGATCGCGCGGCTGATCGACGGCGGCCTCGGTCCGGACGGCCGCCCGTACTTCGTCATCGAAAAGGTCGATGGCGAGACCATTCTCGAGCATGCGCGCAACCGGCGGCTGGCGCTCGCCAGGCGCGTCGCGCTGATGGTAACGGTGGCGCAGGCGGTCGATGCGGCGCATCGCCAGCTGGTCGTCCATCGCGACCTCAAGCCCTCGAACATCCTGGTCACCGCGAGCGGCGAAGTGAAGCTCCTCGACTTCGGAATCGCGAAGATCCTCGCCGATGGCTCGCCCGAGGCCGCGGGGACGCCGGGCGCAGCCACCGAGGAGCTCACCGCCCTCGGCCTGCGGGCGCTCACCCCGGCCTACGCCGCACCGGAGCAGATTCTCGGCGAGCCGATCACCACCGCGACCGACGTCTACGCCCTGGGAGTCGTGTTGCACGAGCTCCTCACCGGGCGGCGGCCGCACCGCCGCGCCGCCACGTCCGCGGCGGCGCTCGCTGCCGAGGTCACGCACGAGACGATGCCGCGCCTGGCGAGCGTCGTGCGCGCCCTCGCGCCGGAGGAGCTGGCGCGCCTCGGCCTGCCCGAGACCGAGCGTCTCCGGCCGGGACAGCGACTCGCCCGCCTTCTCTCCGGGGATCTCGAGACGATCCTCGCGCGCGCCCTCGACCGTTCGCCGGAACGGCGCTACTCCTCGGCGAGGGCGTTCGCCGACGATCTCCAGCGCTACCTCGAAGGCCGGCCGGTCGAGGCGCGCCCGGATTCACGCTGGTACCGGGCGCGGAAGTTCGCCCGCCGGCACCGGATCGCCGTCGTCGCCGCCGGGCTCGTGGCCCTGTCGCTCGTCGGCGGACTCTCCGCGGCGCTCTGGCAGGCGCGCCGCGCGGCGGCGAACGCGCTGCACGCCGAGGCGAGCAGCCGGCGCGCCGAACGGGTGCAGGGATTCCTCATCCAGATCTTCGAAGGGTCGGACCCGGACCGCGCGCAGGGCGAGACGATCACCGCGCGCCAGCTGCTCGACGAGGGCGCCGCCCGCATCGCCAGCGGGCTCGCCGACGAACCGGAGGCGCAGTCGGCGCTGTGGGACGCCGTGTCGCAGATCGAGCGCCGCCTGGGCCGGAACGACGTCGCGCTGCGCCTGGCGCGCGAGGCGCTCGCGGAGCGCCGGCGGCGGCTCCCCGACAGCGATCCCGACGTGGCGCGCGCGCGCCAGACTATGGGCGAAGCGCTGTTCGCCAGCGGCGATCTGCAGGCTGCGCGGACGGAGCTCGCTTCAGCCCGCGCGGCCCTCGTCGCGAGCGGGGGCGA
>CAZQTL010000289.1:0-4279 GCA_964595975.1 uncultured Thermoanaerobaculia bacterium | reverse complement strand
GGTCATCGGGCGGGCGCTCACCCAGGCCGCCGACCCCGAAGCCGCCCTCGAAGCTCTCGCCCGCGAGCTCTCCTAGAACCGGAACCTACTCGCCGAGTCGCGAGCGCAACGCGGCGAGCTCCGTCCGGAGCTCGCCGACCGCGGCCTCGAGACGCTCCAGCCGTTCGCTCACCTGCGGTGTCGCCGCGGCCGTCGTGCGAAACCCGGCCGCGGCCGGAAGCTCGGCGCCAACCGCTTGATGGAGGCCGGCGAGGAGCTCGCGCTCCACCTCGGCGTTGCCCGCGAGATGGATCCAACGCGTCTCGCGCTGACCCGGCTGGCGCGGCAGCTCGCGCACCAGGGCGTCCTCGCCCGCCGCGAGCCGGGCGAGCGCGGCCTCGACCTCCTCGGTGCTCGCGAAGGCGTGCAGGCGCGCCGTGCGTGCCCGCAGCTCGGCCACGGTCTGGGCGCCGCGCAGCAGGAGCGTGGCGATGATCGCCGCGGCGCCCGCGGTGTCGAGATGCCAGCGGCGATCGAGACAGTGCTCGTAGCGCTCGCTGCGGCTGCCGTGAACGCGGAAGACCAGGGCGTCGGCGCGCAGCCGGTCGAGCGCCTCGACGATCGCGGTCTCCGAGTAGTCGGTGACCGGCTCGCGGCTGGTCTTCTGGTTGCACGCCTGCAGGAGCGCGCTGACCGTCAGGGGATAGAGGTCAGGGGTGGTGCGCTCTTTCTCCATCAGCGCGCCCAGGATGCGCGCTTCGACGGCGTCGAGAGTTCGGGTGTAGGCCATGGGCGCGCTCGGAGCGGCGGCTCGCCGGCAGCTACCAGATGAAGATCGGACGCTCCACCTGCAGGTCGAAGTCCCACTCGTAGGTATAGCCGGGGAACTCGAGCGGCACGGTGAAGGTGGCGCCCATGCGGATCTTGTCGCCGCCCTTTTCCACCGTCACGAGCTTGGGGTCGACCGGCAGATCGAGCTCGGCGGCCTTGCTGACGATGCGCTTCTGCAGCACCTCGCTCGGGGTGTTGCCGGCCCACTTGGCCTGCTCGACCATGAAGTCGTAGAGCTCGGAGGTCGCGATCTTGACCGGCACTGCCTTCCAGGCGACGAGGACGCCGGCGATGAGGAGGAGACTCCAGAGAATGCACCCCAGCTTGCCGTCACCCGCCTGCTTCCGACGATCGATCATCGCATCCCTCCCGGACCGGAACGGTCGCGAGTCTAACGTACCTGCCGGAGAATTCGACCGCCGGCGCCCGGGCCGCCCGCCCGCGACCAGAGCACCGCCAGCACCCGTCCCTCGACGGCCGCCGCCGGGATCGCCCCGAAGCGGCGCGAGTCGAGCGAGTTCTCGCGCGCATCGCCTTCCATCCAGAGCGCCCCTGGCGGCAGGACGTCGCCCCCCTGCCAATCGCCAGCCAGGGCGACGCAGCGTTTGACGTACTCCTGCCGGCGGTCGAACGGCGGACGGAAGAGAACGACGTCGCCGCGGGCGACCGGGCGGCGCGGCAGCAGACCCCACCCCGGTCCGGAGTAGAGGAAGCGGTTCACCAGCACCTGGTCTCCCGGCTCGAGCGTCGGCGACATCGAGGCGCTCGGAATGGCGACGACTTCGAGCAGGAAGGCGCGCACGAAGAGCGCCAGGAGCAGCGCGACGAGCGCGCTGCGGGCGACCGAGCTCGCGCCGCGCGCGCGCGGCGCGGCGGGTCGGGCCGGGGTGCTGCGGCTCAGCTCGGCAGGTGGAAGGAGCGCGTCCATCGGGTCTTGGTGAGGAACCCGAGGGCGGTGTTGGCAAGCTCGCGCAGCTTCGCGCCGGCGCCACGCCAGGTGCCGTCCGAGGTTCCGCCGCCGAACGACCAGTAGATGAGGAAGGCGCGCCCCTTGAGATAGTGCTCCGGCACCGTCCCCCAGAAGCGGGAATCGTAGGACATGTCGCGGTTGTCGCCCATGCAGAAGTAGCTCGCGGGCGGGACGGTCACCGGTCCGAAGTTGTCGCGCAGGCGCTGCTGCTCCGACATGTAGGGGCGATTGAGGAAGGTGCGCGGGTCCTTGTGCACGACGTAGTTCGCGTCCTCGACCTTCTTGCCGTTGACGAACAGCTGCTTGTTGACCACCTGGATGGTGTCGCCCGGCAGACCGATGAGCCGCTTGACGAGATCGATATTCGGGCGCTCCGGCGAACGGAAGATGACGATGTCGCCACGCCGTGGCGCGCGCAGCGGCAGCAACGCCTGCTCGAGCTTGCCCATCGTCGGGCCGAAGATGAAGCGGTTGACGAACAGGTGGTCGCCGACCAGGAGCGTGTCCTCCATCGAACCGCTCGGGATGAAGAAGGTCTTGACCACGAAGGTGTTGGTGAAGAGCAGGAAGACCGCCGCGATGAGCAGGGCCTCGACGTACTCGCGGGCGGTGGAGCGGTGGGCAGTCGACATCGGCTGTGAAGCCTATCCGATCGCCGCAAGGGATTGCGCCTCCGTCCAGTTCCCTTGACAGCGCCGCCGCGCCTCGGCGGCATGCGGCGCCGGTCGCCATCCTCGCCAGCCAGCGCGGCCGCTGGCCTGTCCACTTGTCGATCGGGCGCCACGGCGCTCTCTCTGATGGGCCGCTAAGACATTCCTTTGCAGCAACTTGGCTCCGTACCGCGAGCTGGCAGCGGATGTGGAATCGACCTCTGGCGCAGCCCAACACCGACCGGAGAGAGGAGGCGCCAGGAAGACAAACGGACCCCGAGCAGCTTCGCCATCCAGGAACGCAACACCCAGCAGGGCAACTCGCAGCAGAACCGCAGCAGAAGGGAAGACCAACGCGACGTCCGACGTCGCACAACCGGCATCACGAAAGGAAAACGAACATGCGCAATCCCCAGCGTCTCATCGCCGCCGCCGTCGTCCTCGGCCTTCTCGCCGCCGCCCTTCCGGCGCTCGCGGCGGAGGGCAAGACGGTCAACGTCAACACCGCGACCGTCGCCGAGTTCCAGCTGCTGCCGCGCATCGGTCCGTCGGTCGCGGCGCGCATCGTCGAGCAGCGGGAGAAGAACGGTCCCTTCAAGTCGCTCGACGACCTCCTGCTGGTGCGCGGCATCGGCGAGGCGACCTACGAGCAGCTGAAGCCGTACCTGGCGCTCGCCGGCCCGACGACGCTCACCGAGAAGGTGAAGCTGCCGCGGGCCCCGAAGTCCGCCGGCGCGGCGGGCGGCACCGCCGACAAGCAGGCGGCGAAGAACTGAGGCCGGGCGGAGAGGTGGAGGCGACTTCGATGCGGAGAGCCGAGCACGGGTATCAGCTGATCGAGCTCCTGATCGCCCTGGCGATCTCTTCCCTGGTGCTCGCTTTCGGGGTGCCCCCTCTGCTCGCGCTGGCCGCCGGGCTCCGGGTGGAGCTCGCCGCAGCCGAAGTCGCCTCCACCTTTCACGTCGCCCGCGCCTGGGCGGTGCGCCACAACGCCAATGTCGGCCTCAAATTCGAGGTCGACAGCGGCGGCGCGGTGACCTGGGCGCTCTACCGCGACGGCGACGGCGACGGCGTGCTGACGGCGGACATCCTCTCCGGCGACGACCCGGAAGTGCTGCCGCGCACGCGACTCGCGCACCTCGGGCGGCAGATCCGCTTCGGCTTTCCGCCCGGAAGAGCGCCGCGCGACCCGGGCAATCCCCGCCGCCGGCTGACCGGGCTCGACGACCCGATCCGCTTCAACCGCTCCGATATCGCCTCGTTCAGCGCCCTCGGCACGGCGACGCCGGGCACGGTCTACGTCACCGACGGCCAGCGCCACCTCTCGGCGGCGCGCGTCACCGGCCGCACCGGCAGGATCGACCAGATCTCCTACGACGTCGCGAGCGAGCGCTGGCACTGATCCGGCACGCCGCCGACACCGCGTTGCCGCATCGCGGCATGACTTGCCGGTGGAAGGGGCGTAGCTTTCGCCGCCGTGGGAGCATTCGTCGTCGTCACAACCGTAGGCACCGAAGAACAAGCCAATCTGATCGCTTCGGAGTTGGTCGCACGGCGCCATGCCTCGTGCGTCAACATCGTCACCGGCGTGCGTTCGGTCTACCGCTGGCAGGGCAAGATCTGCCGTGACGCCGAGTTCCTGCTGATCGTGAAGACGCTGGAGAGCGAGTACGCGGCGGTCGAAGCGGCGATCCAGGAGCTGCACAGCTACGAGCTCCCCGAGATCCTCTCCTTCAAGGTCTGCAAGGGCGAAGCGAAGTTCCTCGCCTGGATCGGCGCCTCACTCGACAAGAACGCCCCGTTCTCCGACGAGGACGAGCGCGAGCTCCTCGACGAATCGAACTACTGA
>CAZQTL010000288.1:0-4321 GCA_964595975.1 uncultured Thermoanaerobaculia bacterium | reverse complement strand
CCGATCCTCGCGTAGCCCGTGACCCAGGCGACGCCGATGTGGACGAACATGAAGATGTACATGACGAGGGCGAACGGTTTGTGGAACACGTGCCAGTAGTGGAAGAGCTCGCGCACGCGCTGCCAGAGCAGGATGCGGCGCCGCAGGCTGACCTTTTGCCGCACCAGCAGCTCGTAGCGCCGGCGCAGATGCCGGTCGCGCGGCGAGAATCGCTGGCGGAACGCCCGCAGCCGCCGGCCCAGCCTCAGGGAGTCGAGCGGAAAGCGCAAAGCGAGTCCGAGCAGCGACCGGCCGGCCCCGGTCCCGAGTGCCGCCACCTCGTCGAGTTGCCGGATCGCCTCGGCGTCGAGCCCGGCTTCCTGCGTCAGCTGGCGTGCGAGCTCCTGGTCGAGCCGTTCGACTTCGGCGAGCGACAGTTCGTCGCCGGCGCTGGAGTGGGGAATCTGGCGATAGAGATAGCGCCCCGCGATGCCGCTCGTCGCCACCGCGACCATCGACCAGAACGAAAGCGAGACCAGGCCCTGGACCTTGAAGGAGCTGTGGAGGAGGATGAAGAGGGGACCGCAGATGCCGAACAGGATGTGAAAGTCGAGCCACTCGCTGACCGGCCCCAGGCGGCGCAGCGCGACGAAACGCTTGCGCACCGAGTAGAGCAGCATGACGACCATCATCACGGCGCCGACGATGCCGAAGGCGAGTCCCCAGGTTCCGCCCGGCTTGAGCTGCCAGTAGAGCGGATGGCGCGGGCGCTCGGCCAGCGGCGTCAGGTAGTACGGCAGCCCGTGGTAGGCGAATCCGGCGAGGCTGCCGAGAAGCAGCGCGTAGATGCCGATCAGCAGCAGTCGCTGAGGCGCGGCCTTCATCGCACTCAGGGTTCCAGGATGACGGTGACCGGAGTGCCGGAGAACGCCTTGACCGCGGCCGTCAGGTCGCCGGGATCGAGCGTCGAGGCGTTGCCGTCACCGTCGAGGTGGATCGACAGCGCGCCGGTCTCCGGCAGGGGTTGGCCCATCATGCTGTCGTCGGCCGAGAGCGTCAGCTCGAGCGGAAAGGAGGGGTTCGAGATCCGCTTTACCGCGGCCGGCGGCCCCGGCGCGTCGCCGCGCAGGGCGACGAAGAGGGTGGCGCCGGCCGGTCCGGACGCGCCCGGCGCGAGCTCGATGTGGATGCGGTAGGTGCCGCCGGCCGCAGCCTCCGCCCCGGAGGCCGGAGCGGCCGGCGCCGCCGCGGAGGTGGCCGCCGCACCCATCGCGCCGCCACCCGCCTCAGCCTGGGCGAGGAGCTCCTCGATCGGCGGGAACTTGCCGCCGGCCGCCGCCAGGCCCTTCTTCCAGGTGGCGATCGCCTCGGGCGTCTGGCCGAGAGCGGCCTGCGCCTGGCCCTTGGCCAGCGCCGCGAGGACGTGGTCGGGATGCTGCGCGAGGACGCGGTCCATGAGCTGCACGGTGAGCGGCCACTGTCCCATCGCCAGCCGGACGACACCTTCGACGAACAGGCCGTCGGGGTCGTCGGGCGCCGCTTTCTGCAGCTCACGCGCCTGTTCGAAGGCCTCCATGAGCTGGTTGGCGTTGAGCAGCGCGACGCACAGCTGCCGGCGGGCGTTGAGATCCTGCGGTGCCGCCTGGACCTGGGCGCGGAGCTGCTGCAGCTGCGCCTGGACTTCGGGAGTGAGGTCGGCGCTCTCGTCGTGCGCCCGCGCCGCGGCCTCGGGGGAAGCCGGGTTCGGCGCGGCCGAGGAGCCCATCGGACCCGACGGCGCCATCTCTTCCTTGGGCTTCGAGCCCGCAGTCGCCCAGTAGATCAGCCCACCGATGACCAGACAGCTGGCGACGCCGGCGGCGAAGCCGACGAGGCCCGAGCGCCGGTGAGAGACCGGCGGCGCTCCCGCCGCGACCGCCGGAGCGGGAGCTGGCGCGGTGGCGGTCTCCTGCGCGGTGGCGCCGGTCGGCGTCTCCTGCCGGCCGCGCAGTGCGTACCAGAGACCCGCGGCGAGACCCACCGCGACGACGATCAGGCCCGGAATCCAGACGTTCATGACGGTTTCGACTCCTCGTGCGGAGGCAGGGCTGCAGGATGGGCGGCGGCGGCCGGAGCTTGCGGCCGCAGGCGGAAGAAGATCACCAGCGCGCCGACGACGAGGGCCAGTGCCGGCATGAGCCAGACCAGCCAGTTGAAGCCCTCGGCCTTGGGCTCGAGCCGGATGAACTCGCCGTACGAACGCTCGAACGAAGCGATCACCTGGTCCTTGGTGTAGCCGAGGGCGAGCTGGCGGCGCACCTCGGCCTTGAGATCGACCGCCGAGGAGGCCGGTGAGTCGGCGACCGACAGGCCCTGGCAGACCGGACAGCGCATCAGGGAGGCGACCTCCTCGGTCGCCTGGTCCAGCGCGGCGCCCGAGAGCGGCGGCCCGAGCGGCGCGCCGTCCTGCGCCTTGGCGGCGCCGGATGCGAGGAGGAGCAGGGCGGCGATCCACGCCGCAGGCAGCACGGCGGAACGTACGAGCGCGGCGAGCCGGTTCACAGCAGTGCCTCCAGCGAGCGGGAGAGACCGTCGAAGCTCACCATGCCGGTGACCTTCTCGTGAATGATGCCCTTGGCGTCGATGACGAAGGTCTCCGGCACGCCGTAGACGCCATAGCGGATGGCGGTGCGCGACTCGGGGTCGACGAGGGCCGGTCCCCAGCTGCCGCGCGCGCGCTCGTAGGCGCGGATCGCTTCGGGCGTGTCCTGGTAGATCACGCTGACGAAGCGCGCCCTTCCCGCGTAGCGCCGCGCCAGGGCGGCGAAGATCGGGTTCTCCGCCGCGCACGGCTGGCACCAGGTCGCCCAGAAGTTGATCACCACGGGTTGGCCGCGCAGCTCCGCGAGCGCCAGCGGGCGGCCGTCGAGATCGGCGAGGGTGAAGTCCGGCGCCGGACGACCGATGAGGGGCGAGACGACCTCGCGGGGGTCGTGCCGCAGCCCCGAGCCGAGCATGACGAGGAGCGGCGCGACCAGAATCAGGCCGATCAGGAGGACCTTCCGGTTCATGCCGCCGCCTCCGCTCCCGGCAACGGATCGGGCCGGCGGTCCGAGAACCGCAGGCCGGCCGGCAGCAGGCAGATGGCCGTGCCGAAGACGATGATGAAGACGCCGATCCAGATCCACACCACCGCCGGAGTGACGATGGCGCGCAGACCGATGCTGCCGTCTGGCGCCACGTTCATGAGCGACAGGTAGAGGTCGTGGGTGAACGCCGTGCGGACGGCCGGCGTGCCGATCGGCTCCATCCGGCTGTCGTAGCGGTTGAGCGCCGGCTCCAGCGTGCCGGCGTCCCGGCCGTTGCGCTCGATGCGCATGAGGGCGCGCTCCGACACGCGATGCGGCTCCTGGCGCGCGTTGACCTTGTCGTAGGTCAGCTTGTAGCCGGCGACGGTCATCGATTCGCCCGGCCGCAGTGTCCCCTCGTGCGCCACCTGGTACGACGACGAAACGGCGATCGCGACGAAGGTGACGATCACCCCGAGGTGGGCGAGGTAGGCGCCGTAGCGCCGCGCTCCCCGCCGTACCGCCTCGCCGACCGCCTCGGTCCACGGCTCGTCCTCGCGACGCCGGCGGGAGAGCCGCAGCCCCTGGTCGAGATTGACCCAGACGGCGTAGGCGGCGAGCGCGCCGGTGGCGAGCACGCCCCAGGAGCGGCCGCCGGCGACGAAGGTCAGCAGCAGGCCGGCCAACGCCGCCGGAATCGGGAAGAGCAGCGCCCGGCGGACATTGCGGTTGTCGGCGCGCCCCCACGGCAGCGCCGGACCGATGCCGATGAGCAGAAGAAGACCGAGACTGATCGGAATCGCCATGCGATTGAAGTACGGCTCGCCGACGCTCACCTTGACGCCGCGCACCAGCTCGGCGGCGATCGGGAACAGCGTGCCGACGAGCACCGTGAACATGAAGACCAGCAGCAGCAGGTTGTTGATCAGGAAGGCGCCTTCGCGCGTCCACAACGTCTCGCGGTCGGGGTCCGACGCGAGCGTGTCCATGCGCATGGCGAGCACCACGACCGAAGCCACCAGACAGAAGCCGAGAAAGGCGAGGAACGCCGGTCCGATCGGCGTCTGGGTGAACGAGTGCACCGAGTTGACCACGCCCGAGCGGGTGAGGAAGGTGCCGAGGATCGTCAGCAGGAACGTCACGACGACGAGCACGACCGTCCACGCCCGGAGCGTCCCCTTGCGCTGCAGCACCAGGGCCGAATGCACCGCGGCAATGGCGGTGAGCCAGGGCAGGAAAGAGGCGTTCTCGACCGGATCCCAGGCCCAGTAGCCGCCCCAGCCGAGCACCTCGTA
>CAZQTL010000287.1:0-4323 GCA_964595975.1 uncultured Thermoanaerobaculia bacterium | reverse complement strand
CGCGGTCGGCTTCGGCGGCTCGATGATCTGGTTCGGCTCGTCGGCCGGCGTCGCGATCTCGAACATGTACCCGGAGGCGAAGTCGGTCGGCAACTGGCTCAAGGGCGGCTGGCATGTCACGGTCGCCTACATCCTCGGGTTCTTCGTGCTGCTCGCCACGCTTGGCTGGCAGCCGCACGCCGCGCACTAGACCCGGCACGCTCTCCCGAAGGTCGCGAGGGGCGCGATCGCTTGCTCGATCGGGCCCTTCGGGTTACCCTAGCGTCCGGCCATTCACGAAACGGAATCGGGCTCCGGCCCGTTCACCAAGCCTTCCCTGGGGGAGTCACCCATGTTCCTGATCCAAGAAATCGTCGCGCGCGAAGTCCTCGACTCGCGTGGCAATCCGACCGTCGAAGTCGACTGCGCGCTCGAGGGAGGGGCGGTCGGCACGGCGCAGGTCCCCTCCGGCGCCTCGACCGGCAGCCGCGAGGCGCTCGAGCTGCGCGACGGCGGCACGCGTTACCAGGGCAAAGGAGTCGTCACCGCGGTCGACTTCATCTATGACGAGATCGCTCCCGAGCTCGAAGAGATGGACGCCCGCGACCAGGCGCTCATCGATCGCACGCTGATCGACCTCGACGGCACGCCGAACAAGGGGCGTCTCGGCGCCAACGGCATTCTCGCGGTCTCGCTCGCGGTCGCCAAGGCGGCCGCGGCGGAGGCCGGGCTGCCGCTCTACAGCTACCTCGGCGGTCCCGGCGCCACGGTGCTGCCGGTGCCGATGCTGAACGTGCTCAACGGCGGCGCGCATGCCGACAACTCGGTCGACATCCAGGAGTTCATGATCGTGCCGGTCGGCTTCAGCCGCTACAGCGAGGGTCTGCGGGCGGGGGTCGAGGTCTACCACACGCTCAAGCGGGTGCTGAAGGAGAAGGGACTCGCCACCGCGGTGGGCGACGAGGGCGGCTTCGCGCCGAACCTGGGGAGCAATCGCGAGGCGCTCGACCTGCTCATGACCGCGATCGAGAAGGCGGGCTACAAGCCCGGGCAGGAGATCGCCCTGGCGCTCGATGTCGCCGCCTCGGAGCTCGCGGAGGAGGGGACGCCGGGACGCTATGCGCTCGCCGGCGAGGGCAAGCGAGGCCTGACCTCGCAGGATCTGATCGCGCTCTACCGCGACTGGGTCGGCGCCTATCCGCTGGTGTCGATCGAGGACGGTCTCGCCGAGAGCGACTGGGAGGGCTGGAAGGAGCTCACCCGCACCCTCGGCACCAAGGTGCAGCTGGTGGGCGACGACGTCTTCGTCACCAATCCGGAGATCCTCGCCCGCGGCATCGCCGACGGCATCGCCAACGCCCTGCTGGTCAAAGTCAACCAGATCGGCACGCTCTCCGAGACGCTGACCGCGGTCGACCTCGCGAAGTCGCGCGGCTACGCCAACATCATCAGTCACCGCTCGGGCGAGACGGAAGACACGACGATCGCCGATCTGGCGGTGGCGACGCGCGCCGGCCAGATCAAGACCGGGGCCCCCTGCCGCAGCGACCGGGTGGCCAAGTACAACCGTCTCCTGCGCATCGAGGAGGAGCTGGACGAGGTGGCGACCTACCCCGGCGCCGCCGCGTTCCCGCGATTCCGCGCTTGACGGACGTCCCCCCCGGCGCTCCGGCCGCCCCGCTCTCTTCGACAGACGAGCCGCGCCCCCATCCGCTGCGCTCCGTGGTGGTGGCGGTGGTGGTCTTCCTCGTCCTGCTCCTCGCCACGTTCGGCCTGAAGAGCTACCGCGATCTCGCCGCCGTGCGCGGCCGGGAACGGCAGCTGACCGCCGAGATCGCCGGCACCGAGGAGCGCATCGCGCAGCTCAAGCGGCGCATCGAGAGACTGAAGAACGACCCGGTGACGCTCGACCGCGAAGCCCGCGCGAGCCTCGGCCTGGTGCGGCCGGAGGATGTGGTCATCGTCCTGCCCGCGCCGGCGTCGCCGGGGGCCCCCGCTGCCGCCTCCGCCGCCCCTGCCGCGCAGTAGGACGACCCTAGCCGCCGGACCCCGAAGCCAGCCGCCGCTCGACGGCGGCGGCGACCTCGTCGACGCCGATGCCGCGCAGGCAGCCGTGGTGCAGCAGCGGGCAGCGGCGGCGGAAGCAGGGCGAGCACCAGAGACCGCGGTCGAGAACGACGTGACCGGCTTCGGCGCCGCCGGCCGGGGCCGTGCGCCGGCGGTCGGTCGGTCCGAAGAGCGCCACGCACGGCACTCCCAGAGCCGCGGCGAGGTGCATCGGCCCGGAGTCGTTGGTCACCAGCAGGTCGAGATGCGACAGCACGGCCGCGAGGCCGGGCAGATCGAGATCCGGACCGAGCACCGGATGGAGCTTGCCGCTCTCCTCGTGCACGCGCACGCCGAGCCAGATCTCCTTCGGACCGGCGAAGATCGCTTCGCGCACGCCCGGGATACGGCGGCGCAGGTCGCGCGCGAGGTCGGCCCAGTAGTGCATCGGCCAGCGCTTCGAGCCGCCCCATTCCGCGCCGGGGGAGAGCCCGATCAGCGGCCCCGCGGCGGCGAGCAGACGGGCGCGCGCGAGCCGTTCCCGCCCGCGTTCGGCGAGGGCCGGGGCGAGCTCGAGGCGGGGAATCCAGCTTTCGGGCGCGGCGACGCCCATCGCCGCCAGGAGCTCGGCGTAGTCCTCGATCTGCGGCCGGACGACGCGGAAACCGTCGCGCCGGCGGGCGACCGCCGGGGCGAGCAGCGGCGCGCGGAAGTCGGCGCGGTAGCCGTAGCGCCGCGGCACGCCGGCGCGCGACAGCATCCAGGCGGCGCGGAACGAGTTCGGCAGCAGCACCGCTTCGGCGAAACCGGCGGCGGCGATCTCCGCCACCGTCGCCGCGTCGCGCCGGTTGTCGATCGCCCCGGCGACGCCGGGAAAGAGCGCCAGCAGGCCGTGCAGCGGGCGTCTGGCGAGAACGGTGAGCTCGCGCCCGCTGGCCGCGAGGGCGCGGAAGACCGGCTCGGCCATGACGCAGTCGCCGACCCAGTTGGGAGCGACGATCAGGGTGCGCGGGTTCATCGCCGGCAGCTCACGCACGCGGCCGCTTCCAGCGATCGTGCAGCCAGAGCCAGAGTTCCGGGCGGCTGCGCGCGCGCTCCTCGAGCAGGGAGAGATAGCGCTGCGACAGCGTGACGTCGTCGTCCCCGGCCTCGGGCAGCATCGGTGGGAGCGCCTCGACCCGGTAGCGGCCGCCGGGCAGCTCCTCGCCGAAGACCGGCACCACCGCGGCGCCGGTGCGTTGCGACAGCCGCGCCACGATCGGGCTGGTGAGCGCCGGCCGGCCGAAGAACGGCACGTCGATGCCCTCTTCGGCGCGCACCCGCTGGTCGATCAGGAGCCCGAGCCGTCCGCCGCGCTCGAGCAGCCGGAACATCTCGCGCACGGCGCCGCGTTTGTCGAGCGAGACATTGCCGTAGCGGATGCGCAGACGCTGGATCACGCGATCGAAATGCGGGTTGTCGGCGCGCCTTCCGACCGAGCTCATCGGACCGACGGTAAGGGCGATGGCCGCCGGCACCACCTCCCAGTTGCCGAAGTGCGAGCCGAGGACGATCGTGCCCTTGCCGCCACCGTGGCGATCGCCGAGCTCGGCAGCGCGGGCGAAGTTGTCCCAGCCGACGAGCTCGAGCCGGGCGAGGAGCTCCGGCCCGTCGAAGCGCAGACTCGAGAGGGCGTCGCAGAAGGAGGCGCCGAAGTGCCGGAAGCAGGCGCGCGTGATGCGGCGGCGCTCGGCCGGGAGGAGGCCGGGGAAGGCGGCGGCGAGATTCTCGTCGGCGGTGCGCCGCCGGCGGCGATCGAGCCTGCCGGCGAGCGCGCCGAGCGCGCCGCCCAGCGTGCGGCTCGCCGGGTGCGGCAGGGCGCGCACGACCCCCTGGAAGAGGGCGAAGGCGCCGTACTCGACGGCATGACGGACGGGAGCGTTCTTCATCGCCGGAACCGCCTCGCACCGGTCACCGGCTGACTCCCGCCAGCCGCGCGTCGAACCACTCCCAGAAGGCCGGTTCCGGGCGCGCCACGACCGGCAGCACGGCCGCCGCCGGCTTCAACCGGCCCTGGAGCTTGAGCGCGTCCTTCGCCGTCGTCAGCAGGGCCGAGGCGCGGTGGCGGCGGAAGGCCCCCTCGATGCGCGCGATGCTCTCGACCGGATAGGCGTGATGGTCGGGGAAGGCGAGACGCGCGGCGACATCGAGCCCCTGCCGTTCGGCGTCGCGGAAGAAGGCCTCGGGCCGCGCGATGCCGGCGAAGGCGACGACGCGCGTGCCGGCCGGCAGCGCCGCGCCTCCGGCCGCTCGCGGCGG
>CAZQTL010000286.1:1244-4347 GCA_964595975.1 uncultured Thermoanaerobaculia bacterium | reverse complement strand
GCGGCCGGTGTCGGCTGGACGATCGCCTCGCCGATCGTCGCGGCGATCCGCCGGGTGCGCGCCGCGCCGCCGAGCGCGATCGCGACGTCGCGGCCGAGGCGCGCGAGTCGCGACGAGGCTCGTGGCGCGTCCGCGGGCGTCGCCACCGGCGTCCCCGCCGATCGCGTCGCGAGGTCGCGCAGGACCGTGACCGGATCCGCGCTGCCGGCGAAATGGACGATCCGGCGCGGGTCGGGGACGAACCGGGTCCGTTCGGCGCCGGATTTCGCGAAGTAGGCGTCCCGCGCGCGCTCGAACACGCGCACCAGCGCGTCGATCGAGGCGTCGAACGAATAGTCGGCGCGGGCGCGGACGGCGGCGTCCGATCGCGTCCGGGTGCGCACTTCGTGCTCGAGGTTCGCGCGCAGGCGGTCGTAGTCGACGAGGTCGACCGCGACGCCCAGTCGCGCGATCTCGTCGTAGCGGTAGTGCCCGGGACGCACGTCGGCGATCACCGGCAGGCCGGCGAGCAGGCACGTCGAGACCCGGTTGGGGATCGCCGCGAGGTCGTCGAGCGGTTCCCACGGCAACGGTCGGCCGACGTACGACCAGCCGGCGTCGTAGCGGGAGAACTCGCGCACCCACTGCGCCTTGACGCGCCGCACGCCCTCCCAGTCCGCACCGGTCGGCTGCAGCGACGGATGGATGTGCAGGTGGTGGGCGAGCGCGGTCCGATGACGGCGTACCAGCGCGGGATCGAGGTCGCGCGCGATCGTCTTCCAGACCGCGTCGTAGGCGTTGCCGTGGAAGTGGACGTGGACGCCGCGTCGCGCGAGCGCGACGTAGTCGAGCCCGAACGGCCGGCCGATCGCGACCGTGTGGATCTCCCCGTCGCGGTCCGACAGCCGCTCGGAGAAGTCGTCGGTCATGAACTCGAGCTTGGGCCGATCGCTGTCGAGGAACGCCTGGACTCCGCATTCGTCGAACACGGACAGTCCGCAACCGCCGTCGCTCGCCGGGCGCGTCCAGTAGTCGCGCTTCTCGCGGTTGCAGAAGAGGTGGGCGTCGAACGCGCGCGCGACCGCCGGGTCGATCTGCTGGACGTCGAATCCCCAGTGGCGGACGATCGGCGCATCGAACTCGCCGCGCTCCCGGGCGGCGAAGAGCGCGCGCAGGATCGTCCAGACGTCGTTCTCGATCCCCGGCGCCGGCGGGGCCCACAGCCGCCGGTGGTAGACCTGGAACAGGCTGTAGACGCAGTCGATCGACCGCTCGCGGATCGTGCGCGCCGCGTCGGCGATCGTCACCGGCGTCACGCGGCCGTCCAGGCACGGGTAGGGCCCCTGTTCCCAGCCCATCGTCCGCGACCACAGGCCCCAGAGGCGATGGCCGCGCTCGTGGAGGCTGCGGATGCGCTCGGGATTCCAGGACAGCGCGCCGACGAGGAGCAGGTTCATGGGTACGGAGGCGACCGGCGCGACGGTCGTGCCTCCGTCCCGGCAGGGCGCCCCGGTGGACGCGGGCGCCTGCGAAGCTTAGCACCGGGCCGGGCGACGGCGCCCGGTCCGGCGACCGGCTACAGCTTGTTCTCGTGGCAGGCGTCGCAGCGGACCATCGTACCCTTGGAGAGCGTGATCGTCCGCCGGCCGTCGTCGTCGCGCGGCAGCGTCCGGGTCGCGGCCATCCGCGCGAGCACCGTGCCTTCGCCGCGCTGGCCGTGGCAGGCGCGGCAGGCGTTGAGATTGCTCTCGGCCACGCCTTCGTGCTTCAGCACCCAGTTGGAGTCGACCGGGTGCATCCCGTGCGGGCCGCCGAGCGACGCCTTGAGGCTGCCGGCGGCATGGCAGACGTTGCACTCGATGATCGTGCCGGCGTGGCCCTGGAGCTGGACGGCGGCGACGTTGTCGTTGGCCTTCGGATTCGCGTTGGGCCACTCGGCGTGCGTGGAACCGTGGCAGGCCTGGCACGCGACCCCGCCGTGCCCCTTCGAGAGCCGGTAGAGCTTCTGGTTCTCGGCGAAGCGCGAACCGGGCGAGGCGATCATCGGCAGCACCGACGCCGACTGGTTGCTCTTCGTGTACGCCTGGAGCAGCCGGATGTTGTCGGACGACACGATCATGTCGCTGCGGTTGATCGCCTGCACGCTGACCGCGTCGCCGATATGGCAGGACTGGCACTTGGGCTCCATCGCCCAGGGGACGCGCTTGGCGAGGTCGCCACCGGCGTGGGCCGGGAAGCCGGCGGTGAAGTCGTTGCCGACCTGCTTCATGTCGCCGTGGCAATCGTGGCAGGTGACGCCGGCGGTGGCCATCGCGCCGCGCAGGCACTGGGTCTCCTTGCCCGGATGGCACTGGTAGCAGGTCGCCTGCAGCACTTCGGCCTGCTTCGCCGGTGTGCGCGCCGCGGTCTTGGGTGCGGGCATCGCCGGGAACAGGTCGGTGTACTGGCCGTGGTTGAAGTGCATCGCCCGCGACATCGACACGTGCTTGGTCTGCTGGCGACCGTGCGCGCCCTGCGTGGTCTCGTCGACCGGGCCGGCCTGCGCGAGGTCGAGCGCCGGCGAGTAGTGGCATTGCGAGCACTGGATCGCGCGTCGGCTGTCGAGGCAGGCGGCCTCGGTCCCGTTCGTGCACGGCGTCGCCGCGCCGGTCGCGCTCGACGTGTACTTCGAGCCGTGCTTGGCGTCGTGCAGGCGCAGGATGTTGATCTTCGACGCGTTGTTGAGCTTCTCCGGTCCCGGCGCGTCGGCGGCGCGGGCGATCGGCCAGGCGTTGCCGCCGGCGTACGCGGTGACCGAGGCGAACGAGGACGCGCGGCCGTTGCCGTGGTCCGACGGGTCGGCGTGGCAGTTGCGGCAATCGGCCTCGGAGCTCACCGGAACGACGATGTCGACGCGGCCCCGCAGATTGGCCGCGACCTTCGGATCGGCGCCCTTGGCGGTCGCCTGCACGCGCATCAGCGGGTAGGGGTTGCGGTTGCCGGCGTCGTCGATCGGCAGGATCGGGATGCCGTCCGACGAGAACCAGTTGGCGGCGTTGACGATGGTCCCGAACGGGAACGTCGCGAAGAACGGCAGGTTCGCGTCGTAGCGCGCGAACTTCTGCGGCAGATTGGCGGCGTAGGG
>CAZQTL010000286.1:0-1144 GCA_964595975.1 uncultured Thermoanaerobaculia bacterium | reverse complement strand
CGCCGGCCGACACCGCGACCGTCGTCGCGCCGACGCTCAAGCGCCGACTGTCGTCGGCACGGGCGGTCGGTGGGGTGATGAACGGGATCGCGACCAGTGCGGCCGCGAAGAGGGTGACGAGAGCGGTCGGGATGCGCTTCATGGAAATCCTCCGTTGCCCGGCCCTGCGGCCCCCCGACCGATTCCCGGGCGCGGCCACGATATCGCAATGCTGTTGTCATATGTGGGAAAAGTTCCCACTTTTTGACCTGGATCAAGCAGGGCTCACGTACGGGCCTGCGCCGGCTCGATCGGTAACCGTAGTCACTGACGTGCGAAGCTCCATCTGCGGGGCGGCCCTGGCACAGGCCCGGTTGTGGCCGCGGCGGGTCGGGACGACAATGCGCCGCGATGAACACGCCGGCGCGTCGCTGGAAGGCGGTATCGGTCGTATCGGCCGTCGCGTGGCTGCTGCTCGCCCCGGGCGGGTGGGCGCAGGAGCCGGGAAAATCCTGGCCGACGCGCCCGTTGCGCATCGTCGTCGGCTTCGCCGCCGGCGGCGTCGCCGCCACGACCGCACGCGTCGTCGCCGCGAGGCTGGGCGAGCAGCTCGGCCAGCCGGTCGTCGTCGAGAACCGGCCGTCCGCCGGCGGCATCGTCGCGGCGGACACGGTCGCGAAGGCGGAGCCGGACGGCACCACGCTGCTCCTCCTGTCGAACGGCAACGCGGTGAGCGCGACGCTGTTCCGCTCGCTGCCCTACGACACGCTCTCGGACTTCGCACCGGTGTCGCTGCTCGGCACGTTCGACGTCGCGGTCGTCGCGAGGTCCGACGCGCCGATCTCGTCGATCGCCGAGCTGGTCGCCGCCGCGAGAGCGCGGCCCGGCCGGCTCAATGTCGGGACGATCAACGTCGGGAGCACGCAGCACCTGTCGGCCGAGCTCTTCAAGTCGATGGCGGCGATCGACGCGACGATCGTCCCGTACAAGGGAAGTCCCGCGGTGATCACCGCGTTGCGCGGCGGCGACGTCGAGGTCGCCTTCGAGATGCTCGCCCCGGTCCTGCCGCAAGCGGCCAGCGGCGCGGTCCGTGTCCTCGCGGTCGGCGGCGAGCGGCGCGCGCCGGCGTTGCCGGACGTTCCGACGGTCGCGGAGGCGGGCGTCG
>CAZQTL010000285.1:0-4360 GCA_964595975.1 uncultured Thermoanaerobaculia bacterium | reverse complement strand
CTTGGGCCGGGTGAGCACGAAGAGGGCGGCGATGGACGCGACGACCGTGGCGGTCGCCATCGGGAACCACGCCTTGTACCAGAAGCGGATGTTCATGAAGTGGCGCACGAGGGCGCCGCCGATCGTGAGCACTGCCAGCACGACCCAGGCGAGCTCCCACGAGGCGCGCTCGGCCAGCACCACGACCAGCGCGCCCAGCGCGAGGCCGGCGAGGTCGAACCCCAGCGCGACCTGCGAACGCAGGAAGGCGAGCAGCGACTCGCGCCGAACCGAGCGCCGGATCACGAGCTCGTAGGCGAGCGGGATCACCAGCCAGACGGTCGCCGCGAGCGTCGCGGCGAGCGCCCGGCGGTCGGGCAGAGCCAGGAAGATGCCGCCGGCCGCGAGCACCGAGAGCAGCGCGATCGCGACCCACCCGGCCAGACGCGACAGACTCCGCCGCTCGGGCAGCGGCAGGTCGCGGCGCGCCTCGATGAAGCGCTGCAGGAGCTCCGCGCCCACCAGCGCCAGCGCCACCAGGCCGGCGACCGGCACGACGCCGACGCGCTCGAAGCCGGGGAAGACAGCGAGCGCTCCGAGAGCGAGCGAGGCGCCGCCGAATGGCCGGTGCAAGGCGCCGGCGAGCGCCGCAGCCAGGAGCAGGAGCAGGAGGCCCGGTTCCCCCGCCCAGTGCGAGGGGGCCCAGGCATCGCTGCCGCCGGCGAGCCCGATGAGGACGAGCGCCAGGATCACCGGCACGAGCCAGAGCCAGAGGTCACGTCGCGTGCGCTGCGCCGGCGTGGCCGGCTTTGGGCTCCCGGTCATCGCGGCAGCGAGCGCCGGCGGGAGAGGAGCCCCAGCGCCGCGAGAGCGAGGAAGAACGCGAGCGCCGCGAGGCCCGGCCGCCCGGCGGCGGGAATCTCCACGGTGTCGGTGAAGTCGTGGCAGACCGCCGGAGTGACGAGCAGCGAAAAGGCGCGCACGTTGCCAGAGTCGATCGGGTTCCAGTCGGTCACCCGCAGCGTCCACTCGCCCTCCGACTCCTCGCCGTCGAACTGCGCCAGCGCCTTCGCCGGCCGGAAGCTGCCGGTGAACGGGTTGTCGCCGGTGCTGACGCTCTGGATCGACCGGCCGCCGCTCTCGTCGTCGAGCACCGTCTGGCAGAAGTGATTGCCGAAGCCGTCGGCGAAACGGACGAGCGGCACGGCGAAGCCCGACGGCGCGACGAGCTCGATCTGCAGGTCGCTCACGAATGGGTGCTCGATACCGACCGTGGTCGCGCCGAGGACGGTCGTGCAGAGGTCGCCGTCGAGCGCCAGGTCGAGATCCGTCACCCGCCCGCCGAGATCTCCGATGACGAGGGGGGCGAGCGCCGGCGGGCCGGGTACGCCGCGCACCGTCGCATCGGGGACGGCGACCGGAGCTCCGGCGTAAGCGAAGCGCCGGGGCTCTCCCGGCGCTCCCACCACGAGCGTGAAGGGCAGGCTCTCGGGGGCGACGCCGCCACCGTAGAAGGCGGTCAGCGAGAACGGCAGGCGAGCGCCACAGGGGGCGGAAGAGGAGATCGCGATCTCGAAGCCGCCGGCGCTGGCGGCGGTGGCTCCCGCCGCCAGATCGCCCCAGAAACCGCTCGCGACGTGGACCGCGGCCCACGGGTTCGCCGCCGCAAGTGTCGCCTCGAGCCCCTCCGCCGCAGCCCCGCCGACGTTGCGGAGCTCGATGTCGAGCCGCCAACGTTCGCCCGGGTCGAGGACGGCGTCGCCGTTGCCGGCGAGCTCGAGCGGCACGACCGAGCCGAGCTCAAGATTGGCGGCGAACGGCACCGCGGCGGCGGCGAGCATCGGCACGAGCTCGACCAGCCCGCGCCCGGTCACCGGATCGGTCCCCGGCGCTTCGATGTCGAGCGCCTCGGCGAGCAGTGCGGCGCGGACGGCGGCGGCGTTCGCCTGCGGCAGGGCGCTCCAGTAGACCGCCGCCAGCGCCGCCGCGTGCGGCGCGGCGGCGGAGGTGCCGAAGAAGCGCTCGAAACCTTCGACCGACGTCGCGACGCCGTCGGCGGCGGTGAGCTCGGGCTTCTCCCGCACGACGCCTCCGGTCGAGGAGAAGTCGTTCGCGGGCGCTCCCGGCAGCAGGTCCCCCTGGGCCGAGAAGAAGATCCGGCGTGGCCCGTCGGCGCTGAAGACTTCACTCGCCTGCGCCGCGTCGAACTCGAGCGGATAGGGCCCGGCAGGCTCGCCCGCGCTGTGCGGACCCGCCGCCGGTGCTGCGCCGATCGCCAGGGCGCCGGCCGCGGCGGCGTGGCCGCGCAGCGCGCCGCGAGTCGCGTGCTCGAGCTCGCCGCGAAAGGCGACGAGATTGAACAAGCGCCCCTGGCCCGCGGCGCGGACCACCACCAGGCGCTCTCCCACCGCCGCGCCGGCGCCGAACTCGCTCACGATCTCGACCGGATCGTCGTCGCCGCCGGTGCCGTCCTGGGTGTCGTTCGAAAAGCGCACCACCGCGGAGAGATCCCCTTCGACCACGTAGAGGTCGTAGTCGTTGGCGGCGGTGGCGAATGGGTCGGTCCAGTGCAGCGCCACCGCCGGTGCGTCCTTGAGCACCCGGTCGGCCACTTCACCACCGCCGAAATCGTGGAGCAGCATTCCAGGCAGCAGCGGCAGAGGCGGGCCGGCGAGGAAGTCGCCTTGCCAGGTGCCGGACGTTCCGTCGTCCAGGTTGCCTTCGTTGCCGGCCGACGAGAGATAGAGCACCCCCTGCGCCGCCACCTCGTCGACCGTCGCTGCGAGAACGCCGTCCTGGAAGGGGGACTCGACGACGTAGATCACATCGTCGACGATGATCCGGCAGCCGCTCGCGGCGAGATCGAGGATGTTCTGGGCGAACTGCGCCTCGCCCCCGAATGCGCTGGCGTAGCCGAGCGCCGCCTCCGGCGCGAGGTCGTGGACGATCTCGAGCATCGCCGTCCCTTCATCGCCGTCCCCCGCCTGCCCCGGCAGCACGTCGACCGCCGGCAGCTCGCCGCCGGCCTGCGAGTAGGCGAGCGAGTCGACTCCGTTCGACAGCGCGCAGACCTTGATGCCGGCGCCGCCGACGCCGTGGAGGTTGCGCGCCCGGTCGGCGGCATGCGTCCGATCGCCCTCCGAGACGACGGCGTGGGTGAGAGGTTCCCGCGCCGGCACGATGCGCCGCACTCCGGCGAGCTCCGCCAGAGTCCGCAGGTCCATCAGATCGATCTCGGCCCGCAGCGCCCGGAACCTGGCGAACGACGAGCGCACCGTTCCGCCGACCTCGCGCACGCGCTCGGCAACCGCAGCGATATCGGCGGCAGCAACGACATCGACCTCGACCTCGAGGCGTCCGTCCGACGGCACAGCCGCGGCCTGAATCCGCGCCAGCGCGGACGGCAAGCGGCCCGCTCGGCGATCGAGGGCGAAGAGCAGCTGCGAGTCGATCTTGCGCTCGGCGACGCTGCGGCCGGCCTTCCACTCGCCGAGCAGCCGCAGCTGCTCGAGCGCCGCCGGCGCCAAGGTCCGCGGCAAGACCTGAGCGAAAAGACCGGTAAAGGAAGAAAAGACTGCGGCCGCCATCGTAGCGGCGGCCGCCCACCGCCGGAGGCGGACGCAATGCGGTTGGAGCTCGGACCTTCGCGGCATCTGTACCTTTGGCGCGCGCGGCGCCGGGAAAGACCAGCCAACGGTTGGGGGCGATCCTAACCCCCTTTACCGGGGCTTTTCGTGCCGCCCGCCACAGGCGGAAGAGCGACCGGCGAAACCGCGGCCCCCCGCGCGCCCGCCTTGCGCTCCGCGGGCACGCGAAGGAAGATGGCGGGCCGGTGAGACTGCCGCCGCCCCCCTGGATCGCCGCCCACCGCGGCGCCCTGCCGCTGCTCGAAAACACCCTCCCGGCGCTTGCGCTCGCGGTCGCGGAGGGGGCCGACCTGCTCGAATTCGACGTCCAGGCGACCGCCGACGGCGTCCTCGTCCTCTTTCACGACGCCGATCTCGGGCGACTCGGCGGACGGCCCGAGCTCGTCGTCGAGCGGGAGCCCGCGAGCGCTCTCCTGGAACGGGAGCTCAGCGATCCTGCTTCCCGGGAGCGTACCGGGCGTATTCCCACCCTCGGCGCGCTGCTCGCCGCGCTGCCGGACGGTTTTCCGGTGAACATCGAGCTCAAACGCCGGCGCTGCGACCGCGAGCGGCTCGCCGGTCTCGCCCTCGCTGCCACCGCCGGGCGCGAGAACGTCCTCTTCTCGTCTTTCGACCTCTCTCTGCTGCGAGAGCTGCGGCGGCAGGCGCCGGCCGCCCACCTCGCGCCCCTCGCCCGGCGCTGGAGCCCCGGGCTGGCGCGGTGCGCTGCGGAGCTTGCGGCCTGGAGCCTGCAC
>CAZQTL010000284.1:0-4390 GCA_964595975.1 uncultured Thermoanaerobaculia bacterium | reverse complement strand
ACCATGACGATCGCGTCGTCCACGACGAGACCGACCGAGAGCACGATCGCCAGCAGGGTCAGCAGGTTGATGGTGAAGCCGCCGGCCATCATCAGAAAGACCGCGCCGACGAGCGAGATCGGGATCGCCACCACCGGAATCAGCACCGAGCGGAACGAGCCGAGGAAGAGGAAGATCACCGCCACGACGATCAGCAGGGTATCGGTGAGAGTGGTGAGCACTTCATCGATGGCGCTGCGGATGTAGTTCGTGGAATCGTAGGGAATCCCCGCCGTCATTCCCGCCGGCAGCTGCGCCTGGATGAGCGGCATGGTCTTGCGCACTTCGCCGATCACGTCGAGCGTGTTCGCCGTGGGCAGGACCCAGATGCCCATGAAGGTCGCGCTCTCGCCGTTGAAGCGCACCTCCTGGTCGTAGGTCTCGGCGCCGAGCACGACGTCGGCGATCTCGCCCAGGCGGACGACGCCGCCGCTGCCGTTCTGCTTGACCACCAGCTGCTCGAACTCGGCGGCGGTCTGCAGGTCGGTGTTGGCGACCAGGTTGACCGACACCATCGAGCCCTTGGTGCGGCCGAGAGCGGAGAGGTAGTTGTTCGCCGCCAGCGCCTGTTCGACGTCGGAAGGCGAAATGCCGCGCGCCGCCATCTGGTCGGGCTTCAGCCAGATGCGCATGGCGAACGTGCGGCCGCCGAGGATGTCGGCCCGCTGCACGCCGGAGATCGCCGACAGCCGCGGCTGCACGACGCGGGTCAGGTAGTCGGTGATCTGGTTCGGGTCGAGATCCGTGGCCGAGAAGCCGAGGTACATCGCCGCAAACTGGTTGTCGGCAGTCTCGAGCTCGATGACCGGCGCTTCGGACTCCGGCGGCAATTCGTTCCGCACCTGCGCCACTTTCGCCTGGATCTGGGTGAGGGCGGCGTTGGTGTCGTGGTTGAGCTTGAGGTGGACGGTGATCGTCGAGACGCCCTGGGCGCTCGACGACTCCATGTAGTCGATGCCGTCCATGGCGGCGATGACGCGTTCGAGCGGCGTGGTGATGTAGCCGCGCACCAGATCGGCGTTGGCGCCGATGTAGGCGGTGGTCACCTTGATGACCGCGATGTCGCTCTTCGGGAACTGCCGCACCGAGAGCGAGCGGATGGCGGCCAGACCGGCGATCAGGATCACCAGGTTGACGACGATCGCCAGCACCGGCCGGCGGATGAAGATGTCGGTGAATTTCATCAGCTGTCCTCGGGCTTCGGAGCGGCGCTGTTGGAGGGTTGCACGTCGTTGTTGACGAACACGGCGGCGCCCGGACGGAGCTTGAAGACTCCCGAGGTGACCACCTGCTCGCCGGCGGCGACGCCGGAGAGGACGGCGACCTGGTCGCCGCGCGAGGCGCCCAGTTTCACCACCTGCTGCCGCACGCCGAGATAGCTCTGGCCGGAAGGTCCCTGCATCTCCTCGACGACGTAGACCGAGTCGCCGTAGGGGGCGTAGTTGACCGCCGAGGTCGGCAGCGTGACGCTGCGGCGCCCGGCGCCGAGAGCGACCCGCGCTTCGACGAACATCCCGGGCCGCAGCCGCTCGCCGGCGTTGGTGAACGTGGCGCGCACCCGGACGTTGCGGGTCGCGGCATCGACCACCGAGTCGATCGCGGTGACGGTGCCGGCGGAGATCGTCTCGGTCACCCCCTCGAGGGTGGCGGTCACCGGATGACCGACCGCGAGGCGCGAGACCTCCTGCTGCGGCACGGCGAAGTCGACGTAGATCGGATCGAGCGCCTGCAGCGAAACCACCGGGTCGCCGCCGTTCAGGTACTGCCCGAGGTTGACCTGGCGCAGGCCCAGGACGCCGGCGAACGGCGCCCGGATCCGTTTGCGCTCGATCGTCGCCCGGATCTCGCCGAGGCGGGCCTCGGCCTGCTCGGCGGTCGCCCGCATCTGGTCGAGCTCGGCCTGCGAGGTGACGCCCTTCTGCTGCAGGTCCTGCATGCGCTCGAGATTGATCCGGGCGAGCTTGGCCGCGGACTCGGCGGCGGCGAGCTGCGCGCGCTCCTGGCTCGAGTCGAGCTCGGTCAGCAGATCGCCCCGCCGCACCTTGGCCCCCGATTCGAAGTGGATCTTCTCGACGATGCCCGGCAGATCGGCGCTCACGGTCACGCCCTGCACCGCGACGACCGAGGCGACCGCGCGCAGCGTCTCCGGCCACTCCTGCTCGTCGGCGATGACCGTGGTGACGGCCTCCGGCGGCGGCTGGAAGGCGGCTCCCTGCGCCATCGCCGCCTTGATCTGGAAGAACTTCGTCGCGCCCAGGCCGACGATGAGCACGATCATCGTCCCGGTCACGATCAGCATGCGCTTCTTCATGACGATCTCCTTGCTGAAGGTTCTGCTGGTCTCTCGTAGGCAATCTCGTGCGCCATCGGTGGCGCGGCGCACAGGTCGGTCTTCTGGAGCCGGGGGTCGATCGCGGCGGCGAAGCTCTCGACCGACTCCTGCGACAGCGCGGCGAGCGCGCTCCGCTCGCACGGGTTGAGCTCGCAGCCGGCCTCGATCAGCTCGGCGAGGGCCGTCGTGCGTTCCTGCCAGAATCGCCGCCGAAATCGCTCGTCGGTGACGAGCCGTCCCACGATGCGCTCCACGTTTGCCTGACTCACCGCCCGCTCCCTCCGAATCGACGATCCCGGTCCGTCGGGCGGCTCTCGGTCGGTCGCCGCCCTGGACCGACTCCTCTTTTCCAAGGAGCGTGCCAACGGCGGAATGTGGGTTACGCAGCCGGCATCCGCCGGTTTCATGGGGGTTCCGGGCGCCTGGCCGACGCGGACGGTGGGGAGGGAGAGCGGCGGGGTGTCGGAATATCGACAGCTTGCTGATCGGCGAGCACTTTCGCGGACCAGGGCTGCAGCCCTCCGCGGGGTCGGAAGTGGCCTGCCGACAGCGGGTTGAGACGGCCCGGCCCCCCCGGCGTCGGGATGGCAAGCGGTTTGGAATTGCCGCCCGGCATGAGACCGACGGCACGAACCCCTTCCCTCGCCCTGACCCTCCTGCTCGCGACGGCGCTAAGCCCGCTGGCGGCACAGCAGATCGAGTTCACCACCGAAAACGACCTGTTCACGGACGACACTGCGCGCGACGACCTCTACACCTTCGCCGTGGCGCTCTCGACGGAACGCCACGGCACGCACTTCGCGCTGCGCGAGGATGCCTTCACCGACCGCGCCGCGGGCGTGCGCTTCGACGAAACCTCGTGGAGTCTGGGCCGCGCGTTGCCGGCGTGGCGCTCCTGGCAGTCCTACGGCGAGGCTGGCGCGGTCCGCATCGGGCGCGGCCTGTTCGGCGAGGAGGTGCAGAACACGGTGCATCGCGCGCTCGGCAGCGACGAGCTGGCGCTCGCCTATCTCGATCCGAGCCTGCACGGCCGGCTGGCCTTCGCCACCGAGCGCTCCTGGGCGCCGCGCGGGACGTTCGCCGTCGGCCCGCGCCTCGAGCTCGAGTGGGTGTCCGACGTTCGCGCGCACGCCATCGTCGCCGCGGCGGCGCAGTGGCGCCCTTACGCCGCGGTCGCCGTCGACCTGCTCGCCGGCGCGCGCTGGAGCGACGCCGACCTCGCGGCGCTGGCGCCGCACATCCGTCCGTTCGCCGCGGTGGGGGAGGTCGGGGTGACGGTCTACGACCGGATCCGCCTGGCGTGGAGCTACAACGACCACGGCGACGGCCGCACCCACCTCGCCGTCGGCTACCGCTTCGCCCGCTGGCGCGGCGCCGGCGGCGCGCTGGTCAGCGGCTGAGGCCGTACTTGTCGAGGCGCGAGTAGAGCTGGGCGCGGGTCAGCCCGAGCTGGCGGGCGGCGCGGGACTTGTTGCCCCGGCTGTCGCGCAGGGCGCGCTCGATGTAGCCCCGCTCCACCTCCTCGAGATCGACGCCGCCGGCGGGGAGCGGTTCCGCCTCGGCTCCGGAGCCGGCCGGCGACGCCGGCGCCTTCCTCTCGGGGCGCGTGATCGCGGCCGGCAGGTGCTCGCGCGTGATGAGGCCGCCGTCGCAGAGCAGAATCGCGCGCTCGATGGCGTTGCGCAGCTCGCGGACGTTGCCCGGCCAGGCGTAGTCGAGCAGCCACTCGCGGGCGTCGCGCGAGATTCCCGCCGCCGGACGGCCCATCGTCTGGCCGAGCTCGTCGAGGAAACTCTCGGCGAGCGGCAGGATGTCGGCCGGGCGCTCGCGCAGCCCCGGAATGCGGATCTCGAAGACGTTCAGCCGGTAGTAGAGGTCCTCGCGGAAGAGGCCGCGGGCGATCGCCGCCGGAAGATCGCGGTTGGTGGCGGCGACGAAGCGGACGTCGGCGCGCAGCGCCCGCGTGCCGCCGACGCGCTCGAACTCGCGCTCCTGCAGCACGCGCAGGAGCTTCGCCTG
>CAZQTL010000283.1:0-4482 GCA_964595975.1 uncultured Thermoanaerobaculia bacterium | reverse complement strand
GTGCCGCGCACCCGCGTCGCGCGGACGCTGTCGAGAAAGGTCGTCTGGCCGACACCGTCGATGGTGAGGTCCACGCCCGTGCCGCCGGTCGCCGCGAGCACTGCCTCGGGGAAGCTCGTCTCGGTGTAGAGAATCACCTCGTCGCAGCCAGCCGCGCGCGCCAGCGCCGCCTTCGCCGGCGTCGAGCAGGTGCCGAAGACCCGCGCCCCGGCGCGCTTGGCGAGCTGGCAGGCCAGCAATCCGACGCCGCCGGCAGCGGCGTGGATCAGCACCGTGTCGCCCGCAGCCACCGGCCGGATGCCGTGCACCAGGTAGTGCGCCGTCATCCCCTGCAGCGGCAGCGCCGCGCCGAGCTCGAACGACAGCCCAGCAGGCAGCGGCAGCGCCTGCGCCGCCGGCAGCAGCACCTCGTCGGCGTAGCTCCCTGTGGCGCTCCAGAAAGCCACCCGGTCGCCGACGCGGGGAGAAGCGACCCCGTCGCCCACCGCCGTCACCACCCCCGCCCCCTCCTTGCCGACCCGCGCCGGCAATGGCCCGGCGTCGTAGAGCCCGCTTCGCAAGTAGGTGTCGATGAAGTTCACCCCGGCAAGATGCAATGCAATGCGGACCTCGCCCGGCCCTGGAACAGGGAGAGGAATCTCGTCGAGCTGCAACACCTCGGGACCGCCTTTGCTGTGAAACCGGATGGCACGCATGCCGGCATTGTACGGCCGACCGCTCGCGGTGAAACTGGCCACAGGAAGTGGCGCCCCCCGAGTCGTAGGATACTCGAGTGTTTCGCACCCGCCCCGCGGTCGTTTTTTCATTGTTCGCGCTTTTTCTTCTTTCCGTTGCAGGAGCCACGGAGCCCCCGGCGAGCGGCGTCGTCGCCGACGTCCCGGGCGACGACTGGAGTCTGCCGGCCTGGGTGACGCCCAGCGCGAACAGCGGATTCTTCTCGGAAGCGGCGGCGCCCGCCTTCAACGTCAACGTCCGCGTCGCCGACTTCACCTGGCGCCAGCTGCAGCCGACGCAGGGGTCGTTCTCGACCACGACGACGGACACCGTCTACGGCATGAGCTTTCCGTCCTGGAACACGCAGCTCGCCGGGAGCGATCCGATCTGGCTCCGCCTCTGGGTGAGCGGCGCCGACTGGGCGCCGCAGTGGGTGAAAACGCTTTGCGGAGTCGCTCCCGTCGGCACCGGCTACGAAGGCGACGATCACCTGCCGATCTGGAACGCCTGCCTCTGGCAGCAGGCGCGCGAGCTCTTCCGCCAGGTGCTCGTCGTGCACGGCCTGCGCGCCGACCCGCGAGTGAAGTTCCTCTACGTCCCTGGCGGATTCACCTGGTGCGAGTTCGACTACGACCTCCCCACCCAGGCGGCGCAGAACTTCGGTCTGACCTTCGCGACCTTCGACGGCTGGTTCCAGCCGGCGATGCAGGATCTGGTGGACATCCTGAACGGTGAGAACAGCGATCCCGCAGACGACTACTCCTCGAAGCTGGTCTTCACCGGCGAGGACTATCCGTTCGGCCCCTGGGACACGCTCGACGATCTCCACGCCCGCGACGCGGTGACGAGGGGCATGGGAATCCGCACCGGCATCACCGAGGAGTTCAACTTCCATCTCAACCACGTCCCGGCCTACGGCACGACGATCGCCGCCGACGGTCACATGACGACCGACGAGAACTGGCGCGGCCTCGACGGCCGAAGAGTCGTCGCCACCGAGAACGAGTGCTTCAACGACTGCGGCTTCACCGTCGCCGACACCGCCTACGCAGTGAAGATGGCGAATCTGAAGGCGCTACAGCTGCGGATGAACTGGATCTACGTCGTGCCCGGTCCGAGCTACATGGCGACCTATCCCGAGCTCTGGAGCTGGACGCGGCTCGAGCTCGGCAAGCGCGCCTACGACGCCCCCGACGCCTGGGCGGCGCTGCGCGAGGCCGAGGACACCTACTGGATCGACGACACCAGCCACACCTGGAGCGGTGCCCCGTGGGTGCGGAATCTCGAGCGCTGGCTGCGGCAGAACGACGTCGCCCCCGACGGAATCGTGCGCCGAGGCACCGACGTGCGCGCGAACGAACCGACGCCGGAGAACGGCACGGCCTATGAGGGCCTGCGCACCCAGCTCTCCCTCGGCAGGAACGCGATCTACCTCGACCTCGACGAACGCTTTTTCGCCGGCGGCATCGTACCGGCCGAAGTGAAAGTCACCTATCGCGACAGCGGCAACGGCTCGTTCCGCATCGACTACCCGGCCGCAGGCGGCGTGACCTCGACATCACCGCAGGCCTACACCAACACCGGCGGCTGGCGAACCGCGACCTTCAGCCTCCCCGACGCCCTGTGGAACGACTCCCTCGCCGGCGGCAACGACCTCCGCCTCGCGGCCACCGGCCCAGCCGACCTCGAAGTTCGCTTCGTCCGCGTCGTCCGCCTCACGCGGCCGAGGGCCGTCTTCCTCGACGCCTTCGAGTCGGGAACAGCCGGCTTCTGGTCGCCCTGAGGGCCGGCCGCCTCCGTTCCTCAGCCCCTCACACCATCGCCCCCGACTCGATGTCGGGGTGGGCGCGCATGAACTCGACCAGGTGGGGCATGTAGTCGGCGAGCTTGGGGCAGCGGATGCCCAGGGCCGCGAGGTCGTGGTCGGCGTGGGTGGTGTCGTAGAAGGTCGGGTGGATGAAGTAGTCGACCGCCGAGGCCGGAATCCCGAGCAGCTGATAGACGCCGGGCACGTACTCGATCGCCGACTTGGCGACGTTGAGCGGCATCGGCACGCGCACGATCACCCGGCCGGTGGCCTTGCCCATGAGCGTGATGGCGTCGTCGATCGTCGGCGGATCGGGATCGGCGAGCTGGTAGCACTTGCCGGCGGAGCTCTTCGCCTGCGACAGCGCGGCGATGGCGTCGATGACGAAATCGCGCGGCACCAGGTTGATGCGCGTGCGCTTCGGGTCGCCGGGCACCGGCAGGACGGCCACCGTCGGCTGCTTGAGCAGCCAGCGGATGACGTAGTAGGGCCCGTCGTACTTCTGCGTCTCGCCGGTGCGGCTGTCGCCGGTCACCACCGCCGGGCGGTAGATCGACGCTGGCAGGCCGGCCTTCATGCTCTCACGCACCTCGACTTCGGCGAGGTACTTCGTCTCCTCGTAGAAGTTGTTGAACTCCTGTCCGCGCACCAGGTCGTCCTCGCGGAAGATGCCGGCGTAGCGCCCGGAGACGTAGCAGGTCGAGACGTACTGCAGACGGCGGAGCTTCGCACAGCGCGCGGCGAACTCGAGGACGTTGCGCGTGCCGAGGACGTTGATCTTCATCGCGCTCTCGCGCTTCACCGAGAGGTCGTAGACCGCCGCGAGATGGAAGATCTCGGTGACTTCGCGAGCGAGGGTGGCGAGATTCTCGAGCCCGAGATCCTTCTGCGTGATGTCGCCGGGGACGAGCTCGAGGCGGCCCGCCAGGCCGGCCTTGGCGCCCTTCCGGATCGGCGGCGCGAGCTCGGCCTCGATCTCGGCCAGGCGCTTCTTCGCCAGGCTCATGAACTTCGGTTGCACCAGACAGAGGACGGAGGGCTTGGCGCTGCGCGCCAGGATGCGGCGCACGAGCTCGGAGCCGAGAAAGCCGGGAAAGCCGGTCAGCAGGACTTGGGTCATGGTCGTCTACCTCGGAAAGCGTCTTACCGCAGGCCGGGCAGGCGCCGGAGCGCGCGCAAGGCCTGCGTCATCCAGCGGCCGAAGACCTCGTCGGGAACGCCGGTCGGCGCGGCGATCGCCATGCCGCGCTGCACCGCCACCGTCTGCGCTTCGGTGTACTTCAGGATCCCTTCGCTGCCGTGCCGGCGCCCGAGACCGGAGCTCTTGAAGCCGCCCATCGGCGCCTCCACCGACCCCCAGGCCGCGGCGTAGGCCTCGTTGATGTTGACCGTGCCGGCGTGGATGCGCGTCGCCATGCGGCGCGCGAGCTCGGTGTCGCGCGACCAGACGCTGGCGTTCAGGCCGTACTCCGTCGCATTGGCGAGCTCGATCGCCTGCTGGTTGGTGGCGAACGGATAGACCGAGACCACCGGGCCGAAGGTTTCGTCGGCGAAGAGCAGCATCTCGGGTGTCACCCCGGTGAGGATCGTCGGTTCGAAGAAGAGCGGGCCCAGGTCCGGGCGGGCCTTGCCGCCGATCTCGACCCGCACTCCCTTGGCGATCGCATCCTGAATGTGGCGGCTCACCGTCGCCAGCTGCTTGGGCGAGGCCAGCGAGCCGACGTCGCAGCTCCAGTCGAGCGCCGAGCCGAGCTTCAGGCGTCCGGTCGCGCGCACGAAGTCGGCGACGAAGCGGTCGAAGAGCGACTCGTGGACGTAGAGGCGTTCGATCGAGATGCACAGCTGCCCTGCCGAGGAGAACGAGCCGCGCACCGCGCCCGCCACGGCGGCGTCGAGGTCGGCGTCGGCGAGGACGAGCATCGGGTTCTTGCCGCCGAGCTCGAGCGAGCAGCCCATCAGCT
>CAZQTL010000282.1:2062-4509 GCA_964595975.1 uncultured Thermoanaerobaculia bacterium | reverse complement strand
AGACGAACGCCGCTCCGGCGGCGTTCGCCGTTTCAAGGTCGATGCGGCTGTCGCCGACCAGCAGGACGCGCTCCGCGGCGACGCCGAGCTCCCGCGCGACATGCTCCAGGCTGCGGCCGTCGGGCTTGCGGAAGGCCAGGCTGTCGCCGCCGACGACGATCCGGAAGTAGCGTCTCCAGCCCAGGTGGTCGACCAGGGTCGAGGTCATCGCGATCGGCTTGTTGGTGAGCAGCGCGAGCGGCCAGCGGCGGGAAGCGGCCGCCAGCAGCTCCTCGACCCCGTCGTACGGCCGGGTGGCGACCGTACAGACCGCCGCGTAGTGCGCGAGGAACCGCGCCAGCGCCCGGGAACGATCGAGGTCCGGCGGGATGGGGGCGAGCGCGCGGTCGACGAGAACCCGCGCCCCTTCGCCCACCATTGTCCCGACCGCCG
Organism: uncultured Thermoanaerobaculia bacterium; assembly: GCA_964595975.1. Classification (GTDB taxonomy): domain Bacteria; phylum Acidobacteriota; class Thermoanaerobaculia; order Multivoradales; family JAGPDF01; genus JAGPDF01. The sequence continues at coordinate 4,077 of CAZQTL010000282.1, read as the reverse complement.
CCTCCGCCAGCGGTGGCAGACCGTAGTCGCGCCGCAGACGGTTCGCCGCCGTCGCGATGTCGGGACGGGAATCGACCAGGGTCCCGTCGAGGTCGAAGACCAGGGCGGCCGGAGTCACTCCCGGTCCGCTTCGACCCATTCCGCGACCACGCGCTGCGGCAGGAGGCCCGCCTCGTGTCCGCGATCGAGCAGGCGCTGCACCGCGCGCCGCCCGGCGGCACCGTAGTCGCGCGTCCACTCGTTGACGTACATGCCGACGAAGCGGTCGGAGCGCACCGGATCGTCCTCGAGGCCGCGGGCGTAGCGCATGGCGTACTCCATCGCCTCCTGCCGGTGGTCGAGGCCGTAGGCGATGCTCTGGGTGAGCAGCCGGCAGAGCCGCCGCGAGTGCGCCGGATCGAGGTCCTTGCGGATGCCGTTGCCGCCCAGCGGCAGCGGGTCGCCGGTCTCTTCCTTCCACCACGCCCCGAGGTCGGTGACGGCGACGAGGCCGTCCTGCTGGTAGGTGAGCTGGCCCTCGTGAATGACCACGCCGGCGTCGACCTTTCCGGACCGCACCTCTTCCAGAATCCGGTCGAAGGGAACTACGACCGTCCGCACCTCCGGCTGCCAGAGCCGCAGGGCGAGGGCGGCGGTGGTGAGCTCGCCGGGGATGGCGGTGACCATCTGCGGGAATTCCTCTCGCCGGCGGGCCGTTCTGGTGACGACGACGGGCCCGTAACCGTCGCCGAAGCTCGCCCCCGAGGGCATCAGGGCGTAGCGGTCGGCGAGATGGGCATAGGCGTGGAACGAGATCGCCGAAATCTCGTAAGTGCCTTCGAATGCAGCGCGATTGAGGGTTTCGATGTCGCGCAGAACATGCTGGATCTCGAGGCCGGAGATATCCAGACGCCCCTGGGTCAGGGCGTAGAACATGAAGGCGTCGTCGGAGTCGGGGCTGTGGGCAATGCGGACGATTTGGCTCATGGCGAGGCGGGAGGGTATCAAATCGACCCCCCGACTGCAGGGGATGGCAGCTCGGGTGTGATCGGCCTCACCCTCCAATTGTTCAAGCTTTACTTGAACAATTGTGCCGGATTCCCTAGAATTCCAACTTCTTGAACCTCATTCGACCGCTGTCGAGTGAAGACAACCACCGGAGGACACTCCCTGATGAAGCGCACTCTCCTCGCCCTCTGCACTCTGGCGCTCGCCGCCGCCCCCGCCGTCGCCGGTCCGGTCTACCTGCCGGCAGCGATCAACGAAGCGGACGGCGGCTACGTCCGTACGACCGAGTTCTGGGCGACCAACCCGGACAGCGTCATCCAGGGATTCGTCGTCCGCTACATCGCTGCCACCGCCAGCGGCATCGTGCGCACGACCGGTGACGAGACCGGCCCGTACTACCTGGCTCCGGGCGAGTCGAAGCGCTTCACCAGCCTCGTGCCGAGCGGCTTTCGCGGCATCCTCGAGCTCGACGGTTCGCCGTTGCTGCAGTTCAGCGGCGTCCTGACGGTGCGCGGCCAGAGCGGCGGCAAGGTCGCCGAAGACGAGATTCCGGTGCTCGACCAGACGGAGCTCTTCGCCGCCGGCCAGACGATCGCCCTCCAGGGCATGGAGCGTTCCGGCAGCACCCTGACGTCGAATCTCGGCCTGGTGAACCTCTCCCAGGCGACCACCCGGTGCACCGTGACGATCCGCCAGCGCGACGGCCTGCTGGTGGTTCAGAACGTGCCGATCGATCTCGCGCCACTGACCTCCGTGCAGTTCGATGACGCCCTCGGCATCCTCGGCCAGACCAGCATCTCCGAGGGCGCGCGCTCCGAAGTGAGCTGCAATCAGGCCTTCTGGGCCTACCTCTCGACGTACAACGATCAGACCGGCGAGGTCGAGTTCATCGAGCCGTCGGCGACGATCGGTGGTTCGACCCTGGTCGAGCCTGTCGCAACCAATCCCGACCCCGATCCGGATCCGGATCCGGATCCGAATCCCCCGCCGGGCAACGCCACCGTCTTCACCCGCAACGGCGAGATCGT
>CAZQTL010000282.1:0-1962 GCA_964595975.1 uncultured Thermoanaerobaculia bacterium | reverse complement strand
TCGTTGCAGAGGTCGAGGAAGGGGATGCCGACGGCGGCGGCGCTCTGCGGCAGGAGGCTGGTGCCGGTCATGCCGGGGAGGGTGTTGGCTTCCAGAACGTAGGGCTCGCCGGCCGAGTCGAGGCGGAAGTCGACGCGCGAGAAGTCGCGCAGCTTCAGCACCTTGTGGGTGGCGAGCGCGAGGTCGCGCATCTCGCGCGCCAGCTCGTCGGGGATCTCGGCCGGGAAGACCTCGCGCGTCAGGCCCGGCGTGTACTTGCACTCGTAATCGAAGATCTCGTGCTGCGGGATGATCTCGCCTACCGCGAGGGCCTCCTGGCCGAGGATGCCGACGGTGAACTCACGGCCGGGCAGGAAGCGCTCCAGCATCACATCGCGATCCGACGCCAGGGCGAGCGCCACCGCGTCGTCCAGGCCCTCCCGCTGCTTGAGCAGCGTGAGACCCACCGTCGAGCCGCCGTTCGACGGCTTGACGATCAGCGGCAGGCCGAGGTCGTCGATCGCGTCGGGGAGCATCGGCCACATGCCCCAGTCGGCGGTCGGGATCCCCGCCGCCATGAGCTGGCGCTTGGTGACCTCCTTGTCCATCGCCATGCCGCTGCCCAGAGGGCCGCTGCCGGTATAGCGCAGGCGGCCCAGCTCGAGCAGGGCCTGCACGGTGCCCCCCTCGCCCTGCAGGCCGTGCAGCACCAGAAAGACCAGGTCGGCGGCGCGCATCTCGCCGCTCGACACCAGCGCCGGCAGATTCTCCTGTGCCGCCAGCGCCGCGAGCTCCTCCGCCGTCGGCGGTTCGCGCTCGACCGCCTGGGAGAGCAGGACCTCTTCCGCCGCCAGCGTCAGAGGTCCGCTCACCGTGTCGACCACCGTGACCTCGTGACCGAGAGTCCGTAGCGCCTTGACGACCTGCGCGGCGCCAGCGAGCGCGACGTCGCGCTCGGGGGTCGAGCCGCCGGTGAGCAGAGCGATGCGATTCATGCGGCGGGCGTCATTCGTACTGGATGAAGCCGGGCGCCAGGATGCCGTTCGGGTCCCAGCGGCGCTTCGCCGCGCACAGCCGCGGCCACTGGTCGCCGTAGTGCGCCGCCCAGCGCTCGGGCGTGTCGAAGGTGATGAAGCCGGAGAGGTAACGCTTGCCGCCGTAGGCGATCGAGAGCTCCGAGGCCATGTCGAGCTGGGTCAGCATTTCGTCCAGCTTCGACTCCGGCACGGCGCCGAGGACACCCCAGCCGAGAACCTGCTCGCCCCCCGGATGCATGAAGAGCGGGACGCTGGAAGTGGAGGTCTTCGCCGGCCACAGCAGGACGTGACCGCCGGCGCCGAGAGCGCCGGGCGGCAGATTGGCGAGGATCGTCTCGATGTACTCCTTCGCCGAGTCCCACGGCAGCGTCGTCTCCATCCACGGGTGCGGCTTCTCCCAGTACCCCGAAAGCTTCCAGGCCTCGAACATCGGCTCCATCCGGCGGCAGAACTCGAGCTGCGTCACGTCCTGGATCAGGGAGCGGCGCCAGGGGGAAAGCGGGGCCAGGACCTTCTCGTCGTCGGGCTCGTTGCCGGGCTCGAACTCGATGGTCAGGAACATCGGGAAGAGCCACTGCGCGAAACCGATCATCCCCTTGCCGAGCTCGAGGCCATCGCCGATCTTCTTGAAACCGAGCGGCGCCGGCGAGCAGATGCCGCCCATCGAGGCGAAGGCGCCGTCCGGAGCGTGCATGACCTTGAGCGCATCGTCCATGAAGCGGCCGAGCTCGTCGTAGACCAGGGTGTACATGCGGACCATCGGCGCGCACCGACGCAGACGGGTGCGCACCCGGGTGATCATCGCGATCTGCCCCAGGCTGCAGCGCACCATGTCGAACAGCTCGGGCTCGCGGTCGCGCGAGCAGACGACGATCTCGCCGGCGCCGGTGACGACCTCGAGCTCGATCGCGTTGTCGGCCTGGGTGCCGTAGCGGAAGCTCGCGAC
>CAZQTL010000281.1:0-4559 GCA_964595975.1 uncultured Thermoanaerobaculia bacterium | reverse complement strand
GCGGTATCCGGTGCAGTCGATGGCGGGGGAGCGTTTGCAGGAAGCGCGGCTGGGACGCGACGGCGTTGAAGGCGACCGGCTCGTGCAGGTGCGCCTCGGCGATATGGACAGCGCGGACGGGGAACGCATCGTGACGGCGCGGAGTCGACCCCGGCTGCTCGGCCACCGTGCGGCCCTCGGGCCGGACGGCGAGCCGCTGGTGGACGGCCGGCCATGGCGCGATGCGGGGGTCGCCGCCGACGTCGCGTCGGCGGCGGGGACCGGGGCGCGGCTCGAGCGCTCGGCCGACTTGCAGCTGCGCTACGACATCCTGCCGCTGCTGGTGGCGACCGACGGCGCCATCGACTCGCTCGCTCTCGACCGCCGGCGGTTCCGGCCGAACCTGCTGATCGGCGGCGTCGAGGGCCTCGCCGAGCGCTCCTGGGAGGGGCGGCGGCTGCGTATCGGCGAGGCGGTCGTGGCGCTCGCCGACCTGCGCGGGCGTTGTGTGATGACGACCTTCGACCCCGACACGCTGGAGCAGGATCCCAAGGTGCTGCGCACCATCGTCCAGCGCCTGGGCGGTGTCCTCGGCCTCAACGCCGAGGTCGCCCGCGCCGGCGTCGTGCGCGTCGGCGATCCGGTCGAGCTGCTCTGACGAGGAGGGAATTTTTCCCCCCGCCGGCCGCCTTGTGGAGGCCATGACCAAGGAGAGCGGCATGGAGAGACGGAAGGTCGGAGTTCTGGGCTCGGCGACCGTCGGGCAGACGCTGGCGGCGGGGTTCTTCAAACTGGGCTTCGAGACCCGGATCGGCACGCGGGAGCCGGCGAAGCTCGCGGAATGGGCGAAGACATCGGGAGTCGGGGTGGTGAAGCCGGAAGAGGCGGCCGGGTTCGCCGATATCTTGGTGCTCGCGGTCAAGGGTGCGGTCGCCGAGGAGGCCCTGCGTCTCGCCGGCGCCGGCAACCTCGAGGGCAAGCTGATCCTCGACGCCACCAACCCGATCGCCGCGGCACCCCCGGAGGGCGGCGTGCTCAGGTTCTTCACCTCGCTCGACGACTCGCTCATGGAGCGGCTGCAGCGGGCGCATCCGAAGGCCCGCTTCGTCAAGGCCTGGAACTCGGTCGGCGCGGCGCTGATGGTCCATCCGCAGCTTCCGGGTGGGCGGCCGTCGATGTTCATCTGCGGCGACGACCCGGCGGCGCGCGCCGAGGCGGCGAAGATCCTCGCGCAGTTCGGCTGGGACGCCGAGGACTGCGGCGGCGCGGCCGCTGCCCGCGCCATCGAGCCGCTGTGCATGCTCTGGTGCATTCCGGGATTCCTGAACAACGACTGGGTGCACGCTTTCAAGGTGCTGCGGCCCTGAGGCCCGAGCGGCCCTGGGCGGCCGCGTCCGCACTGGCCGGGGGGTCGAAGGTCATCCAGAACCGCGAGAAATGCGAACATTGCACCAAGGAGACGCGAATATGGCCGAGAAGAAGATCATTGCCGTCGTCGGCGCCACCGGCGCCCAGGGTGGGGGATTGGTCCGCGCGATTCTGGCGGACAAGACAGGGGACTACGCGGTCCGGGCGATCACCCGCAAGCCCGACTCGGACAAGGGGAAGGCGCTTGCCGCGGCGGGAGCCACGGTCGTGGCGGGCGACGCCGACAACCCGGCGACGCTCGACGCCGCCTTCGCCGGCGCGCACGGCGTCTTCGTGGTGACCAACTTCTGGGAGCACTTCTCGGCCGAGCGCGAGCTGGCGCAGGCGGCGGCGATGGCGCGCGCAACGCGCAAGGCGGGCAACGCCCACGTCGTCTGGTCGACGCTCGAGGACACCCGCAAGTGGATTCCGCTCAGCGATCCCCGGGTGCCCAACCTGCACGACAAGTACAAGGTGGCGCACTTCGACTCGAAGGGCGAGGCCGACGCGATCTTCGCCGCCGAAGCGGCGCCGACCTCGTATCTCGTGACCTCGTTCTACTGGGACAACTTCATCCACTTCGGCATGGGTCCGCGGCGCGGCGAGGACGGCAAGCTGGGGATCGCCTGGGCGGCTGGCGGCGCGCCGCTGCCGGGCATTGCGGCGGCGGACATCGGCGCCTGCGCCTACGGCGTCTTCCGGCGCGGGCCGGCGGCCGCCGGCCAGCGCTTCGGCATCTGCGGCGAGGTCCTCACCGGCGAGCAGATGGCGGCGGCGATGGGCAGGCACCTCGGCGAGCCGGTCTCCTTCACCGACATTCCGTTCGAGATCTACCGCAACCTTGGCTTCCCGGGCGCCGAGGACATGAGCAACATGTTCCAGGTGCAGTCGCTGTTCTCGAAGGAGTTCGTGGCGAATCGCAGCGTCGAGCTCGCCCGCGCGCTGAACCCCGGTCTGCAGAACTTCGACACCTGGCTGTCGCAGAACATTCGCCAGATTCCGATCGGATAAGGTATCCGCAGCGGGCCGGCGCCGCTCGCTGGAGATTCTGGCGCCGGCGCCGGTGAGGAGGGCGCGATGATCGAGGTCGAAGAGCGCATGCCGCCGGCGACGGTCTGGCTGGCGACGGCGCAGGGCGGGGAGAAGATCGCGACCGGCGACTACTTCGCCGGCCGCAAGGTGCTGCTCTTCGGCCTGCCCGGCGCCTTCACCCCGACCTGCTCGGAGATCCACCTGCCGGGCTACATCGCCAAGGCGAAGGAGCTGCGGGCGGCGGGGGTCGAGGCGATCGCCTGCCTGTCGGTCAACGATCCCTACGTCATGGCGGCCTGGGGAGAGGCGACGGGGGCGACCGGCAAGGTCGACCTGCTCGCCGACGCCAACGGCGAGCTGGCGCGCGCCCTCGGCCTCGAGGTGGACCTCGCCGCCAGCGGACTCGGGCGGCGCTGCCGGCGCTTCGCGGCGGTGGTGGACGACGGCGTGTTCATCATGCTCGCCGTCGAGCCGGCGCGCGGCGTCACGGTCTGCGGCGCCGAGCACCTGCTCGAAGCGCTCGGCGAATCCACTTCGGCCTGACGCTCCGGAAAGATCAGTTCCAGTCGCCGCCGCCGGCGCAGGTGCCGCCGGCGCACTGCGGGCGGCCGCAGCCGAAGCTCTCGGCCGGAGCGGCACCCGGGCCGCCGCCTGCCGCCACCGCGAAGGTCGAGAGCTGGCGCTCGACATGCTGCGCGCCGCAAGCCGGGCAGACCGTGTCGGCGGCGGAGGTGCCGAGGTGCTGGATGACTTCGAAGCGACCCTGACAGTCGGGACAGCGGTACTCGTAGAGCGGCATGAGAGTCCCTCCGACGGCGATTCTACCGCCCACGCGTTCGCACGCGCATCGGTCCGTGGGTACAAGAAGCCAAGAAAAGGACCGGTAAAGGAAATAGGCGGTCCCATTCTCCCGTTGCTCCCTTCGTCGATGTCAACTCGATCAGGATCGGGCGGAAGGGACGGGGCTCCGGCCTTCAGCAGGCTCGGGGGCGTCCGTTTTTTTCATTTACTGGTCTTTTCGCTTTTCGTCTCCCTCGGCCTCGTTGTTCCGCTGGCCGGTTGGGCGGCGGCGGAGCCGCCGCGGGTTCCACGTGTCGTGGTCCAGGCGCCGCCGGAGCTCGCCGCGGTCGGGCGGGAGATCGAGCGCCTGGCGCCGGCAGCGCTCGCCGGGGCGGCGGAGCTGGTCGGCGGCGATTCCGCGGCGCTGATTGCTGAAGTCCAGCCGATGAGCGTCGTGCTGGTTGCCGAGGGTACAGCCGCGGCGCGCGCGGTGGCGCCGTGGATCGCCGGCTACGCACTCTCCGGCCCCGGGCCGGGGCAGATCGTGCTGTTGCCCGCGCGCGCCGACCGCTATCCGGATTTCGGTCTCGACTCGGTCTTGCGGCACGAGGTGACGCATCTGCTGGTCGATCGCCGCGTCCGTGGCGGCGACCTGCCGCGCTGGTTCAACGAGGGACTGGCGATGGCGGTGGGGCGCGCCCCGGACTGGGGCGACAGCGCGCGCCTGACGCTGGCGGTGATCGACGACGGGAGCCTCCCGCTCGCGCGCCTCGACGCCGCGTTCTCCGGTGGCGAGGCGGAGGTGAACACCGGCTATGCGCTCGCGGGCGACATCGTGCGCGAGCTCTTCGCGCGCCACGGCCGCGCGAGCGCGGCGGCGATCCTCGATGGCGTCGCGCGCGGCGAGCGCTTCCGCGATGCCTTCCGCGCGGCGACCGGCGAATCGTTGGTCGACTTCGAGGCGAGCTATTGGGATCGCCGGACGCTGCTCGACCGCTGGGTGCCGATCGTCTCGAGCTCGGTGCTGCTGTGGGGGGGTATCGCCCTCCTCGCCCTCGCCGCCATCCGCCGCCGCCGCGCCCGCGACGCCGCGCGCCTGGCGCGCTGGGGAGCGGAGGAGCGCGCCCTGCCGGACGATCTCGTGGACGACGGCGAGCTCGAGCTCGCACGCGAGGACGAGAGGACGCCCGACGACTGGCCGCCGCGCAAGCCCGACCCGAAGGTCTGGCGCCGAAGATGATCCGGCCGCGGGGCTAGCGCCCGCCGGGCATCGCGAAGCGGCCAGGGCGCGCTAGACTCTCCGTCTCTGGATCGGATCGACGTTCTTGCCGCCGCGCGCCGCGGCTTCGCGCCCGGCTTCG
>CAZQTL010000280.1:0-4635 GCA_964595975.1 uncultured Thermoanaerobaculia bacterium | reverse complement strand
GGCGCCGGTGCTTCCCGGGGCCGGGCCGGCGAGCCCGGCCGCCTGATCGACGAGGCGCACGGTCTCGGGCGCGAGCAACCTGGCGACGCCGGCCGGCGCCGGCAGCGACTGCAGCCATCCGAGCAGGGCTACGGCCGCCAGCGCCGCCGCGGTGACCGCGAGCTCGCGCGGAAATCCGCTCTCGGTGGCCGGCGTGTCCGCGGTCCACAGCGCCAGGGCGAGGGCGGCGAGCGTCGCGACCAGCAGCATCGTCGCCGGACCCGGCGCGACGCTGCCGAAGGGCAGCGGCGCGGCCACGAGCAGCGCCGCCAGAGCCAGGGCGCGCGGCCTTACGTGTCGTATCATTCGCCGAATGTCCGAACAGGCGAGCAGGAGAGTGCGCGGGAGGAGACTCCTCGCGGTGGCCGATTGCCGGGCGCTCGCAGCGCTCGTCTCGCTGGTGCTGACCTCGCCTGTCGCGGCACAGGTGCGGCAGTATACGCCGCCGGGCGGCGCCGCCGACGAGGCGGCGGGGCGCAAGGAGTCGCTCGAGAAGGCCGTGGAAGAGGCCCGTTGGCATGCCGGCCCGTTGCGGCTCGATCCGGCGATCTGGATCTCCGATCTCGCCTGGGTCGATCGTCCGGCGGAGGACGCCAGCGGCTCGAGCTCCGACCTCACTGCGCGCGCCGGCGCCGGTCTGCGCGCCTACCTGCCGGTCGGCTCGAAGACCACCGTCGCCGCCTACGCCTTGCCGGAGTACGTCTGGTGGAAGGAGCGCGCCGAGGAGCGGCGCGTCAACCAGCGCTTCGGTCTCGGCGCCTTCACCTATTTCAACCGCCTGGCGATCGCCCTCACGGCGCAGCGCAACGAGGACTTCGACTACGCCACCGGCGAGGTCCTGCAGCGCTATACCTCGCGCAACGAGATCGTCGCGCTCGATCTCGAAGTGCCGGTCCTGCTTCGCCTGACGATCTTCGCGCACGGCGCGGCGAGCTCCGTGCGCAGCCTCGTGGACAGCGCCGACGACCCGCTCCTGGCGAGCTTCTTCGCCGACCTCGACCGTGACGACACCGCCTATCGCGGCGGTCTGCGCTATTACCCGAGCGAGAAGCTCCGTCTCGGCGCCGGCGTCGGCCACAGCGCGACCGATTTCGCCGCCGAGGCGCTCGACCGGTCGAACGCCGGCGACTTCTGGTACGTCGAGGCCGGCTACGAGCGTCCGAAGCTCCTCGTCGACCTGCTCTATCAGGAGAATCAGCTCACCGCCACGGACGAGTCCGGGTTCTCCGACTTCGACAGCTCCACCGGCGGCGCGCGCGTCGAATGGCAGCCGCGCGATACCTTCAGTCTGCGCCTCTACGGCGCCCGTCAGCTCGCCTATTCGCTGCTCGTGGACGGGGCATCGTCCTACGTCGACCAGCGCCTCGGCGCCGGCGTCGACTTCGCCATCGGCTGGCGCCTGCGCCTGGATCTCTACGGCGAGACCGGCACGCACCGCTACCAGGGGGATGCCGTGGGCGATCGCGTCGATGACGTCGAGAGCTACGGCGTGGATCTGCGGATCGAGCTGCCGTGGCAGTTGAACCTCCAGGTGGGGTACCAGGAGTCGAAGATCACTCCGCCGGCGGGCAGCGGGGTCCCGGGCCAGAAGGTGACCCAGATCCTCGCCAACCTCGGATTCGGCATCGGCCAGGGCACCTGGTACTGAGCGCGCGGCATTCCCCCGGAGACCGCCGCCGGTCCGTTCTCCGGGAAGCAGCGCCGATGCCCGTATAATCCCAGGTTCAGATGGGATCCCAGCCAGCGCTTCGCGCGCGAAACCCCCGTATTTCCAGAGCTTTCCTTGCTGTCGCCGCAGTGCTGCTGGCGACCGGGTCGGCGGCCGGAGCCCAGATTCTGCCCGCCGGGGAGACGGTGAGCTACCGGCTCGGCCCCAAGGACCAGATCGCGATCAAGGTCTACGAGGTGCCGGAGCTCAATGTCGAAGTGCGGGTGGCCGAGAACGGCAAGGTGAACCTGCCGCTCATCGGCGAGGTGCCGGCCGAGGGGCTGACCGAAGCCGGCTTCGCGCAGCAGCTCAAGGAGCTGCTCGAGGCGAAATACGTCAATCGCGCGACGGTCTCGGTCGAGGTACGCGAAGCTCGCTCGCGGCCGATTCTGGTCGTCGGCGCCGTACGAACCCCCGGCAACCTCGCCTTCCCCGGCCGCTGGACGCTGATCGAGGCGCTCTCCGCCGCCGGCGGGCTCTCCCCCGAACACGCCGACACGCTCTACGTCCTGCGCCGGGCCGAGAACGGTCTGTCGGATCAGGTGGCGATCCGCATCGAGGATCTCTTCGTGCGCGGCGACCCGCGCGCCAACATCCCGATCTTCGCCAACGACCTGATCAACGTGCCGGTGACCGTCGAGGTGACGGTCTTCTGTCTCGGCGAGGTCCTGACGCCCGGCGCCATCAAGTTCAAGAGCACCGATCGCATCACCGTGCTCTCGGTGATCGCCCGCGCCGGCGGGCTGACCGACCGCGCGTCGAAGAAGATGTCGATCAAGCGCCGCAAGGGCGAGTCGCTGCAGGAGGAGGTCGAGGTCGACTACAAGCGAATCCTCGCCGGCAAGGAGCCCGACCTGACACTTGCCGACGGCGACGTGCTGGTCATCAAGGAGTCCCTGCTGTGAGACTGCGCCCGTGAGCGCCGCGCCGACGGGGCCCCAGCCGCCCGCCCTCGCCCTCGCCATCGCCGAACCGGAGAGCGAGTTCCATCTCGCCGACTACGTCCGCGTCGTCACGACGCGCTGGCGTCTGGTCGCCCTGGTCACCGCTGTCGCCCTCTCGATGTCGCTGCTGCAGTATGCGGTGACGCCGAAGGAGTATCGCGCCGCGACGATGATCCAGATCGAGCGCAAGGTCTCGGTGCCGCTTCAGGCGGTGCAGGACTCGTGGATGGACAACTGGTTCAACATGGAGTACTACCCGACGCAGTACCGGCTGCTCACCAGCCGCGGGCTCGCCGAGCGGGTAGTGCTCGACCTGGGGCTGCAGGCCGACCCCGAGTTCACCCGGGGGGCCGCGGCGCGCGACGCCTCGACGGCCTTGGCCACCTGCGCCGCCGCCGGCGCGGCGGCGGCGGTCGGCGGGCTGGCCGGCGCTCTCCTCGGCGGCCTCGAAGTCAATCCGATCCGCACCACGCAGCTGGTCGAGATCGCCTTCCGCTCGCGCTCGCCGGTGCTCGCCGCCAAGGTCGCCAACGGCTTCGCCGACGCCTACATCGACTGGGGGATCGAGAACCGGACGCGCGTCGCCGGCAAGGCCTCGACCTTCTTCGCCGCCCAGATCGAGACCCTGAAACAGGAGATCCAGGACAAGGAGAACCAGCTCCAGGCCTACAGCCGGCGCTCCGACATCGTCTCCGTGGATCCGGCGACCAACGTCACACTCAAGCGCCTCGAGGCGTTGAACCAGGAGTACATCACCGCCGTCTCCGAGCGCATCAACCGCGAGGCGCGGCTCAACGAGCTGCAGTCGGCGACCGGCGATCGCGCCGCGGATGTCCTGGCCGATCCGCTGCTCGCCGAGCAGCGCTCCCAGCTCCTCGAGATGGAGCGCGACTACGCCACCAAGCTCAACACCTACAAGCCGGAATGGCCGGCGATGATCGAGCTGAAGGGGAAGATCGAACAGGCGCAGAGAAACCTGAAGACGGTCGCCGCCAACGCCCTGCTGCAGGCGCGCGACGCCGCCCGCGGCGAGGTCCAGACCCTGCAGCGCCGCGAAGCGGCCCTGGTCGCCCAGCTGAACCAGATCAAGGCCGAGAACCGGCAGCTGAACTCCGCCGCGGTCGAGTACAACAACCTCCAGGTCGAGATTTCGACCCGCCGGTCGCTGCTCGACGAGCTGCTGCGCAAACAGTCCGAGACCGACGTGACCTCGCGCCTGCAGGCGACGGGGGAGTCGAACGTCCGCATCGTCGACCGCGCGCTGGTGCCCGGCGGGCCTTTCCGGCCCTCGCTCCGGCGCAGTGTATCGATGGGGCTCTCCTCGGGGTTCTTCCTCGGCATCGGCCTGGTCTTCCTCCTCCACTACATGGACCGGACGCTGAAGAGCACCGACGAGATCGAACGCCTGCTCGGCCTGCCGGTGCTGGCGGTGGTGCCCGACATCTCGAACGAGTCGCGCGCCGGCAGCCTGCTCGGCCGCTACGGTTACGGCTACGGCTATGGCTACGGCCAGAAGGCGCCGACCGTCGCCAGCGCCGCCAAGGCGGTGTCCAAGGCGGCCAAGGTGCGCAAGCGTGGCGGGGAGGGCGAGATGCAGATCGAGCTCCTGCCCCACTTGCGTCCGCGGCTCGCGGTCGCCGAGGCCTACCGCTCGCTGCGCACCGCCCTGATGCTCTCCTCGGCGCGCGAGCTCAAGGTCATCGTCGTCACCTCGGCGGTGCCCTCCGAAGGCAAGACCTCGACCGCCGGCAACCTGGCGGTCGTGCTCGCCCAGCTCGGCAAGAAGGTGCTGCTGGTGGACGGCGACCTGAGGAAGCCCCGCCAGCACGAGGTCTTTCACGCCACCAACAAGGTCGGCCTGGTGAGCTACCTGACGCACGGCGCCGACGCCGACAAGATCATCTTCCGCTGCGACATCGAGAATCTCTTCCTCACGCCGTCGGG
>CAZQTL010000279.1:0-4679 GCA_964595975.1 uncultured Thermoanaerobaculia bacterium | reverse complement strand
TCGGGCGCCGCGCGTCCCATGGCACACTCGGACGCGCGCGCGTCCGGCGCGCGCCCACCCGACTCGACGACCAGAGCGCCCCGTGTGCGGAATCGCCGGCATCGCCTTTCGTGACCCGACGCGCGAGCCGGACCCGGGTGTCGTGCGGCGGATGGCCGACATCCTGCGCCACCGCGGTCCCGATGGCGAAGGCCTGCACGTCGCGCCCGGCGTGGGTCTGGGATTCCGGCGGCTGGCGATCATCGACCTCGCCACCGGCGCGCAGCCGATCGCGAGCGAGGACGGTTCGGTCGTCGTCGTCTGCAACGGCGAGATCTACAACCACGCCGAGCTGCGGGCGCGGCTCGTCGCCGCCGGCCATCGCTTCCGCACCGCGTCCGACGCCGAGGTCCTGGTCCACCTGTACGAGGATCGCGGCGACGATTTCGTCGACCGCTTGCGCGGCATGTTCGCGATCGCGCTGTGGGACGCGCGCCGGTCGCGCCTGGTCCTCGCGCGCGACCGGTTCGGCGTCAAGCCGCTCTACGTCGCGGAAACGGGTGAGGCGATCGTGTTCGGCTCGGAGCCCAAGGCGATCCTCGCCTCCGGGATGATCGAAGCGCGACCCGACCTGCACGGAGTCCGCCAGCTCCTGACCTACGGACGGACGTCGACGCCGCGCACGCTGGTGCGGGGCGTTCGCAAGCTGCCGCCCGGCTGCATGCTCGCCTACTCGCGTGGCGAGTCCGCGACCCGACGCTACTGGGAGGTCTCGTTCCCGCCTCGCGACGGCTACGAACGCCGGCCGGCGGGCGAATGGGCCGCGGAGCTGCGCGAGCGGCTTCGCCAGAGCGTCCGCGCGCATCTCGTGAGCGACGTTCCGCTCGGCGCGTGGCTGTCCGGCGGGGTCGACTCGAGCACGGTCGCGGCGCTCGCGTCCTCGTTCACCGGCTCGCTCGACACGTTCACGATGCGCGCCCGCGAGGCGGCCTACGACGAGCTGCGCGGCGCGCCGGCGCTCGACGCGTTCGCGCGATTCCACCTGCGCGGGCATCCGGTGGTCTGCGGCCGGGAGAATTTCGAGCTGCTGCCCAGAGCCGTCTGGCACACCGACGGGTTGGTGCTGGGCACGGTCACCACCGGGATGCTGCGACTGGCCGAAGCGAGCGCCGCCCGGGTCAAGGTAGTGTTGTGTGGCGAGGGCGCGGACGAGCTCTTCGGCGGCTACTCGTGGTATCCGACGCGGCCGGTGCTCGACGCGCTGTTCGCGTTGCCGGCGGGCGTGCGGCGTTGGATCGCCGGCCGGCCGGCGGTCCGGCGCCGCTGGCCGGGCGCGGCGGGCACGATCGCCGGGCCGCGCGAGATGAACTTCGAGCGGTATTCGGCGAGCATCTCGCACCTCGCGACCCAGGGCGCGGCGGCGCGCCTCTTCGCCGGCGACGTCCAGGCCGAGCTCCGCCGCGACGCTCCGCCGGCCGACGCGCTGCCGCCGCCTCCGGACTTCGAACGCTGGCATCCGTTCGCCCGCCTGCAATATTTCGACTTGCGCCATCGGCTCGCCGACGGCGTCGTGCTCAACCTCGACGCGGCGAGCATGGCCCACGCGGTCGAGGCGCGCGTGCCGTTCCTCGATCACGAGCTCGCCGAGTTTTGCGCGCGCATCCCGCCGGCGGTCAAGATGCGACGCTGGCGCGAGAAGGCGGTGCTCCGGCGCGCGATGACCGGCGTGCTGCCGCCCGAGATCGCCTGGCGCGAGAAGCGGCCGATGCGCCCGCCCTACGATCCCTGGCGCGGTGCCGATCTGCCGGCGTTCGCGCGCGAGGAACTTTCGCCGGCGCGACTGCGGGAGGCGGGCTATTTCGATCCGACGGCGGTCGCGACAGCGCTGCAGCGTCACCTCGCGCGCGCCGAGCCTCTCGACCAGGCGCTGACCGCGGTGCTCGTGGTCCAGCTCTGGGACCGACAGTTCCGCGGCGGCAGGCTCGAACGGCCGGCGTGAAGGCCGGCCGCGCCGGCGCGCCCGGCGCCGCCGCCGTGGGTGGGGTCAGATGCCGCGCGTGTACTCGCGCAGGCAGGCGAGCGAGCGCTGCGGCGAGAACGAGGCCACCGTGCAGCCGGGGGCGAGGATCAGCCGTTGTCGCCCGGCCTGGCGGATCGCGTCGTCGATCTCGGCGCGAAGCTCCGGCAGCGGCTTCTCCTGGAACGTGGTCTCGTTGAGCCCGCCCATCAGGCATCGGTCGGTGCGCTGTCGCAGCTCGGCGAGCGACGGATTGCCCTGCAGTCGGTCGGAGAGGCTCAAGACCTCGAACGGATAGTCGAGCACCCGATCGAGGTCAAGGCCGACGCCGTGGACGTGCAGGATGCGCACCGATCCCTCTGCGGCGGCGAGGAGCCGCAGGTCGTAGGGACGCTGGAACTCGCGGCTGATCGCCTCGTCGACGCCGCGCGGAAACTCGCGGCGGATCGCGGTGTTGACCGAGAGGAAGAAGGCGTCGGCGCCGGCCGCGCGGGAGGCGCGGACGTAGTCGCACAGCGTCTCGGTCACCGCGTCGAGCATCTCGGCGGCGGCGCCGGGGTGGCGCGGGATCTCCCGGCCCTGGACGAAGCCGACGTTGCGCACGACCTGCTGGTAGGGATCGAACAGCGTGTCGACGATCGGCCAGTCGGGCCCCAGTTCGCGCCGCAGCCGCGAGATCGTCTCGAGCTGCTCGGCGAACGCGCGCTCGTTCATCGACAGTCGCCCAAAGCGGCGCATCGCCTCCGCCGAATCGAGCCGCTCGAGCCCGGCGGGCAGCGGGTAGCGGTAGTCGTTCATCACCTTGGCGATGTCCCAGTCGTACTCGCGCAGGAACTCGAGGTGCAGCTCGGCGGTGCGCGCGCCGGACAGGTGATCGGAGAGGAAATGCACCCAGGCGGTGACCGGGGGGCGGTCGACGGTGCGGCCTTCGACGGCCGCGAAGAAGCGCTCTCGTCGGTTCATGTCGGTCACTCGGGCTGGATGCCGGCGCTGCGGATCAGCGCGGCCAGCCGCTCCTGCTCGCTGCGCATGTGCTGGGCGTACGCTTCCGGCGAGGGACTCGGCGCGACCTCCATGCCCTGCTTGGCGAACGCCTCCTTGACCTCGGGCATCGCCAGCGCCTTCGCCATCTCGGCGTGCAGGCGGGCGACGATCGCCGGTGGCGTGCCGGCAGGCGCCGCGAGCCCGATCCAGGTGGTGAAGAGGAAACCGGGCAATCCCTGCTCGGCGATCGTCGGCACGTCGGGCAGCAGCGCGATCCGCTGCGCGCCGGTCGTGCCCAGCGCCTTCAGCTTGCCGCCCTGGATGTGCGCGAGCGGGGTCTGGACGACGTCGATCATCAGGTGGATGCGTCCGGCGAGCAGGTCGGTGACCGCGGCCGAGGCGCCCTTGTACGGGACGTGGACGATGTCGATGCCGGCGCGCGACTTGAAGAGCTCGCCGGCGAGGTGCAGCGTGTTGCCGATGCCCGCCGAGCCGAAATTGAGCTTGCCCGGGTTCGCCTTCGCGTAAGCGATCAGCTCCTGCACGTTGTTGACCGGCAGCGACGGCGGCACCGACAGCACCAGCGGCGAGACGATCGCGTTGCCGATCGGCGCGAAGTCCTTCTGCGCGTCGTAGGGGAGCTTCTTGTACAGCGACGGATTGGCGGCGTGGGTGGTGAGGCCCACCAGCGCGATCGTGTAGCCGTCGGGCGCGCTCCGGGCGACGATCTCGGTGCCCGGGATGCCGGCCACGCCCGGCCGGTTGTCGACGGCGACCGTCTGGCCCAGGCCTTCGCTCATCTTCTGCGCCATCGTGCGCGCGACGAAATCGGACGAGCCGCCTGCGGTGTAGGGCACGACCAGGCGGATCGGGCCGGTCGGATAGGTCTGGGCGCCGGCGGACGCCGGGACGAGGAAGGTCGCGGCCGATGCGAACACGGCGAGGGCGACGCGGGAGGGAATGGGCACGTTTCGCTCCGGATGCGGCGAGGGGAAAGCGAAAAGCGTAGCACGACGCGCCGGAACGACCCCGGCGCACGCGCGGCGCGTCACCGAACGACGCGAACGCGTCGCGTTCGGCGGCGATCGTCCGATCCGGTCCAATCGAATCAGAGGTTTCGCCGCGGCACGCGCCTTGCTTGATTGATCGGCGAGAGCCGGACTCGTCCGGGCGGGCGAGCGATGCGGCGGATGCGCTGTCGCGTCGTCCGCGGTCGCCCGGTCGGTCGGGGCTCTCGAGAGGTGATGCCGCCGAAGTCGGAAGCGACGCGAACGCGGGAGGCACTCTATCGATGACGAATGCGACAGTTCGACCCTGACGCCGGCGACGAGCGCCGGCACCCGTTGCGGTCACGCAACGACATGACGCCACCCGGGTGACACCGCCTGGACGTGGCGATCCCGCGAAGCCCCGCGATCCAACGCGGGGCTTCGCATTGACGGGGTTCGACCGGAGTTCAGCGTTGCGGCGAACCGCGCGATCCGGCACCGGCGCGGACGATGTCGGCCTGCACGTCCGAACGCGGCCGTTCGTAGACGATCTCCCGACCCATGACACGACCGACGTAGGCCTGCGCGTTGCGGGTCGGCACCAGTTCGCAGCGAACGCTGTGCGCGCCGGTGCCCAGCACGACCTGGATCCGGTCGGCCCGTTTCGACAGCACGACCAGCTCCATCGTCTTGCCGCTGTCGGTGACTCG
>CAZQTL010000278.1:0-4682 GCA_964595975.1 uncultured Thermoanaerobaculia bacterium | reverse complement strand
GTCGCCCTCGTCCTCGGCGGCGGCGCGCAGGGCTTCGAGCGGCAGCAGGCCGAGGTGCAGCGCGACGGCGGCGGCGACGGCGGTGGCCGTCCAGTCCTTGCCGAGCCGGCCCGGAGCCGACGCCGGATCGACCGTCGCTTGCCGCTCCGGGTCGCCGAGCGGCTCGATGCCGGGCAGGACGAAGATCCGCCCCGCCGGCGCGAGCCCCGGGAGGTAGGCGAGCGCCTGTTTGCGCCCTTCGGGTGCCAGAACCAACAGGGCGTCGGCGGCGGAGACCGACGCATCTTCGATCGCTTCGGGCGACAGCATCACCTCCGCCAGCGAGTAGCCGGTCTTCACCGTCACCGGATAGTCGCTGCGCTGCGCCGCGAAGAGGTCGGCGAGGATCGCGGCCCGCGAGAGCAGGCGCGCCGCCGTGCCGACCCGGCCGCCGGCGGCGCCGGCGAGCACCAGACGGAAGGGCTGCCGCAACGCCGAACGGAAGCGGGGGACGAGCGCTCGCGGGGCCACCGCGCTGTCGCGGCCGCCCGCCGCTGCCGCCTCGCGGTAGGCCGCGCCGTATTCGGGCGCCCGGTCCTGCCGCACCTTCCCGGTGGCGAAGCCGAGTCCGGTGACGAGGTCGGTGATCGCTTTGCGGTTGAGCCGGTTCTTCGGCGCGAAATAGGCGGTGCACGGCTCCCAGACGTCGAGCAGCGCGAAGCCGGGATGGGCGATCGCCTCGCCGATGCGCTGCGCCAGGTCGGCATCGAAGTTCGTCCCACGGTAGACCCAGGTGGCGCCGGCGGCCGCCACCGTGGCGCACAGGTCGAGCGGACGTTCGAGGTGGCCCTCGGGCGTGGTCGCGGTGAAGGCGCCCGCCGGCGTCGTGCCGGAGTGCTGTCCGCCGGTCATCCCGAAGTTGAAGTTGTTGAACACCAGCACGGTGAGATCGAGGTTGCGCCGCGCCGCCGCCAGCAGGTGCGCGCCGCCGATGCCGGTGCCGCCGTCGCCCATGATGACCAGTACGGTGAGCTCCGGACGGGCGAGCTTGATGCCGGTGGCGTAGGTCAGGCTGCGGCCGTGCAGGCCGTGAAAGGCCTGGGTGTCGAAATACTGGTCGGAGAGACCGGAGCAGCCGATATCGGAGACCAGTACCACCTGGTGCGGGTCGCGGCCGAGCGCGACCAGGGCCTCGTTCAGCCGGTCGAGAATCGAGCCGTGGCCGCAGCCGGGGCAGAACGGATAGGGGGTCGGGTTGCGGAACGTGGCGAGCGGCGTGACGGTCACCGGAAGATCGTTCATCGGATGGCCTCCAGGAGCTGCTCCGGCGTGATCAGCCGGCCGTCCATGCGCTCGATCCCGACGACTTCGCAGCCGCCGCCGGACGTGCCGGCGAGGCGCTCGGTCTCGCGCCGGTCGTGCCGCCGGTGGCGCTCGGCGGCGTCGAGCAGGCCGAGGCCGGCGAAGGCCGCCGCGAGCGCCCGCTCCGGCACCGGCCAGAGGCTCTGGACGACGAGCGCCGAGACCTTCCTGCCGGCCGCTCGCGCCGCGCGCACCGTCGCGCGCTGCGCGCCGGCGGTCACGCCGTAGGCGACGAGCAGAGTCCGGGCCCCCGCCTCGAGATCGGCGGCGACGAGCTCGAGCTCGTCGCGGTGCCGCTCGATCTTGGCGGCGAGATGTTCGTTGAGCCGTTCCACGGTGCGCGGGTCCTTGGTCAGGAAGGCGCGCTCGTCGTGGGTCGAGCCGGTGAAGCGCACCAGCTCGGCGTCGCCGAACGGCACGAGCGGCGGCACCGCGTCGGCCGGCTCGTAGCTGTAGGGGCGGAAGCCGGCGCGCGGGGGGCTGGCGGCGCGCGGCGGTGGCGCGGCCGGTGCTTCGCCGGCTTCGCCCAGGGTCACGGTGTTGGTCGTCAGGTTGAGCTCCTTGTCGGTGAGCAGAATCACCGGGCAGCGGAAGCGCTCCGCGAGCTCGAAGGCGCGTCGCGTCAGGGCGTAGCTCTCGGCGACCGACGACGGCGCCAGCGCGATGACCGGAAAGCCGCCGGAGGTCCCCCAGCGCACGAACTGCACGTCGCCCTGGCCGACCGTCGTGGCGCCGCCGGTCGCCGGACCGAGGCGCTGAACGTCGACGACCACCAGCGGCACCTCGCCCATGATGGCGAGGCCGAGGTTCTCGGAGTAGAGGCTCATTCCGGGACCGCTGGTCGCCGTCAGGGCGTGCGCCCCGCCCATCGCCGCGCCGATGCACATGCCGATCGAGGCGATCTCGTCCTCGGCCTGGATGGCGACGCCGCCACGCGCCGGCATCTCGCGCATCATCGCCATGAGGATCGGCGAGGCCGGAGTGATCGGATAGCCGGCGAAGAAGTCGCAGCCGGCGTCGAGCGCGCCGCGCACGATCGCCGTCGCGCCATCGATGAGCTCGCGCGCCGGCGGGGACGAAGCAGTGGAAACGGAGAGGGGAGCCGGTCGGGCGGTCATGGGAACTCCTCGGGAAAGGGCAGGGCGGTGACACCGTGCCGCGCGGCGTCGGCACCGGCGATCGCCGCCAGCTCGGCGACGAGCTGGCGATCGAGCGGCTGGGCGTTCGCCGGCGGAGCCTGCAGCCGGCGGTCCACTTCGGCGCGGGCGCGGTCGAGGGAAGTGCGCGCCCCCGCAGCCTGCCAGTCGCCGTAGCTCTGGCGATCGACCAGCGGCGACACCCGGGAGAGCTCCGCCTTCCAGTGGTGGCGGGTGTGCGGATGCGACAGCAGCTCGCCGCTCGCGACGAGGTCGGCGAGCAGCGCCACGGTGTCTCCGTCCGCTTCGTCGCCGCCCACGCCGATGCCGGCGACGCACCGCAGCGCGGCGCGGCAGGCGTCGTGGTCGAGCAGGAGCTTCTCGAACGACTGCGAGAGCAGATAGTCGAGAAGCCCGGGTCCGGAGACCAGGTCGATGCCGGCGAGCGCCCCGAGCAGGGCGCCGCTGGCGCTCTCCATGCCGGCCTGGTAATCGGCGCTCTTGGCGTCCGAGAGGCCGAGATAGCCGTGGGTCGGCAGGCCGAGCGCGCGTCCGATCTGGGCGTTCGCCACGTTGAGCATGGCGCTCTCGATCGCCCCCATCGCCGCGCTGCCGTGGCGCATGTCGAAGGCGGATGGCGCGCCGCCCCAGACGAGCGGTGCCCCCGGCGACGCGAGCTGATGGATCGCCACCCCGGCGAGGTTTTCGGCGGCGAGCTGCACCAGGGCGCCGCGCAGGGTCACCGGCGCCGTCGCGCCGGTCATCGGCACGGCGACGAGATTCGCCGGCACGCCGGCCCGCGCCGCGTCGACGAGCGCCGCCGCCGTCAGGTCGCTCCAGGTGAGCGGCGAGGTCGGGCAGCAGTCGAAGAGCGCCAGCGGCCGCTCGGCGAGCGCCTTCGTGCCGCCGCGCACCGCCTCGAGCATGGCGAGCATCGGCGCGAAGGCGTCCTTGGAGAAGGTCCCGGTGACGACCGGCTTGGCGCCGTAGGCGAGGGCGAGGAAGAGCCGCCAGCGGTCGGCGAGGGCGTCCGGAACATCGCCGGGAACGAGCGCGGTCGCCTGCGCGGCGTAGCCCGGCAGGCCGTCGACCAGCCGCACCAGCGCAACGACGTCGGCGGTCGAGGCCGGGCGGCGGGATCCGCCGGCCTCGATGCGATAGATCGCTGCGGAACCAGGATCGAAGCTCGTGCGCCCGAGGCCGAGCTCGACCGCCGCCGCGCCGGCGCGGTCGTGGAGCGCGAACTGCCGCGGTGCGGTGGCGAGCGCCGCGCGGACCAGCGCCTCGGAGACGTACAGGCGCCCGGCGCGGGCGGTGGCGCCGGCGTCGAGCAGGAGCGCGGCCGCTGCGGAGTTCTCGATCCGCACCCCCACCCGTTCGAGAGTCCGCAACGCCTCGCCGAGCATGCGCTCGACATCAGCGGCGCCGAGCAGCTCCAGGTGCGGCTTCAAACCGCCTCCGCGCCGCGGCCGGAACCGGTGACCCGGCGATAGCGGCAGCTTTCGAGCTCGCAACGAGCGCAGCCGGAGAGGCCGGCGAGCGGCCGCGCGTCGGCCCCCAGCCAGAGCGCGAAGGAGATCGACTTGCGCGGCACCATGAGCAGCGACGGGTCGAGGTGCACGCCGATCTCGGCGTGCGGCAGGCGGGCGAACAGCGCCGGCTGCGCCGCGAGCGGCCAGTTGCCGTAACCGGGGCTGATGCGGCACGAGACCGCAGCCGCGCGGTCCGTGGGCGCCGCCGTCGGCCCGCCGAGCCCGCCGAGCCCTCCGATACTGGCGAGGATCGCCGCCGAGGAGCGGTCGGCCGCCTCCTCGGCGGCGGCGCTGCCGCAGGCGTCGAGCACCAGCGCCGCGGTCGCCTCGCCCCGCGCCATGCGGGCCGAGGCCGCCGCGACGATCTCGGCCCCTGCCGTCACCAGCCCGATGACCAGTCCGCTGGCCGGCAGCGGAGCGAGGCCGACCTCCGCGGCCTCCTCGACCGGCAGCGTCGTCCAGACCGCGCGCCCCTGCACGAGGCTCCGCGCCTCGTGCAGGCAGTCGGCGAGCAGCGCAGCGATGCGGGGTTGGGGCTCGCGCCCTTCCGGGTAGCCGAGGAAGTGGAGCACGTCCTCCCGCGGCAGCGTGAGCGCCGTGTCGATCCGGTGCAGGGCGCGACTCATCGCAGGCCCCGCCCGGCGAGCGCCGCCGCCAGCGCGGCGATGAAGCG
>CAZQTL010000277.1:1328-4686 GCA_964595975.1 uncultured Thermoanaerobaculia bacterium | reverse complement strand
CCGGCGCGTCGCGCGAGCCCGCCCAGGAGATCGAGCGCGGCGTGCAGGTAGCCGGTGAGCTGCGCCCGGGGCAGCGGGAACAGCGGGTTGGGCTTGCCCGGCCCGATGACGACGCCGGGAACGCCCAGGTCGCCGGCGAGGCGGACGATGTCCGAGAGCACCGAGAGCGAGACCGACCGCACCGCCGGGTAGGCGCTCGCGACGTTGATGTCGTTGTTGGCGATGCTGAGCGTCACGATCCGCGCGCCGCACTCGTCGACGCGGCGGCGCAGCGCCCGGCGTGCGGCGGCGTCGGCGTCTTCCGGCCACAGGTGGCCGGGATACACCATCACCTCGAATTCGGCGTAGCCGCGCGCGACCAGCCGCGCGATCGTGTCCGCGGCGGTCCAGCCCTGCTGGTAGGAATAGGTGCTGACCGCGAACGAGGCTGCCGCGGCGACCATCAGGCGGGCCTCGCTCCGCCGGCCGCCGCGAACATCTTGCGCCAGTCGCTGGTCGGCTCGAAGCCGAGCACCTCGCGGGCCCGCGTGATGTCGAGCACCGAGGCGAGCGGATTGCGCTGGAAGTGCTCGGGCCGCCGGATCTCGGGCAGCTTGCCGTAGCGTTCGCGCAGCATGTCGAGCGTCGGGCGCGTGTTGAGGCCGTCGGCGGCCGAAATGAAGAACGCCTGGAACGGGGCCTTGGCGACTTCGAGCGCGCGCCGGAAGCCCTGGGCGACGTCCTCGGGCGAAACGTACATCCAGATATGGTAGTTCTGCACGTCGGCGCCCCGCGCGACGAGCTCGGGGTACTCCGGCGGGAAGACGATATGGGTCGGGCGGATCGCCAGCACCTCGACCTTGCCGCGGTTCGAGTAGCAGCGGCAGATCGACTCGGTGACTTCCTTGCTGAGCGAGTAGAACTCCACCGGGCGCAGCGGGTGGTTCTCGTCGATCGGCATGGTCTGCGGACCGTAGCCCGGCGGGTTGTAGTGCAGGCCCAGCGCCGCATCGCTCGAGGCGACGACGACGCGCTTGACGCCGGCGTCCTCGGCCGCCTGGAGCACGTTCCAGGTCCCCTGCACGTTGGTGTTGAACGTGACGTCCGCCGGTGCGGTCCGCGGGTTGGGGATCGCCGCGAGGTGGACGACCGCGTCCTGGCCGGCGAAGGCGCGGGTCAGCGCCGCGTGATCGAAGATGTTCACGTTCACGTACTTGACGCCGGGCGCCGTGGTCGGCTTGACGTCGAGCACCGTGAGGTCGCAACGGCCGCGCAGGTCGTCGGTGACGTAGGTTCCGAGCCGGCCGCTACCGCCGGTGCAAACGACTTTTTCGAATCTCATCGAACGACGACCTCTGCGAATCGAATGGAGCGAGTCGAACGGAATCCGGCGACGAGCCGGATGGAAACGCGCCGCTGGCCGGGGGGCGGTCGCCCACCCGTTCCCGACGCGGACCGGACGCGGAGACGCCGGAGGTCCGGCGCGCCCGCGTCGGGTCGGGTCCGGATCAGGGCTTCGGGATGCCGAGCTGGTCGGGCGGGATCTTGCCGACGCCCAGCTCCTGCAGCTTCCAGCTCACCGCGCTCTCCATCGCCGAGAGGATCTTCATCGACTCGTCGCCGTAGGCGCCGAACAGGTTGAGGTACATGCGCGAGGCCGCGGCCTTGAGCTCGTCGTCCTTCATCGCCTTGACGAAGGCGGCGTCGATCCGGTCGGTGACCGCCTTGGGCGTGTCGCCGGGCACCGCGATGCCCAGCCACTGGCGGGCCGGCATCTTCGCGATGTCGGGGTACTTCTCGCCGATCGCCGGAATCGTGCCGACGCCGGCGAACTCGAACGGCGCCATCTCGACCATGCCGAGCGAGCGCAGCTTGCCGCCCTTGATGTACTCCGACTGCTCGGAGATCGACGAGATGACCGCGTCGCCGTCGCCGGAGAGCACCGCGACCATCGCCGGCGCGCTGCCGGTGTAGGGGACGTAGTTAAGCTTGGACTTGATCGCATCGGCGAGGCCGATCGCCTTCAGATGGAAGACGCAGCCGATCGGGCAATGGGTGATGTTGACCTTGCCCGGGTTCGCCTGCGCCGCCTTGACCAGGTCCTCGTAGGTCTTGTACGGCGAGTCGGCCTTGACCGCCAGCGAGGCCGGCGCGCCGCCGACCATGTACCAGCGCCAGTCCTTGGTCTTGGACGTGTGGAAGCCCATGACCGCGGTGCTCTGCATCTGCTCGGAGGCGCCGAGCCAGTTGTAGCCGTCGCGCGGCTTCGACCAGACGTAGTTCATCGCCACCGCGCCGCCGCCGCCGGTGCGGTTGGACACGACGATGGAAACGCCGAGCTCGCGCTCCATCGCCTTGGTGATCAGACGGTTGACGGTGTCGGTGCCGCCGCCGGCCGCCGCCCAGACCGAGTCCTCGATCGGGCGGTTCGGAAACGACTGGGCGGCCGCCGGCAGGGCGGCCGCGACGCAAACGCCGGCGACGAATCCGGCCAGCACGGCTCTACGGGTCGATCTCATGATGCGTTTCCTCCCAGCGGTTGTATCCACGGTTCCGGTACCCGGCTGCCCGGGGCCACTCATCGTCCGGCAGCGACGGCGCGTCCGTCGATGGCGCGCCCTGGTCTGCGGAGGGATCTCCTGCGACGTCGGCGGTCTTCTTCATTGTCGGAGCCGATTCGACGCTGTGAAACCGACTATAGGCATCGCCCTGATCGGCTGTCAACCGATCGAGCGGTAGCGCGGCGCGTCCGAGCGCGGGCCGCCCGCGTCCGACAGATCCACCCAGCGGCCCTCGTCGCTCGAGCGGTAGATCGCCTCCTCGATCTCGACGTTGCGCAGGTAGTCGCGGGCGAGGTTCTCGACCGGCGCCCCGCGGCGCAGATGGTCGACGACGTGCGTCTGCAGCGCGTGCACGCAATCGCCCGAGTAGCCGCGATCCTCCCAGCGGTACGCGTGGGGCGCCTCGTCGCCGCCGTGCGGCTTCAGCCACAGGCCGCCGTCGCCGTCCAGCCGCAGCGTGCCCTGCGGTCCCTCGACCCACATCGCGCCCATCGTCAGCCTCGGGTTGCGCGCCGGGAAGTCGGCGTGCCGGTTGCCGTCGAAGACGCCGGCCGCCGAGGCGAAGTCGAAGACGATGACGCCGGCGTCCTCGCCGGCGATCCGCGGGTTGAGCCGGCGCAGCCGCGCGAAGACGCCGGTCATCTCGCCGGCCAGGTAGCGGAACACGTCGACCAGGTGGATCGCGGTCTCGTGGACCAGGAAGCGCTTCATCGTCTGGAAATACGGCTGGCGCGCCAGGTAGGCCTGCGGACCCTGGCCGTCGCCGGGTCGCAGCCGGAAGGCGATCGAGTGCACCGGGCCGATCCGCCCGGCGTCGA
>CAZQTL010000277.1:0-1228 GCA_964595975.1 uncultured Thermoanaerobaculia bacterium | reverse complement strand
TGCGCGAATTCGGCGAGGCGCGCCTCGTTGCTGCGCGTGCAGGCGGCCTCGAGCGCGACGCCGGGGATGCGGCTCCAGGCGTCGTAGTGGTACTGGGAGAAATAGCCGGTCCCGATGGCCGCGACCCGGATGGTCATTCGCGTCTCCTCGCGCGTTCGCCGGTCATGTCGGGGCGCCGTCCGCCGGCGGCACGACCGTCCAGTGCCACCAGGTCCGCTCGACGACCCAGTCCTTCACGTCCTCGCGGAAGGCGAGGTAGTGGGGCGAGGCGCGGTGCGCGGCGTAGGCGGCGGTGTCGGCGTACTCTTCGAATAGCAGGAACAGCGTCGGGTCGTCGCGCTCCTGGTGGAGGTCGAAGCGCAGGCATCCGGGCTCCGCCGCCAGGCTCGCGCGCGCGTGCCGCGCGAGTCGCGCCCGGAAGCGGTCGACGACCTCGGGTCGCACGCGCAGGTGCGCGGTGTGGATGACGGCCATGCGCCGCGCGGGGCCGGTTCGGGTCGCCGGGGCCGGGTCAGCCGAGCACGTGGCGCAGGTCGTGCTCGGCCTCGAAGCCGATGACGTCGCGCGCGCGGCCGAGGTCGTAGAGCGGGGCGTGCGGATTGCGGACGTAGACGCCGGGGCAGCGCGCCTCGATCGGACGGCCGAGGTGGCGCGCCAGGCGGTCGAGCGTCGGCTCGGGGGCGAGCGTCGACCGCGCGCTGATGTACAGGCCCTCGAAGCGCGGCAGCGAGGGCGCTTCCAGCGCGAGCCGGAACGCCCGCGCGAGGTCGCGCGGATCGACGTAGTGCCACAGCGGTCCGCCGCCGGCCGAGCTCGGGCCGCCGACCATCGGACCCTTGTAGTTCGCCGGGTCCTTGGCGCGCGCGCGCACCTCGCCGACCATCTCCGGATAGAGGACGAACACCGGCCGGAGCGCGATCACCTCGAGCTTGCCGCGGTCGACGTAGCTGCGGCCGATGTCCTCGCCGATCAGCTTGCTCAGCGCGTAGGGGTCGGTCGGCCGCAGCGGGTGGTCGATGTCCACCGGCGCGTAGTCGGGCGCGCGCATCGTTCCCGACGCGACGGTGAATCCGAGGACCGAATCGCTGCTGCACAGGATCACGCGCCGGGCGCCGGCTTCCTCGGCGGCGCGCAGCACGTTCCAGGTGCCCATCACGTTGACTTCGAGGATCCGCTCGCCGGTGCCGCTCCAGATGTTGGGCAGCGCCGCGATGTGGACGACCGCGTC
>CAZQTL010000276.1:3023-4700 GCA_964595975.1 uncultured Thermoanaerobaculia bacterium | reverse complement strand
GCGAGGACGAGCATCGGGTTCTTGCCGCCGAGCTCGAGCGAGCAGCCCATCAGCTGGCTGCCGGACTCGGCCGCCAGCTTGCGCCCGGTCGCCGTCGAGCCGGTGAACTGCAGGTAGTCGGAGGCGGCGAGGATCGACGGCCCCAGCACCGTGCCTTCGCCGGCGACGACCAGCATGATCTCTTCCGGCAGGCCGCACTCGATCAGCAGGTCGAGCGCCCAGAGCTGCGAGAACGGTGTCTGCAGGTCCGGCTTCGCGAGCACGGCGTTGCCGGCGAGGAGCGCCGGGATGGCGTCGGTGATCCCCATCGACAGCGGGTAGTTCCACGGCGAGATGATGCCGATGATCCCCTTGGGGTGCTGGTACTGCCAGGCCTGGGTGAGTCCCGGCAGGGCCCCCTTGCGGCTCTGCGGGGCGAGGATCTCGGCCGCATGCACGGCATAGAAGCGCGTGACGATCGCGGTGTCGAGCACCTCTTCGAGGGCGTGCTTCCTCGCCTTGCCGGCTTCGAGCTGAATGAGGTCGAGGATCTCCTCCTGGCGGTCGAGCAGACGGTCGTGGAAGCGCAGGAAGATCTTCGCCCGCTCGGCGAAGGGCCGCATCGCCCACTCCTCCTGGGCCAGACGCAGACGCGCCTGGGCGAGGACGACGTCCTCGGGAGTCGAGCGCGGCAGCGTGCCGATGAGCGAGTGGTCGAACGGCGAGCGGATCTCGATCGCGGCGAGATCCGGCGTGCCACCGGGGCGCGAGGGGCTCGCGACCACGAGGCGGGCGAACGCCGGCAGGCGCTCGAGCACCGCCGGCCGGCGCGCGGCGGAATCCGGCGGGTGCGGCGGGGGAGACTTGCGACCGGCGGACTTCGAGGGCTTGGCAGCGGGGGCCATGGTGCCCTCAGGTTCTCACCCGCCGGGCTTTACGTCAAGCTGCGGCAAGAAAATGACGCGCCGCGGCGTAGGTCCTCCGGGTCAGGCCTTGGCGGGGCCGAACGAGCGCTCGAACAGGCTGTGGATCGCTGCCCGCCCCTCGTCCGTCAGGTTGCGGGTGCCGGTGCCGGCGAAGGCGCGGCTGCCGATCTTCGGCTCGGCCGGATTCCAGCGTCCGTCGGTCCAGGTGAACCACTGGTGGCGGCCCTGATCGAAGACCCAGATCTCGCGGTTGAACATCTTGGCGAGCTCGACCCCCCAGCCGGTGCCCCCCTTGACGGTGTCGTCGGGCTGGATCCAGCCGAGGGCGAAGACCTGCCAGCTGCCGTTCACCATGTGGTAGAGCGACTGGATGACCCGGCGGATGAGGTCGGCCTCGTGGTAGGTCCGGCCCATCCGCTTCGAGACGATCTCCATCGAGATGTCGCCCTGGGCGAGCTCGGCTTCGCCGAGCACCTTGACGCCCACCGGCCACTCCATCGCGTGGCCCTCGAACGACAGGGTGGTCTGGTCGATCCCCCAGCGCTTCGCGCAGCGGCCGAATTCGGCCTCGGCCCCACGGTGGCCGCCGGAGATCAGGCTGACTCGATTCGAATTCGGCATCGCGAAGCTCCCTGGTAGTGGACCGGCGGCTCATGCCGCACTGCGTCGTACCCCGAATTGTATCCGAGGCGGGGAGCGGAGCGCTCCGGCCGGCCGATCCCTACCCCCCGAACCCCGCCAGGACGTCGAGGACGAAGTCGATGTCCTTCTC
>CAZQTL010000276.1:0-2923 GCA_964595975.1 uncultured Thermoanaerobaculia bacterium | reverse complement strand
ATGTAGGTCGGCGCCGACTCGCGCAGGAAGTCGATCAGGCCGGCGGCGCCGGTGACGTAGCCGCCGTTGACTCCGAACGCCTTGCCGAGGGTGCCGATGAGGACGTCGGCCGGGCCGGAGCCGGAGGCCTCCTCGGTGCCGCGGCCCGTGGCCCCGAAGGCGCCCACGCCGTGGCTGTCGTCGACGATCACCACGACGTTCTCCGGGAAGGCGGCGTCGTGCTTTCGCGCCACCTCGAAGATCGCCGGCAGCGGGGCCTCGTCGCCGCGCATCGAGAAGATGCCGTCGGTGACCACCAGCGCGCGCTTGCAGCCCTCCACCTCGGTCAGCCGGGCGTCGAGCTCGGCGACGTCGTTGTGGCGGTAGACCCGCTTTTCCTTCGGCCGCGCCAGTTTGATCGCATTGATGATGCAGTTGTGGTTCAAGGCGTCGGAGACCAGCGCCGTCTCCTCGGAGACCAGGGGCGTGAAGACGCCGAGCATCGAGGCGTAGGCCGAGGAGAAGATCATCGCCGCCTCGCGGCCGTGGAAGCGCGCCAGCGTCGCTTCGAGCTCGATGTGCGGCGCGTAGGTTCCGCTGATGAAACGCACCGCCCCGGGGCCGGCGCCGTACTTTCTCGACGCCTCCTCCTCGGCCTCGATCACCTCCCGGCGCAGGTTCATGCCCAGGTAGTTGTTCGAGTTCATCTTCAGGAAGAGCTCGCCGCCGCGTCCGGCGATGTGGTACCGCGGCCCGTAGCCGCCGGACGCCGGCGCGACGCCGTCGATGACCAGCTCGTGGCGTTTCGGGTTGCCGCGCGCGTCGAGCACGGCGAGGTCGGAGGCTAGGGCGGCGAGAAAGCGATCGTGGGGCATGGGAACCTCTCTGTCTCGATGCGGGCGCGCGTCGCAGGGGCGCGAGGCGCGCCTCAGGCGATGCGGAGCTTGATGCGCAGCTCGCGCAACATCTCGGTCACCATCGCCGCGAGGTCGTACCGCGGCGCCCAACCCCACTCGGCTCGCGCCGCCGAGTCGTCGAGCGATTCCGGCCAGGAGTTGGCGATGCGCTGGCGCACGGGATCGATGTCGTAGTCGATGGTGAAGCCGGGCAGGTGCTTGGCGATCTCGGCCGTGAGCTCGGCCGGGGTGAAGTTGACCGCCGCGATGTTGAACGCGTTGCGGTGCTTCAGGCGCGACGGATCGGCCTCCATGAGCTCGATGGTGGCGCGGATCGCGTCCGGCATGTACATCATGTCGAGCCGGGTGTCGGGGCCGAGGAAGCAGGTGTAGTGGCCGTGCCGCAGCGCCTCGTAGAAGATCGTCACTGCGTAGTCGGTGGTGCCGCCGCCGGGCGGCGCGCTGTGCGAGATCAGGCCAGGGAAGCGCAGGCCCCGCACGTCGACGCCGAAGCGCGAGGCGTAGTAGTCGGTGAGCAGCTCGCCCGCCACCTTGGTGACGCCGTACATCGTCGTCGGCCGCTGCAGGGTGTCCTGGGGCGTGTGCTGCCGCGGGGTCGACGGCCCGAACGCCGCGATCGAGCTGGGAAAGAAGACCGCGCAGCGCTCCTGGCGGGCGATCTCGAGCATCTTGTAGAGCCCACCCATGTTGAGCTCCCAGGCGACGTGCGGCTTCTCCTCCGAGGTCGCCGAGAGGAGCGCGGCGAGGTGGTAGATCGTGCCGATGTCGTAGCGGCGGACGAGGTCGTGAGCCTGGCGGGCGTTGGTCGCGTCGAGGACCTCGAAGGGCCCGGCGGCTTCCGGATCGCCGGCAGGAACCCGGATGTCGGAAGCGATGACGTTCTCGGCCCCCTTCAGGCGGCGCAGCTCGGTGACGAGCTCCGAACCGATCTGGCCCAAAGCTCCGGTGACGAGGATTTTTCGCATGACGCCTGGGATCGTACCGGCTTTCAGGCCAGAAAATCGAGCAGCAGGTCGTCAATCCGCCCGGCGGCCTCGTGCTGCACCCAGTGGCCGGCTCCGGGGATGCGGACGAGCTCGGCGCACCTGCAAGATCCGGCCGAGAGCTCCGCCAGCGCGGGGCAGAGGGCGACGTCGTCTTCGCCCCAGAGAATCCGTACCGGCGGCTGCACGATGCGCGATTCCAGCCGCCCCGGCCGGCACCAGAGAGCGGAGCGGTACCAGTTCAGCATGGCAGTGAGCGCGCCAGGGCGGGCGGCGGCTTCGGCGTACACCGCCAACTCCTCCGGGGTGAAGGTCCCGGGCCGGCTGCTGCGTTTGAAGATGGCGTGGAAGCCGCGGAAGTCGCCGGCGCGGATCTTGCGCTCCGGCAGATACGGGAGCTGGAAGTAGAACAGGTAGCGGCTGCGCCGGCGCTGCTCCTTGTCGTGCCGCAGCAACCGCCGCATGGCCCTCGGGTGCGGCGCGTTGAGGATCGCCAGCCGAGCGAAGCGAGCCGGGAAGCGGAGGGCCCCCCACCAGGCGACGACGCCGCCCCAGTCGTGGGCGACCACGTCGGCGGGCTCGGGTCCCAAGTCGTCGATCAGGGCTCGCAGGTCGTCGGCGAGCGGGTCGAGGCCGTAGGCGCGGAGCCCCTTCGGCTTGCCCGAGAGGTTGTAGCCGCGCAGGTCCGGGGCGACCACCCGCCGGCCGGCCGCCGCGAGCACAGGAATCTGCCGCCGCCAGCCCCACCAGAACTCCGGGAAGCCGTGCAGCAGGAGCACAGGCTTGCCGGTCTCCGGCCCGGCTTCGACGATGTGGAGGCGGACGCCGGGGAGGTCGAGGAAGCGTTCGCGCACGGCGAGGCCGGGGTGCGCGGCGGCGAAGCTCGTCAGGGCGGGGTCGAGGAACATCGCGTCTGGCGGACTCTACAGGCCGATAGCTCGGACGAGACCGTGGGCTCGGGGTCCTGTCTGGCCGGCGCAGCTGAGCCGGGGACACGTATCCGCCCGGGAGCGTGTCGGGTCCGCCCGCCGGCCCGCTCGGGGC
>CAZQTL010000275.1:0-4767 GCA_964595975.1 uncultured Thermoanaerobaculia bacterium | reverse complement strand
GCGCACCGCGGCGCCCGGGCGCGGCAGGTGCCCGATCGCCGCCTTCAATCCCGGAGATGGATGTTCGGCTTTCAACTCACCCTGCTGCCGCCGGCGCCGCCCGCCGGAGCCGCCGCCGGAGCCGCTGCGGAGGCCGCGAGCGGGCGCGGCCCCGCCGCCTGCGCCGGCTTCGCGGGATCCATGTCGATCGTGCCCTTGAAGCGGGCGCCGTCCTCGATCACCACCCGCGGCGCGACGAGATCGCCGCGCACACGCGCGCTCTTCTTCAGCATGATGAGCTCCTCGGCCACGAGGTTGCCGTCCACTTCGCCTTCGATCGACAGCACACGGGCGTGAACGCCGGCCGAGACCCGGCCCTTGGCGCCGACGGTCACGACGTGCTGCGAGAGCTGGATCCGGCCCTGCACCCGACCCTCGATGAGCAGGTCCTCGTTTCCCGACAGCTCGCCCTGGAGCTCGATCGAAGCGCCGATGACGGCCCGCGAAGCGCTCTCCGCCGCGCGCTGGGGCGGAGGCTCGGGCTCGTGGCGCTCGCTGCGCTCGGCGCGGGCGGTGGCGGGCGGTGCGGCAGGCGTCGGGGCGGGGGTGGGCTCGTTGTCGCGCTTCCACATGGCGAAGGCTCCTTTGTCTCGCGGCGTTCCGGCGCGCTTCGCCGGAACGGAAAGCGATCATTGCAGATGATCGCCTCCGGCGGGTCAATGCAGAAGTGCATTCCGGAGGGGATGTGCGAGGATTCGCGAGGCATGCGCGCGTTCGACGTCATCGTGGTGGGCGGCGGGATCGTCGGGCTGGCGACGGCGCGCGCCCTCGCGGTCGAGCATCGCCGGCGCTGCCTGGTGCTCGAGGCCGAGGAGCGGCTGGCCTTCCACCAGACCGGGCACAACAGCGGCGTCGTGCACTCGGGTCTCTACTACAAGCCGGGTTCGCTCAAGGCGCGGCTCTGCGCCGAGGGGCGGGAGGCGATCTTCCGCCTCGCCGAGGAGAAGGGGATCGCCCACGAGCGCTGCGGCAAGGTCGTCGTCGCCGTCGCGGAGAGGGAGTTGCCGCGACTCGACGAGCTCGAGCGACGCGGGCGCGAGAACGGTCTGACGGGGATCGTGCGCCTCGACGTCCACGGGCTCCGCGAGCACGAGCCGCACGCCGCCGGTCTCGCCGGCCTGTTCGTACCCGAGACCGGCATCGTCGACTACGTCGCGGTCGCCGGCGCGCTGGCGGCGGAGATCCGCGCCGCGGGCAGCGAGGTGCGTACCGGCGCCGCGGTGACGGCGATCCGGCGCGCCGGCCGGGCGGTCGAGGTGGAGGCGGGAGGGGAGCGCTTCGCGGCGGAGTTCCTCGCCGGCTGCGCGGGCCTGGCGAGCGATCGCGTGGCCCGGCTCGCCGGGCTCGATCCTCAGGTGCGCATCGTGCCGTTCCGCGGCGACTACTACGAGCTCGTGCCGGAGGCTCGCAGGCTCGTCCGCCACCTCATCTACCCGGTGCCCGATCCCGATCTGCCGTTCCTCGGCGTGCACTTCACCCGCCGCGTCGACGGCACGATCGAGGCCGGTCCGAACGCCGTGCTCGCCTGGAAGCGCGAGGGCTATTCGCGATCGAGCTTCTCGCTGCGCGACGCCGCCTCGACGCTCGCCTTTCCCGGCTTCTGGCGCATGGCGCCGCACTACGCCGGCATCGGCCTCGCCGAATACCGGCGGGCCTGGAGCCGCGGCCTCTTCGTGCGCTCGCTGCAGAAGCTCGTGCCGGCGATCGCCGCGGACGACGTCCGCCCGGCCGGCTGCGGCGTGCGGGCGCAGGCGATGGATCGCAGCGGCAAGCTCCTCGACGACTTCGCGTTCGCCGAGGACGAGAAGCAGCTCCACGTGCTCAATGCGCCGTCGCCCGCCGCCACCGCATCCATTGCGATCGGCCGCTTCATCGCCGGAAAAGTCATCGTCCAGACCTGAGGAGCGACGCGCCATGTCCCTGCCGATCTACACCGTCGACGCCTTCACCGATCGTCCGTTCGCCGGCAATCCGGCGGCGGTCTGCCTGCTCGACCGCGAACGCGACGCCTCCTGGATGCAGACGCTGGCGGGCGAGATGAATCTCTCGGAGACCGCTTTCCTCCGGCAGCAGGGCGACGCCTGGAGCCTGCGGTGGTTCACGCCCAAGGCCGAGGTGGCGCTCTGCGGTCACGCGACGCTCGCCTCGGCCCACGTCCTCTGGGAAACCGGCCGGCTGACGCCGGAAGCTCCGGCGCTCTTCGACACCCTCTCCGGTCGCCTCACGGCTCGACGTGCAGGAGACTGGATCGAGCTCGACTTCCCCGAACGCCGCGAGCGCCCGCACGCCGACCTTCCCGAGCTCTTCGCCGCCCTGGGCGTGAAACCGGTCTACTTCGGCAAGAACGCCTATGACTATTTCGTCGAGGTCGCTACAGCCGACGAAGTGCGATCGTTGGCGCCCGACTTCGTCGCCCTGGGGAAGCTGCCGGTACGCGGCGTCATCGTGACTGCGGCCGGCGATCCGGACTCCGGTCACGATTTCGTTTCACGCTTCTTCGCACCAGGCGTCGGCGTTCCGGAGGACCCGGTCACGGGGTCGGCGCATTGCTGCCTCGCTCCGTATTGGGGTGAGAAGCTCGGTAAAGGGGAGATGGTGGGGTACCAGGCCTCGCCGCGCGGTGGGACGGTTCGGGTGCGGCGACAAGGTGAACGCGTGATCCTCGCCGGGCGCGCGGTGACGATGGTCGCCGGCGAGCTCGCCGCCGCAGCGACAGGAACGTGACAGGTCTGCGGTCCGGCCGCCGCGGATGGCGCGCACTCGCCAAGGTCGCTGCATGGGCACTCCCTTTACTGGTCCTTTTTTTTCTGCTCTATGAGGCTGCCACCTGGCCCGACGTGGCGCGCCTCGCGAGAGAGATGCCGAAGAGCACCGCGTTCATCGAGCGCTATCGCGCCCGGGCCAGTGGCGCGGGCGAGCCCGCGCGCGTGGCCTGGCAGCCGGTGCCCTACGGGCGCATCTCGCCGGAGCTGAAGCTGGCGGTGCTGGTGGCGGAGGACATCGACTTCTTCTCCCATCACGGCTTCGCCGTCGCCGAGCTCAAGAAGGCCGTGCAGGAGGCGTGGGAGGAGGGCGAGATGCCGCGCGGCGCGTCGACGCTCACCCAGCAGCTGGCGAAGAACCTCTGGCTGTCGCCGTCGCGGAATCCGCTGCGCAAGCTCAAGGAGGCCCTGCTCACCCGTTCGCTCGAGAAGCACCTCGCCAAGCGGCGCATCCTCGAGCTCTACCTCAACGTCGTCGAGTTCGCGCCCGGCGTCTATGGCGCCGAAGCGGCGGCGCAGCGGTTCTTCGGCAAGCCGGCGGCGGCGCTCACGCGCCAGGAGGCGGCGGCGCTCGCCGGCGGCCTGCCGAAGCCCTCGACCTGGCATCCGGGAGGAACCAGCAAGGTCTACCTGCGGCGCGTCGAACGGATCGTCGGGCGCATCGAACGCGCCGCCTGGCTGCGCAACGAAATCTGAGACCGACTTGACAGCCGCCGCGGGCGGTGTTCGAATCGCCGTCTCATGTTTCGTCCGAGCGTGCTCCTCGCCAGTGTTCCGGCTTCCAGCTGCTGGCGCAGCTCTGCTCATCATCACGCGCATTAGGTAGGCCGGGGCGCAGTGTCCCGGCCCATCGGGCCCGGGACGACCAGCCGAGAATCCGCATCCCCTCCGCTGACCTCCTTCCGGGATCCCGGAAGGGGGTTTTTGCTTTATGGAAAGAACGAATCGGGCGATCGTCGTCGCCTCGCTGACCGAGCCGCCGGCGGCGGACGGGAGCGATCTCGAGCTGCTGGCCGGGACGGCCGATTGGCTCGAA
Organism: uncultured Thermoanaerobaculia bacterium; assembly: GCA_964595975.1. Lineage (GTDB taxonomy): Bacteria > Acidobacteriota > Thermoanaerobaculia > Multivoradales > JAGPDF01 > JAGPDF01. The sequence goes on along the minus strand of CAZQTL010000275.1, from coordinate 930 downwards.
GTGCGCGCCGACCTGGTCGGTGATCTCGATCCGGACTGGCTGCGCGCGCACTTCCCCGGCGAGCTCGTCTACACCCTGCGCAGCGCCTTCGAAGGCGGCGCCTTCGAAGGCTCGCGCGAGGCGCGCCTGCGACGGCTCGGTGAGGCCGCTCCGCGCTTCGATCGCGTCGACCTCGAAGGCGAACGCGACCTCTTGCCGGACCTCCTGGCGCGGGTCCCGGTGGCGCGCCGCCTGGTGTCCTGGCACGGCGCACCGATCGACCTGCAGGCCCTGAAGTCGCGCCTCGCCCATCTCTCTTCGATCCCGGCGTCGCTCTACAAGCTGGTGCCGGGCGCCGCCAACGCCGGCGAGGAGCTCGTCCCGCTCGCGCTGCTGGCCGGCTCGCCGCGGCGGGACGTCGTGGCCTTCGCGAGCGGCGACGGCGGCTTCTGGACGCGCATTCTCGCGCCGCGCCTCGGAGCGCCGGTGGTCTACGGCTCGGCGAGCGCGCGCGCCGCGGCGCCAGGCCAGCCGACGGTGGCTCAGCTGCGCCGGGACTATGGCTTTCCCGACCTGCCGCCGATCCGTCAGCTCTTCGGGCTCGTCGGCTGGCCGGCGCTGCGCTCGCTGTCGCCGCGCCTGCACAACGCGGCCTATCGCGCGCTCGGCCTGCCGGCCGTGTATGTACCGTTCGACGTCGAGCAGTTCGGCGACTTCTGGCTGGAGCTGGTCGAGAGCGATGCCATCGCCGGCCTCGGCCTCGAGCTCGCCGGGCTGTCGATCACGACGCCGCACAAGGAGGTCGCGTTCGCGGTGGCGGGCGCCACGAGCCCGCTCTCCGAGCGCCTGCAGGCGGTCAACACCCTTACACCCCGGCGCGGTGTCTGGGAGGGGGAGTCGACCGACGCCTATGGCGTGGTCGAGGCACTGCGGGCGCGCGGCGTCGAGCCG
>CAZQTL010000274.1:0-4792 GCA_964595975.1 uncultured Thermoanaerobaculia bacterium | reverse complement strand
AGAGCGGGCTGCCCGGCACGCGACGGCTCGAGCTGATCTCGTCGGCGCCGCGGCGCAACGGCGCCGTCGCCCTGCATTACCGGCGCTCGCGCGGGTAACGACGGGCCGCGACCGCCGGTCCGCAGCGCGTCCCGGCGCCGGGCCCTACGGCTTGGCGTCGAGAAAGTCGTTCACCATCGGCACGATGACGGACATGCGCTGCATCAGGGTCACGTGGGTGGTGTCGGGCAGGACGGCGACGCGCGATGCCGAGCGCGGGCCGAGATCGCCGTGGCTCCCGCCGCCCTTCAGGCGGAACATCTCCGCGACGTGCTCGAGCCGGATGCCGTCCGCATCGCCATCGATGAAGAACATGGGTGCCGTCGTTGCCTGCAGCTGGGCGGCCGTCAGGTCCCTGGCCTTGGCATCGGCGGCGACCATGTGCTCGACGAACTGTGGAAACTGATCCGGCGTCGGGCTCAGACGTTTGTACGCGGTCTCGATCGGAGTGCCCTTGAAGAGGTCGGCCGTGATCTGCTGAATCGCTTCGCTCCCTCCCTGGACCAAGCCGTCACGGCGGAGCGGGGCCGAAAGGACGACGACCTTGCGCACCCGGTCCGGATGGCGCACGGCAAGCTGCATGGCGACGCTGCCGCCCATGCTGTAGCCGAGGACGTCCGCTCGCGGGATCTCGAGGTGCTCGAGCAGCGCCGCGACGTCATCGGCGAGGTTCTCGCCGCTCGGCTCGCGCGGAATGTCCGCCGTCCGCCCGTGACCCTGCATCTCGACGGCGAGGACCTTCCGGGTCTTCGAAAGTTCGCCGAGCCACCCTTCCCAGTTGTTGGTGATGGTCATGAATCCACCGTGAAGCAGCACCAGGGGCTCGCCGCTGCCGTGGATCTCGTAGTACATCTTCAGGCCGTTGACCGGCGCATAGCCGGTCGCCGGCGCCTGCTGCGCCGACGAGCCCGTGGCCGCGATCAGCAGCAGCAAGAGGGTGGTGATCCGCAGGCTCGTGTCACTCCGTCGCATCGGATCCCACCAACGTGGCGAGAAGCTCGTCCAGGGACTCGAACTGCTCGGGCGCTCCGCCCGGAGCACCGGAGGCGATCGCGTCATCCAGCGCCTGTTTCGAGGGATAGAGCTCGTGGAGGACCAGGAGCGTCTTGCCGCCGTTCTCCTCGAAGGTCAGGGTGGAGAGGGCGCCGTCGGGGCTCTCTTCGTTCGTCCAGACGATGCGCGAGGGAGGCGTCACTTCGACGTATCTGCCGAAGAACGCCATCGGCTGCTCGAAGGCAGGGTGACTGAACACGAAGCGATAGGTGCCCCCCGTACGGGCATCGAGCTCGCAGGAAAGGAACGACATGCCGAACGACTTCGGCGTCCACCAGCGCTGGATCAACTCGGGCCGGGTCCAGGCCTGGAACACGATGCGCGCTGGGCCGTCGAAGGTTCGCGTGATGACCAGCTCACGCTCGGACTTCCGTTCTACCGTCGTGGGGTTGTGCATGGGGAGGAGCTCACTTTCTCTCTTGCCGTGGATGGACTCGTTCGGTCCGTTTCAGTTCCTCGACGATGTTGTCCAACTCGTCGAAGCGCGCTTGCCAGAGGCGGCGGTGACTCTCGATCCACGCCGCCTCCTCCTCCAGGCGGCGTGGGCCGAGCTTGCAGGTGCGCACGCGGCCGGCCTTCTCCGTGGTGACGAGTCCCGTCTGCTCGAGGACACCGATGTGCTTCTTCATGCCGGTGAGGGACATCCGGAACGTCCCGGCGAGCTCGGTGATCGAAGCGTCCGCCCGCCCGAGCCGCTCCAGGATGCCACGCCGGGTGGCGTCGGAGAGCGCGGCGAAAGAGGCATTCAGGTGAACGGGCTGAGACTGAACCATATGGTTCAGTATAGGGAAGAGGCGGACAGCGCGCAAGGGCTGCGGGTTAGGATCTCCTCCCGATGGTCCGCCGCCAGCTCACCCTCTTTCTCGCCGGCGAAACGGCGGCTGCGGTGGAGGCGGTCCGGCGGATCGTCGATCCCGAGCAGTACCGGCTGATTCCGGCCCACGTCACGCTCTGCCGCGAGGAGGAGATCGCCGGCATTCCGCTCGAGGTGCTCGAGGCCCGCATCGCCGCCGGTCCGGCGCGGCGGATCACCCTCGAGTTCGGACGCGCCGAGGTCTTCGACGGCCACGGGATCCAGGTGCGCTGTGTGGCCGGCGGCGCCGAGTACCAGGCGCTGCGTGAGACCGTGCTGGGCAGCCCGGAGATCGCGCGGCCCCGTCCGCATGTCACGCTCGCTCATCCGCGCAATCCCCGCGCTCCGGGCAACTCGCTCGAAGCGGCCGAGGCGCTACCGCCGCGCTGGCAGGCGCGCCTCGCGTGGATCCATCTCATCGAGCAGGACGGCGTCCAGCCCTGGCGCCGGCTGGCGATGTTCGATCTGGCGCCCTGAGGCGGGGCTGCGAGCGGCAGGACGCAATGGATTCCTGTTGTGGAGGGTGCAATGACGACACCGACGAAGGGTTTGTGGAAGAAGGGTCGCGGGAAGCTGGGAGTCCTCGACCCGCTGCTCGGTACCTGGCGGGCGGAGGCCGGGTCGCCGATGGGTCCGGTCCGCTGCACGCGGACGTTCTCGCGCATCCTCGGCGGTCATCGCGTGCTCCTCGAGGCGCGCTGGGAGATCGGCGGCAAGGTCTACGAAGAGCACGCGATCCACGGCGTGGACGACGACGGCGCGCTCGCCTTCTGGTCGTTCACCTCGGACGGCAAGCGCTCCCAGGGGGTGCTCACCGACGGCACGGACCTCCATCCCGAAGCGATCGCCTTCGAGGCCGAGATGCCGGCCGGCACGGCGCGCATGGTCTACTGGCCGGAGGCCGAGGGCGCCATGAGTTGGGTCGTCGAATCGAAGACGAAGAAGGGCTGGAACCGCTTCACCCATCACCACTACACCGCCGGAGAGCCGCGGTGACGCCCTGGCGCTGGACGAATGCGCGGGTCGCGATGCTCTGTCTGTGGAGCTTCCTGCTCGGCGCGAACCTCGTTCGACTGGCCGGTGCGATCGACGCGCACGAGCGTTGGCTCGGAGCGGGGCTGGGGATGGCCGTAGCCGGCGCGGGAATCGTGCTCTGCCTCCGCGCCGCACGCTGACAAGGGAGAACGGAATGTCCAAGGGTTACTGGATCGCCCACGTCGATGTCGCCGATGCGGAGAGGTACAAGGAGTATGTCGCTGCCAACGCGCAACCGTTGCGCGAGTTCGGCGGCCGCTTCCTGGCGCGCGGCGGCCGCTTCGAGAGTCCCGAGGGAACGAGCCGCGCGCGCAACGTGGTGATCGAGTTTCCGTCGTACCAGGCGGCGCTCGACTGCTGGCACTCGCCGGGCTATCAGGCGGCGTTGAAGCTGCGGCAGCCGGTCTCCACCGCCGACATCGTCATCGTCGAAGGCTACGACGGCCCGCAGCCCTAGCGCGGTCTTCCCGGCTTCGCCGGAGAAAGGGGGAGAGAGATGATCGCCGGAGCACGCTACGGACACACCAATCTGATCGCCGAGGATTGGCGAGCCCTGGCCGCGTTCTACGAGCGCCTGTTCGGCTGTACGCCGGTGCCGCCCGAACGGAACTTCGCGGGCGCGGATCTCGAGCGCGGGACGGGGATCCCCGGGGCGCATCTCCAGGGGGCCCACCTGCGCTTGCCCGGACACGGCGCCGAGGGGCCGACGCTGGAGATCTTCCACTACAACGTCCTGGCGGAGAGGCCGGCACTGGCCGTCAACCGCCCGGGTTTCGGCCACATCGCCTTCGTGGTGGACGACGTGCCGTCGGCGCGCGAGGCGGTGCTCGCCGCCGGCGGGCGCCCGGTGGGGGAGGTGGTCACCCTGACCACCGCGACAGGGTCGAAGGTGACCTGGGTCTACGTCACCGATCCGGAGGGCAACGTGATCGAGCTGCAGTCGTGGTCGAAGTAGCCGCCCGGACCCTGAGGGCGGTGCCATCGCCCCGCCCCGACACCGCGGGTTTTCCGACCGATTCCAGAGCCACTTGATACGCCGCCGCCTACCGACATGGACCAACCGGATCAGCTACTTCGCCTCAGCTCGACATGGACCGCATTCGATCGGCTCGCCATTGCCGCCGATTCCCTTCTTTGCGCTTTCCTCCTCGTTAGCTGGATTCTTCTCCGGAGCGAAATCTGGCTCCTTCTCATCGCTGCTGGCTTCGGTCTCAGAGCAGCTCTCTTCTGGAGGCGCTACTCACGCCTCAAGGACGTCTCTCTCTCCCAGGGTACGGTCTACGCCTCCAGCTTCGCGAAGACGATCTCGTTTCCCGTCGCTTCCATCGCAAGCATCGAGCTGGACCCGTCCGGCCAACGCGCCGCGCTCCATTTGCGCGAGCCAACGACCTTCGGGCGTCGAATCGAGTTCATACCGCGAGGCAAGACCGTCCAGGGCTTCAATCCGATCCTCGAGCAGCTTCAGGTGCACCTGGTCGAGCAGGAGAAGGCCTCGGCAGTGTCGGTGTGACGGCTGTCCCCTCGTTGCAGCCGGCACCGATCGGGCGTTCGCCCGGGAGTTCCGCTCAACGCTTCGTCCCCAGGGCGACGTGCGTGCGATCGCCCCGCGCGTCCGCTAGCTGAACTGAAACGTCCACCACGCCGTGCCGCAGTCGCGGCAGCGGAACGCCGAGACGCCGCCGAAGACCGCCAGGCGCTCCCTGGGTACCACTTCAGAAGCGGGGGTCGAGGGGCTGCAGGGTCCGCGCTGCCAGTACCGGCCGCTGCGGTCGAGCTCGGCCGCCTCTTCCGGTGTCGGGTCGCCGGTGAGCT
>CAZQTL010000273.1:0-4792 GCA_964595975.1 uncultured Thermoanaerobaculia bacterium | reverse complement strand
CAGCGCAACCACACGGCGACGCATCTGCTGCACGCGGCGCTGCGGTCGGTGCTCGGGGCGGAGGTCCGCCAGGCGGGTTCGCTCGTCGCTCCGGAGCATCTGCGGTTCGACTTCACCTACGGCAAGCCGCTGACCGAGGAGGAACGGCGGCGCGTCGAGGAGCTGGTCGACACCTGGGTCCTCAAGGCGGTGCCGACGCGCATCACCGCCGACCGCGATCCGAAGGAGGCGATCGCGGCGGGGGCGATGGCGCTGTTCGGCGAGAAGTACGGCGACCGCGTGCGGACGGTGGAGGTTCCGGGCTTCTCGCTCGAGCTCTGCGGCGGCTGCCACGTGGCGAACACCGGCGAGATCGGCCCGTTCGTGGTGCGCTCCGAGCGCGGCGTCGCCTCGGGCGTGCGCCGCATCGAGGCGCTCACCGGCGAAGGCGCCTTGCGTTTCCTGCGCCAGCGCGACAGCGATCTGGCCGCCGTCGAGGCGGCGCTGGGCGCCGCCGCCGGACATGCCGGGAGCGAGCTCGCCAAACTCAAGCGCGAGGTCAAGGAGCGCGAGACCGAGCTCGCCCGGCTGCGGGTCCAGCTGGTGTCGGGCGCGGCATCGGCGGCGGAGGAACAGGTGGTGGCGGGAATCCGGATCCTGGTCCGCGAGGTCCCGGCCGCGCCGCCGGCCGAGCTGCGCAACATGGCCGACCTGCTGCGCTCCCGTCTCGGATCGGGCGTCGTCGTTCTCGGCACGCGCAGCGAGGGCAAGGTATCCCTGATCGCCGCGGTGACCGACGACCTCAAGGCCCGGGTCCCGGCGGGAAAGCTCCTGAAAGCGCTCGCCGGACGTATCGGCGGTTCGGGCGGCGGACGGGACGACTTCGCCCAGGCGGGCGGCAAGGAGCCCGAGCGGCTGCCGCAGGCGCTCGCCGACGTGGCCGGGGCGGTCGCCGAGCTGGCAGGGGCCGGAAGCTGATGCGGCGGCGCTGTTTCGACGGCGGGGCGGTTGGGGAGTAAAATCGGGTGAATCCTATGCGCCCGGCTCTGGGAGTCCTCCTGCTGCTCGCGGCCGCGCCTCCGGCATTCGGCGGGGCGACTTCGATCCAGGTGCGTGCCGACGGCATGAAGGTGATCGTGAACGAACCGTCGGAGGCCCGCACGCGGCGTCTCTCGGATCGCCTGCTCGCGCCCCCCGACCCCGAGCTCGCCGACGCGATCGACCGCCACGCCCTGGCGCGCGACCTGGAGCCGCGGCTGGTGCAGGCTCTCGTCCAGGTCGAGTCGGGGTACAACCGCAAGGCGCGTTCGAACAAGGGGGCGATGGGCTTGATGCAGCTCATGCCGGGGACGGCGTCCGACCTCGCTGTCGCCGATCCCTGGGACCCCGAGCAGAACCTTCGCGGCGGGACCAGCTATCTGCGCCAGATGCTCGACCGGTTCGGCGGTCTCGAGCTCGCGCTGGCGGCCTACAACGCCGGACCCGAAGCGGTGGTCAAGTACGGCGGCATCCCGCCCTACGAAGAGACCCGCGCCTATGTGCGGCGGGTGCTGGGCCTCTTCGACGGCAGCGGCGACAGCGTCCTCGACGGCAGCCGGGTCTTCATCGTGCGCGACGCCAACAATCAGGTACGTCTGACGACCTCCGGCGTCTCGCGGCCCTAGCCGTCACCGCCTGTCCGATCGCGCCCACCGGATGTCGAATCTTCCGAACATTCTCACCTCCATCCGGATTCTGCTCGTCCCGATCCTGGTCGTCGTCCTGCTGACCAAGTTCGACGGCAAGGAGTTCGTCGGCCTGGGCCTGTTCCTGCTCGCCGCCCTGACCGATTTTCTCGACGGCTACTTCGCCCGGCGCTGGAACCTGGTGAGCCGCTTCGGGCAGCTGCTCGACCCGGCGGCCGACAAGATTCTGATCGCCGCGGCTTTCGTCTCGCTGGTCGAGCTCGATGCCCGGGTGACGCCGTCGTGGATGGTGGTCACCATCCTGGCGCGCGAGTTCGCGGTCAACGCGCTGCGCAGCCACGCCGCCGCCGAGCAGATCGTCATTCCCGCCGGCGTCTCGGGCAAGATCAAGACCGGCGCCCAGATCGTCGCCATCTCGCTGCTCATCATCTACAACCAGCTGGGTGAGTTCTCGCACCTCGCCCCGATTTCGCTCTGGGTCGCCGTCATCGTGACCCTGTACTCGGGCTTCGAGTATTTCGCCCGCTACTGGCGCCAGATCGGCGGGTCCGCTTCCGCGCCGCTTCCCCCCTCGCCGCCGCCGTCGCGGGAGTCGGCTTGAGCCAACGCGGGCCGCTCGAACGCCTGATCCTCTTCGCCGGGCGGCGCCACCGCCTGGTTTTTCTGGTGTTCTTCCTGGTCGTCGCCGGCAGCGCGGCGCTGGCGTTCCGGCTGCGCTTCGATCCCGACGTGCTCCACCTCCTGCCGACCAAGAATCCGGGGGTCATCACCTTTCGCGAGACCCTGGAGCAGTTCGGCAACGTCGACTACTTCGTGGTCGGCATCCGCATCCCCGAGGACGCGCCGCTCGATCCGTACGAAGCCCTGTCGGACGACCTCGCGGCGCGGATGACGGCCTCGACCGACTTCTTCCGCACCGTCGAGTCGCGTCTCGGCGAGCCCGAAGAGCTGTTGCGCGAGTTCCTTCCCAAGGCGATCCTCTTTCTCGACGCGCCGACGCGTGAACGGCTCGCCGTCCAGCTCACCGCGCCCGAGATCCGCAACCGCGCGAAAGAGCTGCGGCGGACGCTCGAGATGCCGCAGGCGGTGGCGCTCAAGGACCTGCTGAAGCTCGATCCGCTCGGCATATCGGGCATCTTCCTCGACCGGCTCGGCGGCCAGCGCGGCCCGCTGGCGGTGGACTGGACGAGCGGCCGCTACCTGTCCCGGGATCACCGCCTGCTGCTGATCCTGGGCCGGCCGACGGCGAGCCCGCAGGACATCGACTTCAACCGCCGCCTGTTCGAATCGATGCAGAAGTCGGTCGCCGATGCCAGCGCCTCCTGGAGCGACCTCGCCGAGGGCAGCGACGCGCCCGTGCCGGAGGTCTTCTTCGGCGGGCGCTACATGATCGCTCTCGACGACACCGGGCTGATCCGCCGCGACGTGATCGTCAACGCGCTCTCGTCGCTCGTCGGCGTGCTGATCCTGTTCTACATCGCCTATCGCCGCACCTCCCTGCTGCTGCTGGTCTTCTGGCCGCTCGCCTGCGGCCTGGCGATCACCTTCGGCTTCGCGGCGGTCGCCGTCGGCGTCCTCTCTTCGGCGACCGCCGGAGTCGCGGCGCTCCTAGTCGGGTTGGGCGACGACTTCGTCATCGTGCTCTATGGGCGTTATGTCGAGGAGCGCCAACGCGGCGCCTCGGTCGTCGAATCGATGCGTTCGATGGGCGGCTCGACCGCCCGGGGCGTGGTGCTCGGGGCCATCACCACGGCGGCGACGTTCTATGCCTTCCTGATCACCGACTTCACCGGGCTCTACCAGATGGGCCTGATCGTCGGCACCGGCGTGCTGTTCTGTCTGCTCGCGGTGCTGTTCCTGGTGCCGGCGATGATCGGCTGGAGCGAAGCCCACCACAGCAAGCGCGAGACCGAGCCCCGGCTGCACATCTTCGCCTTCGGCATCGAGCGGCTGTCGCGACTCGCCACGCGGATGCCGCGCGCGACCCTCGTGGCCGCCGCGCTGGTGACGATCGCCGCCGTGGCCGCGGCGCCGCGTCTCAAGTTCGACGACAACGTCGAGTCGCTGCGACCGCCGGGAAACCGCGGCATCCTCGCCCAGAGCGAGATCAACGAGCACTTCGGCGCCGGTTTCGATTCGATGTCGCTCGTGCTCAAGGCGAAGACCCTGCCCGAGGTGCTGGCCCTCGCCGACAGGGCGGCGATCGCCGGACGGCGCCTGGTCGCCGACGGCCGCCTGGGCGGCGTCGACGCGGTGACCGCGGTGCTGCCGCCGCCGGCGATCCAGCAGGAGGCGCTCGATTGGCTCGCCGTGGAGCGCGGCGGGCGTCTGGACATGGCACGCATCCGCGCCGAGTTCGCGGCGGCGCTGGCTAGCGAGGGCCTGCGCGTCGAACCGTTCGAATCGGGTCTCGACCTGCTGGCGAAGACGCTCGCGCCCGAGGGTCTGCTGACGCGCGAGGGGGTGCTGGCCGTGCCGCAGGGCCGCTCGCTGCTCGATCGCTACCTCAAGGAGACGCCGGACGGCTGGACGAGCGTGGTCAAGCTCTACAATCTGCCGGGGCGGCCGAAGCGCGAGATCCCCGAGGCTGCCGTCGACCTCGCGGCGAGCCTCGGGCCGCAGGCGACCCTCACCGGCATGAACGTCCTGTCGCGCAGCCTGCGCGGCGAGATCCGTGCCGACGCCCTGACCTCGGCGGTGATCGGCCTGGTGCTGGTGCTCGCTCTGCTGTGGATCGACTTCCGCGACGTGCACACCGCGTTCATCGCCCTCGTGCCGCTGCTCGTCGGCATCCTCTGGATGGTCGCGCTGATGGTGGCGTTCGATCTCCACCTCAACTTCATGAACATCTTCGTCATCACGATGATCATCGGTATCGGGGTGGACTACGGCATCCACGTCATCCACCGCTACCGCGAAGAGGAGCGGGCGCCGGACGGCGACCCGGCGGCGGCGGTCGAGGAGACCTCGCGCGGCATCTTCCTCGCCGCCCTGACCACCATCGTCGGCTTCGGCTCGCTCGCCACTTCGCACTACCCAGGCCTGATCTCGATGGGCCTGGTCTCGACCATCGGCACCCTGACGACCGCCCTGGTCGCCATCGCCGTCATCCCCGCCTACCTGACGCT
>CAZQTL010000272.1:0-4820 GCA_964595975.1 uncultured Thermoanaerobaculia bacterium | reverse complement strand
CAGGCGGGCGACGACCTCCTTGCCGGTGCCCGACTCGCCGGTGACCAGCACCGTGGTCTCGGAGGAGGCGACGCGGCCGACCTGCGCCAGGACCTCGCGCCAGGACGGCGACACCCCGACGACCCGCCCGCGCCCGCGCGCCGCGAGCTCGCGCTCGAGGGTCTGCACCGTCGCTTCCAGGCGGGCGGCGCGGGTGCTCGCCTCGTTGGCGACCCGCGCCTCCTCGGCCAGCCTCTGGTGCGAGAGCACCAGGCCCACGCGGTCGGCGAGGCGCTCGGCGACCTCGACGTCCTCGACGCGGTAGCGCGCCGGTTCGCGGGAGAAGATGCCCAAGCCGCCGTGCAGCTCGTCGCCGGTCCACACCGGCACCCGCAGCCAGGACCGCATGCCGGAGGCGAAGAGGAGGCGCTCGCGCTCGCTCTTGCCGGCGAGCTCGATGCGGAGGTCGCGCACGATCACCTTCTCGCGCCCGCGCTCGACGAGCTCGCCGTCGGTGAGCGGCATCGGTTCCTCGGGAACGGCGATGTCGGCCTCCCCCGCGCTGGCGAGGATGCGCAAGGTGCGGCGCTGCGCGTCGAGCTCGGTGAGGACGAGGAGATCGTGCGGCAGGATCGGCTGCAGACCGTCCGAGATACGGGCGAAGATCTGCCGCACGTCGAGCGACTCCGAAAGACTCCCCAGCCGCTCCTCGAGCTGTTCGAGCCGCTCGCGGCGGCGGCGTTCGGCGTCCCAGATCCGCCAGTGCTCGACTGCCGAGCCGAGGAGGGCGGCGATCGGCCGCAGCATCTCCTGGTGGGCGTCGCTGAAGGCGTCGGTCTGGAAGCTGCTCGCCCAGACGCCGCCGCTGAATTGATCGCCCATGCGGAACGGCTCCCACATCGACGATCGCACGCCTTTCTCGATCAGGAAGGCGTCGACGGGGAAGTCGGGGTTGAGCTCGGCGACGGCGTCATGGACGCGCGGAATCGGGCCCGGGCGCGGGCGCAGCCGCGGCGACCAGGAGGCGAGCGGCTCGGGGTCGAAACAGTCGCCCCCCGCTCCGTCCTCGCCGTCGCAGCCGCAGGGCACGGTGGTGGCGTGCAGGACCGCCCACTGGCCGTCGAGGATGCGGACCACCCCCATGTTGTCGAGCGGAATGACGCGGCGGATCGCGGTCGCGACGCGGTCGAAGACCTCCTGCAGCTCGAGCGTCTCGGAGGCGATCTCGGCGACTTCGGCGAGCACCGCGGAGATCGTCTCGGGGGTCGACGCGGGCTCTTCGCGAGCCGGTTCTGGTATGGCGAAACCCATGGACGGCGAAGAGTAACAAATCGGCATGGCGATTCCGCGGCGGCGCGCCGCGTCCGCGCCGCTCAGCCGCGCAGCAGCCGGAGCGCGTTGGCGACGACGAGGAGCGAAGCGCCCATGTCGGCGGCGATCGCCGCCCAGAGCGAGGCGGTGCCCAAGAAAGTGAGGGCGACGAAGAGCAGCTTCACCGCCAGGGCGAAGCCGATGTTCTGGCGGATCACCGCCAGCGTCCGGCGCGAGTGTCCGATGAGCCACGGCAGGCGCGAGAGGTCGTCCGAGAGCAGCGCGACATCGGCGGTCTCGATCGCGGCGTCGGAGCCGGCACCGCCCATGGCGATACCGAGCGTTGCGGAGGCGAGAGCCGGGGCGTCGTTGATCCCGTCGCCGACCATCGCCACTTGCCCGTAGCGTGCCACCAGCTCCGAGATCGCCGCGACCTTCTCGTGCGGCAGGAGCTCGGAACGGACCTGGGTCATGCCCGTCGCCAGGCCGATGGCTTCGGCGGTGCCGCGGTTGTCGCCGGTGAGCATCACGGTCGTTTCGATTCCCAGACGGCGGAGGTCGGCGACGATCTCGCGGGCGCCGTCGCGCACGCCGTCGGCGACCGCCACCAGGCCGCAGACGTGGCTCTCGTTGCCGACGACGATGGCGGTCCGTCCGGCCTGCGAGATCGCCTCGAGGCGCGCGTGGACCTCCGGCGTCTCCTGTCCCCGCTCCTCGAGGAAGCGGTGCGAGCCGACCCAGAAGGGGCGTCCGGCGACCGACCCCGTCGCGCCCTTGCCCTCGAAGGCATGGAACTCTTCGGCCGGCGCCACGGCGACGCCACGCGCGGCGGCGTAGTCGCGCACCGCCGCGGCGAGCGGATGCTCGCTCCGCGCTTCGAGGGCCGCCAGGCGTTCGAGCACCTCGCGCTCGTCGTGTCCGGAGAGCGGCACCACTTCGAGCACCCGCGGCCGGCCATGGGTGAGCGTGCCGGTCTTGTCGAAGGCGAAGGCGCGGAGTGTCGCCGGCACCTCGAGGAAGGCGCCGCCCTTGATCAGCACGCCGTGGCGCGCCGCTGCGGCGAGGCCGGCGACGATGGCGACCGGCGTCGAGATGACCAGGGCACAGGGGCAGCCGATCACCAGCAGGACGAGCGCGCGATAGCCCCAGTCGCTCCAGCTCGCGCCGGCGACGAGCGGCGGCAGGAGGCCGACGGCGAGCGCGGCGGCGAAGACCAGGGGCGTGTAGACGGCGGCGAAGCGATCGACCCAGCGTTCGGAAGGGGAGCGCCGCGCCTGCGCCTCTTCGACCAGGCGCAGGATCCGGGCCAGCATCGTCGCTTCGGCGAGCGCGGTGGTCTCGATCTCGACCGCTCCCGGGCCGTTGATCGAACCGGCGAAGACCTCGTCGCCCGGCCCTTTGGCGACCGGCCGGCTCTCGCCGGTGATCGGCGCCTGGTCGAACGTCGAGCGGCCGCTGGCGACCCGGCCGTCGAGCGCCAGCCGCTCTCCGGGCCGGAGGGCGATGCGCGCGCCGACCGGGACCTCCGACGGGTGCACGTCGCGTTCCCCGGTCGCCGTGACCAGGCGGGCCGAGGGCGGCACGAGATCGAGGAGCCGGGCGATCGCCCGGCGCGCCCGGCCGATGCTCCAGGCCTCGAGCGCCAGCGACAGCGCGAAGAGGAAGGCGACGGTGGCGGCCTCGAACCAGTCGCCGATGGCGATGGCGCCGGCCACCGCGATGGTCATCAGCAGGTTCATGTCGGGCCGCAGGCGGCGGAGAGACTGCCAGGCCTTCGGCACTACGGTGAGGAGCCCCGCCACGACGGCGAGCGAGTAGGCGAACTTTGCCGGCACCGGGACTCCGGCGTCGCCGCCCATCCCTTCGCGCCCGAGCGCCGCACCGAGAGTGCCGGCGAGGGCGGCGTGGAGCAGGAAGCCGGCGGCGGTGGCGGCGCCAGCGACGAGCGTCGCGAGCAGGCGGCGCCGGCGCAGGCGGTCGCTCGCGCGGTCGCCGCCTTCGATCTGCCAGGGCTCCGCCACGAGACCGGCGCGGGCGGCGGCGGCGACGATCGCGCTGTCCGAAACCGCGCGCACCTCCGCCGCGACCGTCATGCGGCCGCGCAGCAGATCGAAGCCGAGCTGCGCCTCGCCGCCGGCGAGCGGGCCGACCTCCCGCCGCAGCGCGGCGATCTCTTCGGCGCAGTCCATGCCGATGACGCGGAAGGACCGCGTCGGGGGTGCGTTCATTCGCAGATTCTCCGTCGCCCTCGCGACTCCCTGGCCGCCGGCCGACATCCGGCAGCGCGGATCTTGCCACCTTCCGCGCGGACTAGAGTGTCAGCTCCAGGCGCAGGGTGCCGACCAGGGCGTCCGACTGTCCGGTGCCGCCGGGGTGGACGATGTACTGCAGGTCCGGCTGCAGGCTGAGCCACGGGGTCAGGCGCAGCTGATAGAAGAGCTCGAGGGCCAGCTCGTAAGCGTCGACGATGCTGCCCTCGGCGCGCGCGGCGTCGCCGAACCGGACCCAGGTCGCCATCAGCCCGATGTGGTCCGCTTCCCGGCCGGGCACGTAGCCGGAGGCGACGAGGCCGGTACCGACGTGGAGGTCGGCCGGCGACAGGCGGCCGGAGGTCGTGCCGACCTGTACGAAGCCGTCGAGACCCGGGCCGGGCTCGTCCGCCTCCTGCGCGCGCCCGCCTCCGGCCCGGTTCGCCAGCCGCTGGTCGAGCACGAGGTAGCAGGACGTGGCGCCGTCTTCGGAGAGACCGCTGCCGTCGACGCGCTCGAAGGTGCCGGTGTGGTGGGTTACTCCGATTCCGAGCCGCCGCAGGCGGCCGCCGCGCACCGTGCGCCGGAGGCCGGCCTCGGCGACCAGGAAGAGATCGTCCGGCTCGCCGAAGAGTGTCGCCGGGCCGCGGGTGCCGGTGGGGATTCCGGCCTGCGTCGCGCCGTCGAACAGGCCGCCGCCGACATAGAGCCAGTCGGCCGGGGAGGCGAAGAGGACGGCGCCGGTGGCCGGGTCCGGGTAGGTGGGCAGGCCGAGAATCGTCGGGCTGAAACCGGCCGATGAGTTGAGCATCAGGACGCCGTTCTCGACGAAAGCGAACTCGTTGTTGGCGTCGATCTTTCCCACCTTCAGGCGCAGCCGCCCGCCGGCGAAGAGCTGCTCGTACCAGAGCTCGTAGAAGGCGGTGAAGCCGTCGGCATCGAGGTTGGAGAATCCCTGGTAGTCGCCGACCAGGAGGTCGCTTCCCTGCCTCCCGGCCTGGGTCTGGAAGTCCGCGAACAGCGTGCCGCCGGCGTGGCCGAACAGGCGCTCGGTGTCGACCGTGAAGGCGACCTCGAAGAGATGGCGGAACGCCTCGCGGCCGGTGGTGATGCCACCCCGGAAGTTGCGCGACAGGTCGCCGAGCAGGAAGGCCTCGAGGGTCATGCCACGGGTGTCGAGCCAGGGCCGCAGGCCGAACAGGTCGCCGCCGGCCTGCGCGGTGCCTTCATGCTGCGCGGCCGCCGTCGCCCGCGAACCGGTGCGCTCGTCCGAGGCCGCCG
>CAZQTL010000271.1:0-4830 GCA_964595975.1 uncultured Thermoanaerobaculia bacterium | reverse complement strand
GGCCGCGAGGAGCGAACCTGGAGGCGGCACCTCGAGCGGCAGCTCGCGCCGGAAAACGCGGCCGCTCGCCGGCTCCTGCAGGCGGAGCACCAGCGTGTAGCTGCCCGGGCGGAGGAAGCGGCGGGCGGAGAACGGCAGGCTGCCCGCCGTCTGCAGGCGTTCGCCGGGAAGCTCGAATCGATAGCGGAAGTGGTCGAAGAGCTCCTCGCCGCGCAGCACCTCGCCGTCGAGGAGCAGGGCAAGGGCCGGGGGCGCCGGAGGCGTCGTGCCTGCCGCCGCAGCTCCGCCCTCGGCGCGCAGGGCGGCGGCCTCGACGATGACGCTGGCATCGACGATGGTGCGGCTCTGATTGCGGCCGGGGAAGCCGATCTCCACCTCCGCCGCCAGCGGCAATGCGTCTGCGGGCAGGTCGGTCGAATAGGAGAGGAACGTTCGCACCCACTCCGGATTGGGGTGCGGGACGACTTCGTAGCGGCGCTCGAGGTCGCTCCAGTCGGCGGCCGCGGCGAGCGCGCCGACGATCTCGTCGCCGCGCGGGCAGTCGCGCGGCACGCGGTCGGCGACCTCGGCGGCGAGATCGCCGGCCGCCGGCGTCGACCAGGTGAGGAGCTCGCCATACCCCGACTTCGGCGACCAGAGGCGATGCGGCGCGTCCGCGCTGACTCCACGCGAGACGAAGGCGAGGGCGAAGCCCTGGGGGATGCGGTCGCTCGGAGCGAGGTACCAGACCTCACCGGGCCGCAGGATCTCGGCGCAGCGCAGCGGAATGCGGCGGATCGGCTCGCCGAGCAGGAGCGTCATGCGGAAACGCTCGTCGCCGGGGGCCGGATAACGTTCGCGAGCCAGCCGGAGCCGTTCGCGGAAGCGTTCCTCGAGCTCGTTGCGCGGCGTCTCCGGATAGGGGTCGCGCAGCTCCCAGAAGCGGCGCTCGAACGCCTGGCGCTGGTACGGACGGGTGAGCGCGAGATAGGCCTGGCGCTCCGCCGGCGAGATCAGCGGCTCGACCTCGAGGAGGAAGGGCGCGCTTTCCGTCGCCGCCGACGCCGTCTCCGGCGGTGCCGGATCGCCGCCCTTCGGCGCCTGTGCGGCGCACGGGCTGCGGCAGACGCTCGCCAGCAGGAGCGAGAGGACGAGGGCGCGGGCAGGCGAAGGCGGCATGGGCGGCAGCGGCGATCCTAGCGCGGGACCGGCCGGGGCTCAGGGGTAGTAGCCGCGAATCGTCTTGGCGTCGAGGCCGGGCCGGTCGACCTTGAGGTCGACGAGGCGGAAACGCAGCTCGCGGGTGGCGTTCGACGACTGGTAGGCGAGGAGATAGCGCGAGCGCAGCTCGAGCTGGATCGCGTCGTAGATCCCGGTGAGCTCGCTCGTGTCCTTGATGAAGAAGTTGCGTCCGCCGGTCTCCTCGGCGAGCTTCTTGAGGACCTTGCGTGCCTCGGACTCGGAACGCGGGATGTTGAGCCCGATGGAGTAGATCGCGATGCCGGCGCGGCGGGCGAAGTCGAGGGTCTCCTCGACGTTGAAGCGGCTGCCTTCGTCCTTGCCGTCCGAGAGCAGGACGATGGCGCGCTGTCCCTTGACGCCGTTGAAGTAGAAGAGCGAGAAGACCACCGAGTCGTAGAGCGAGGTGCCGCGCTCGGCCTTGAGTCCGGCCAGACCGCCGGCGAGCGCCGGAATCTGGTTGGTGAGCTTGACGGCGAGCAGCGGATGGTCGTTGAAGACGATCAGCGCCCCGCGGTCGCGCGGCGTGATGACGTGCTCGAAGAACTCGAGCGCTGCCGCCTTGGTCTGGGTCAGGTTGGGCTCCATCGACGCCGAGACGTCGAGCATGACGGCGACGTGAATGGGCAGGTTCTCGAGGCGCTCGAAGCGCGCGATCTGCTGCTGGACGTCGTCTTCGAAGACCTTGAAGTCGCTCTCCTCGAGATCCCGCACCGGCCGGTTCTCGCGGTCGAGAACCGTGGTGTAGAGCTCGACGAACTGGACGTCGACCTCCTCGAGGTTGTCGGGGGCGTTGACGAAGACCAGGTCCTCGGTCTGGTTGCCGTCGACCTGGTAGGCCACGGCGCGGACGTAGGCGATGCCGCCGTCGGGCGGCAGCGCGATCGGCTGGGTGAACGGTTCCTGGAAGAGCGTCGCCACCAGGGTCTCGTTGAGATAGAACTCGACCCGGTCGAGCGCGCCATCCTCGGGGACTTCCACCTCCGCTTCGGCGCGCAGGCTCTTGTCGTAGTGCGCCCCGCGACGCGGTTCGATGAGACGGATGCGGAAGCGGTGGGTGCTGGCGTTGACCTGCATCTCGTCCCAGGCGACCTCCTTGCCGGCGTCGTCGAAGGCGCTGGCGTGGAGAACCCGGGTTCGCGGCACCTGGCCGAGATCGAGCTCGACCGAATAGGGCGGCCGGTTCTTGCGCAGGATCGGACGCCCGTCGAGCGTGAACAGCACCTCGGAGATGGCATTGCCGGTCGTCAGGGTGTCGAAGCGCACCAGCCCGGCCTGGATCTCGCCGCGCGGCGGCACGAGGCGGATGGTGTTGTCGAGCGTCGAGAGGGCGGCGTTGGCCTCGGCGAAGATGCCGGCCGAGAAGGCATCGGGCTCCGGCGCGATCGGACCCTCGACCGCGGGTACCTCGATCTCGGTCATCTTGCGGAAGTAGCCGCCGCCGTTCAGGTCCTCGAGCTTGAGGATCAGGGTGTACTTGCCGGGGCGGAGGAAGCGCTCGAAGACGAGCGGGATCGTCGCCGGGACCGCCGCGGCAGGGGCCGGAGCGCCCGTCGTCGCGGCGGCCGCCGTCGCCGGTCCGCCGCCGGCGGCGTTGGCGTTGGCGTCGGCGAGGGGGATGTTGAACTTGTAGCGGAAGGCGTCGAAGAGCTTCTTGCCGATGAGGATCTCGCCGTTCAGCTGAAAGTCGAACGAGCGCGCGCCGGCGTTGTCGGCCGGCTTGAGGTGCTCGGTCGCGACGGCGAGCGTGCCCTGCATCACCGACCGGCTCTGCCGTCGGCCGGGATACGACAGCGAGATCTCGGCCGTGAGGGCGGCGGCATCGGCGGGCAGGTCGGTCGAATAGGAGTTGAAGGTGGCGACCCACTCGCGGGAGATCGGGGCGATCGGCGCCAGCGCCGCCTCGAGGATGCGCTGGAAGTCGAGCCGGCCGCGCCGCAGGACGGTGGCGAGCGCGGCGGCGATGTCGTCGCGCTGCATGCAGTTGCGGCCGAGCTCCTCGAGGTTCGCCGCGTCGCTCGTGCCGACGGGGGCGAACTGCATCAGCCGCGACAGGCCTTCGTCCGGGTACCAGAGCCTGAACGGGCCCTGCGCGAAGGGGCGATAGAAGACGAAAAGGACGACGTCCTCGTGGATGCGCTCGCTGCGCTGGTAGGCCCAGATCTCGAGCGGCCAGGTGGTGCCGGAGCACTGCCCCTCCATGCGCGCCGCCGGCGGGCCGTTGAGCAGGAAGAAGCGCGCCCGCTCCTCCTTGAGGGAGCCGAAATAGACCCGCGCCTGCTCGACGCGGGCGTTCCAGGTCTCGCGCATCTCGTTGCGCACCGTGTCGCGGAACGGGTCGCGCGCCTGCCAGAAGCGCTCGATGAAGGCGTCGCGCTGATAGTCCTTCTCGAGGTTGAGGAAGGCGGCGCGCTCCTCCTTGGTGATGATGGCGTCGACTTCGTCGAGCCAGAGGCTGTACTCCTCCGGCAGGTCCTTCTGCTCGACCGCCGGCAGCGATCGCGGGGCGGCCAGGGGCGCCATCAGGGCGAGGGGGAAGAGGAGCAGCAGCAGGCCGCGACGGCGGAGCATGGCGCGGACGACGCCGGTTCGGCGGGGGGGGGCGGTCATCGCAGCGGATTGTTGCAGATCCGGTGCCCGGCCGTGAGCGCTAGAATCCCCCTTCCATGCGCGGCTCGTACTTCGACCACAACGCGACGACCCCCCTCGATCCGGAGGTCCGCGAGGCGATGCTCCCCTGGCTCGGCGGGGAGGGGGCGGGCCCCGCCCGGTGGGGAAATCCGTCCTCGGTGCACCGCTTCGGCCAGGCGGCGCGCGAGGCCGTCGAGGCTGCCCGCGAGCAGGTCGCGCGCCTCATCGACTGCCGGACGCCGGAGGAGATCGTCTTCGTCGCTTCCGGCACCGAAGCCAACAACGCCGTGGTTGCCAGCCTGGTCGGGGAGAGCGCACCGGGCGAGAAGATCGTCGTCTCGGCCCTCGAGCACCCCTCCATCCTGGGTGCGGCGCACGCCGCGGCGCCGCGCGCCGGCGTCGCGGTCGTCGAGGTGCCGCCGGAGGAGGACGGTGTGGTGTCCGCCGCCCGGATGGCCGCGGCCGCCGGCCCGGGAACCCGCCTCGCGGCGCTGATGCTGGCCAACAACGAGATCGGCACGCTGCAGCCGGTGGCGGAGCTCTGCCGGGCGCTCGCCGGTCGCGGCGTGCCGGTGCTCTGCGATGCGGTTCAGGCGGTTGGAAAAGTCGCGGTTTCGGTCCAGACGCTTGGAGTGGACTACCTGACCCTCGCGGCGCACAAGTTCCACGGCCCGCTGGGGGCGGCGGCGCTCTGGATCCGCGGCGGCGCCGCCTTCTCCCCGCTGCTCGTCGGCGGCGCCCAGGAGCGGCGGCGGCGCGCCTCGACGGTGAACGTGCCGGCGGTGGTCGGTTTCGGCGCCGCCTGCGCCGTCGCCGGCCGCGACCTCGCGGAGCGCGCCCGGCATCTCGGCCGTCTGCGCGACCGATTCGAGGCCGGGCTGGCGGAGATTCCGGGGGCGAGAGTGCATTGCGCCTCCGCCCCCCGATTGCCGCACACCTCTCACGTCGCTTTCTCCGGCCTCGTCGGGCAGGAGCTGATGA
>CAZQTL010000270.1:0-4862 GCA_964595975.1 uncultured Thermoanaerobaculia bacterium | reverse complement strand
AGGCGACGGGCGACGGCGAGGAGCCCGGCGCGTTCGCGGCGTCGCTGGGGAGCGGCCGGCCGGAGGGGCGTCTGCGGGCCCTCGAGGGTGGCCTCGACGAGGCGCCGGGCGCGCTTGGACTCGATCTCCGCCAGCGCGCGGCCGACGCGGGCCGCCAACAGCTGCCCGTCGCGCAGCTCGCCGAGGAGATCCTGCAGGTCCTTGAGCAGCTCCACCGGCCGGCGCGCGGCGTCGATCCACGGCGCGACCGGCTCGGCCACGTAGCGAAGTCGCTTGGCGGCGATGCGAGCGGCGTGCCCCGCGCCGTCATCGGCCGCGGTTTCGATCTCCGCCAGCCTGGCGAAGAGCTCCGTGGCGCTCCTGGCCAGGGCATCGCGGGTCGCTGCCGCGAAGCTCGGCGGTCGAGTCGGACGGTCGAGATCGACGGCGATCCGGTAGGCGACCAGCCGGGCGCCGAGGCGTTCGGAGATGCCGACGAAGTCGCTCACGATCTGGCGTTCGACCTGGCGATAGCTCCCGTCGCGGAGCTCGGCGAGCTCGCGCGCGAGCTCCCGGTAGCCGGCACGCTCGCCCGGCTTGAGCTCCGCGGCGAAGGTGCCGAGCCAGGCAAGCTGCACCTCGGCGTCGCGTCCCGGATTGGTGAAGCGCGCCAGGTCGGCGAGGCGGCGCAGCTGCTTCTTGGGGAATTCGACCGAGAACACCGTCCGGTGAGATCGCAGGACGCTGCGTAGACGGCGCAACGCGACGCGGAAATCGTGCAGCGCTTCCTCGCGATCTCCTTCGACGAGCCGCGTTCGCGCCTCTCCCGCGCGTTCGAGCTGGACCAGCGCCAGCCGACGTACGGCCTCTTCCGCGGGATGCAGCAGCAGATCCGGGGGCAGGACCTTCAAGTCGCCCTCAGGGATCGCAGTTGCGAGGGCGTGAGATGCCAGATCAGGGTGGCGCCCCCAGGAGCGGGCCGACCGGCGAACTCGAGCAGGCAGGCGCCGCCCTTGCGCAGTTCGAGGAAGGACTGTTCGGTGCCGGTGAGCAGCCAACCTGCGAGCTGCGAGAGGTTGGGCTCGTGCCCGACGCAGGCGACGAGCGGCAGCGACTTCTGGGTCTGCAGGAACTTGAGCAGCGCGGCCGCCGAGCCGGTGGGCGAGAGATCGGCGAGCTCGGAGAGCGCCGGCTGCTCGGGACACGCGCGGGCGAGAATCTCCGCCGACTCGCGCGCCCGCAGGCAGGGGCTGGTGGCGATCAACGCGAGGTCGGGAAGCAGCCGGACGAGCGCCTCGGCGGTGCGGCGCATCTTCTTCCGCCCGTCGTCGGTGAGCGGTCGGAGCCGGTCCTCCTTGCCCGTGGCCGCGAACGCCGCGCGGTCTTCGGCGATGGCATGGCGCAGCAGGAGGAGCTTCATCTGGAGATCCTCATTCCCGGCCAAGCATCAGGCGCGCATTCTATAGCCCACGCCGATGACCGTTTCGATGCGGTCGGACTCCGGTCCCAGCTTGTGGCGCAGGCGCCGCACGTGAGTGTCGACGGTGCGGCTGTCGACGTCTTCGGCGTAGCCCCAGACGTCGGTGAGCAGCCGGGCGCGTGTCTGCACGCGACCGGGCCGCTCCATCAGCAGCCGCAGCAGGCGGAATTCCGTGGCGGTGAGCGGAACCTCCACTCCCCGGACCTCGACGCGATGGGCAGGCGCATCGAGCCGGATGCGCCCGATCTCGATCACCGCCGGGGGCTCTTCCTCGCCGGACTGGCGGCGCAACACCGCCTTGATGCGCAGCACCACTTCCCGCGGGCTGAACGGCTTCGCGATGTAGTCGTCGGCGCCGAGCTCCAGGCCGACGATGCGGTCGAGCTCCTCGCCCTTCGCCGTGAGCATGACCAGCGGCAGGCCGGAGGTCGCAGGATCGCGCTTGAGCAATCGCGCCAGCTCGAGACCGTCCAGTCCCGGCAGCATCAGATCGAGGACGACGAGGTCGGGCTGGCGACGGCGGATCGCTTCGAGGGCGCTGTCGCCGCGGCGTTCGACGGTCACCGCGAAGCCGGCGCGCTCGAGGTTGAACTGCAGAACCTCGGCGATGTCGGGCTCGTCTTCGACCACCAGAACACGCGTCGCAACCATGTCTTCGAGGCTAGCATGCGCCCCTCCGCAGCCAGCGCGGAAAAGCCTGTGGAAAACGGTCCCGCAAGGGGCCTCGGAGCGTGCAACCTCCGGCCTTCCCAGCATTTTGAACAGGAATCTGTGCAGCAAGTACAAGTGCCTTTCATTGCAAGGTTTATCATTCGCGCTGGCGGCCGGATGCAGGCCGCTGAGAGGCCTCGGAGTGGTCCTTTTCCACAGCGGCCTGGTGACGGGAGAGTTACGGGAGCCATAAATGTCTGTGACAGCGGCAGTTAGCTCACTCGGACGGGTTCGCCTTGACAGTCGTCGCGAGGGGCCGCTACGGTGCGGAGACTTCCGGGGGGAGCGACCATGAGCCTGCAGACGAATATCCGGTCCTACATCATCTTCACCGGCACCGGCCCGATCCTCGTGCTCTCGACCTATCCCGAGCTCTTCGATCCGCGCCTGGTGGACAAGCTGCGCTACAAGGGAATCGTCAAGTTCATCGCCTACGAAGTGGCGCTCGCGGCCGTGCGCGAGCGCTACGCCCGCTCCTACGAGATCGTCGCCGCCGACCTCGCGGCGGTCGAGGACCTGCGGGTGCTCGACTTCAACGGGCACCAGATCATGACCAACTTCTCGCTCTCCGAGCTCGGTGAGCCGATCAAGTTCGAGAGCTAGGCGCTCCCGCCGGCTCGCGGCGGAAGTCGTCGAGGGCATAGCCGAGCTCGCGAAAACAGCCTTCGACGGCCGGAACCGGCAACCCGACGACGTTGGTGTAGTTGCCGGTGATCGCCTCCACGTAGACCGCCCCCCAGCCCTGGATGGCATAGGCGCCGGCCTTGTCCATCGGCTCGCCGCCCGCGACGTAGGCGGCGATCTCCGACGCCGACATGCCGCGGATCCGCACCTGGGTGCGCTCGACCCGGCTGACGAGGCGCGGAGGCGTCGAGGTCGCGTCCGCCAGCGCCACGCCGGTATAGACCTCGTGGTCGCGACCGGAGAGCCGCGCGAGCATCGCCCGGGCGTCCTCATCGTCGGCAGGCTTGCCGAGGATCTCGTCGTCGATGACGACGATGGTGTCCGCAGCGAGCACCAGCTCGCCCGGCTCGAGGAGCGCCTGGGCCTTCTCGCGCGCCAGCCGCGAGACCAGCTCGGCCGGACGCTCGCCCGGCAGCGGGCTCTCGTCGGTGTGCGGCGGCCGCACCGTGAAGCCGAGGTCGAGATCGGCGAGGAGCGCGCTGCGCCGCGGCGACGCGGAGGCGAGTACCAGTCTTGGCGGCATGGCGGGCGGAGTTCCTCGCTGGACGGACTTCAGGGATAGTAGCCGGCGATGGTGCGCGCCGAGACGCCGGGGCGCGCGACCTCGAGGGCGATCTCGCGGTAGGCCGTGGAACCGTCGAGCCGCGACGACTGGTAGGCGAGGAGGTACTGCGAGCGCAGCTCCTGGCGGATCGTCTCGTAGACGCTGGCGAGCTCGTTGGCGCGGCGGATGCGGAACGACCGCCCGCCGGTCTCGCGCGCCAGCTGGTCGAGGTGAACGCCGGCATCGACCGGCTGGCTCGGGACATTGAGGCCGATCGCGTAGATCGTCACGCCGGTGCGGCGGGCGTAGTCCAGGACGTCGTCGAAACGGAAGCGGCTCTCGGAGTCGTCGCCGTCGGTGAGCAGGATGAGCGCCCGCTTGCCGCGCACTCCCGAGAAGTAGTGCAGAGCGAAGGCCAGGCTGTCGAAGAAGCGGGTCTCGCCCTGCGCCTGGAGTCCGGCGAGTCCTCCGGCGAGGAGCTCGAGGTTGGCGGTGAACCGCACGGCCAGACGCGGCGCGTCGGCGAAGGTGATCACCGCCGCGCGATCGACCGGCGTCAGGACCTCGCGGAAGAACCGGTGCGCGGCGGCTTCGGCGTCGGCGAGCTCCTCGACCATCGAAGCCGAGGTGTCGATCATCACGCCGGCATGGATGGGCAACGTATCGACGTTCTCGAAACGCTGGACGGTCTGCTCGACGCCGTCTTCGCGCACCCGGAACTCCCCGGCGGTGAGATCGGTCACCGGACGGCCGCGCTTGTCGAGGACCGAGGCGTAGAGCTCGACCAGGTCGACGTCGACCGCCTCGTCGGCGGCGTCGGAGCCGAGGACCCGCACGTCCTCGGCGGCGCCGCCGCCGGCGAGATAGGCGACCGCCCGGAGGTAGGTGAGTCCGGCGGCGGCCGGCGTGTCGAGGGCGACGGCGAACGGGGGCTGGTAGAGCGTCGCCAGGCGCGTCTCGTTGAGATAGAACTCGACCCGGTCGAGCTCCTCGCCTTCGGGCAGGTCGACCTCGGCCCGCGCCTGCAAGGGCTCGCCAGCGGCGGGGGTCCGCAGCGGCTCGGTCAGCCGGAGCGCGAAGCGGTGCGGGCCGGCGTTCAGCATGACCTCGTCGGCGGCGACGAGCTCGCCCGAGCCGTCGAACGCCGCCGCCGAGAGGCGCCGCAGGCGCGGCGAGCGGCCGAGGTCGATCTCGATCGAGAACGGCGCGCGGCGCTTGGAGAGCAGCGGCTTGCCGTCGAGCTCGAAGTCGACCCGCGCCGGGACGAGGCCGCGCACATCGGCTTCGACCCGCACCTTGCCGAGGGTGAGCTGGTCGATCGGCGCGAGCAGGCGGAGAGTGGGCTCGCGCGCCTGGCCCGGGTCGGCAGCCGGATCGGCGTCCGAAGCGCCGGCCGCCGCCGTGGCGCGCGCGAGAGCCAGGGACGGCGTCAACGGGGCCGCTCCCTGCGCTGGCGGAGAAGCG
>CAZQTL010000269.1:0-4939 GCA_964595975.1 uncultured Thermoanaerobaculia bacterium | reverse complement strand
CTTCGGTGGCGCGCCGCGCGCTGCGGCGGTCGCCCGTGCCGGATCCCCCGCCCCGTTTAACACCCCCCCCGGCAGCGCATACGTTCCGCCCAAGGTCGTGCCTCCGCCCCCCTCTGCCCCGGCCGGCGCCGCGGCGAAGAAGAAGAAAGAGGGCTGCTGAGGCGGCTCATGGAGGGGCCGCGATGACGGAGCCGATGCGCGGAGCTCCGGCGCTCTCGCCGGAGGAGATCGCCTGGAGCGGAGTCGCGACCTCCTTCGCGGCGTTCGGGCGGGTGTTCCTCTGCCTCGACCGCGGATTCCGGATCGTTCACGCCTCCTACGTTCTCGATGAGCTGGCCGGCGCCGGCACCGCCGCCGCGGTCGCCGACCGTCCGATCGACGAGCTCATCTGCGGCGAGCTCTTCGCCGAAGGGGGCGCCCTGCGGGCTGCCCTCCAAGCCGGCGAGCGGCGCGAGGGCTGGCGCGCCCTGGTCGCCGGCGCCAACGGCCTGCAGCGCTTCGTGGCTCTCTCGGCGGCGCCGATCTGCCCGCCGCCGGAGGTGGCCTGCGATCCGCGCGTCGCCTTCGCGGTCATCCTGCGCCCGGCCGAAGAGGACCTGCCGGCGACGCTCAGCGGACCGTCGGCCTTCGGCGGGATCGTCGCCCGATCGCCCGCCATGCAGAGGATCTTCGCTCTGATCGAGAACCTGCGCGAGAGCGATTCGACGGTGCTGCTCTCGGGCGAGAGCGGGGTGGGGAAGGAGGTCGTGGCGCGGGCGATCCATGAGCACTCGCCGCGGCGTGGCAAGCCGTTCGTAGCGGTCAACTGCGGCGCTCTGCCCGGCGAGCTCCTCGAGAGCGAGATGTTCGGGCATGTACGGGGTGCTTTCACCGGCGCGCTGCGCGACCGGCTCGGACGCTTCGAGGTGGCCTCCGACGGCACGCTCCTGCTCGACGAGGTCGGGGACCTGCCGCTGCCGCTGCAGGTGAAGCTCCTGCGGGTCCTGCAGGACGGATCGTTCGAGCGGGTGGGCGAGAGCCGCACGCGGGTGAGCCGGGCGCGGGTGATCGCCGCCACCCACATCGACCTGGCGCGGGCGGTGCGCGAAGGCCGCTTCCGCGAGGATCTCTACTACCGCCTGCGTGTGGTGCCGATCGAGATTCCGCCGCTCGCGCGGCGCCCGGAGGACATCGAGCCGCTGGCGCGAGCGATCCTCGCCCGCGTCGCCGCGCGGCAGGGCCGCGCCCTCCGCCTCTCGCCCGACGCGATGCGCGATCTGCTGGCGCACGATTGGCCGGGCAACGTTCGCGAACTCGAGAACGCGCTCGAGTACGCGGTGGCGATCTGCCACGGTCAGACGATCCTGCCCGAAGACCTCCCCACGTTCGTGCGCCGGGAGCAGGCGGGGACCGGGCTCGGCGGCGCGGTCCTGCAGGGTGCGGACCGGGCGATGCCGACGACCTCCGAAGCCGCCGCCGCTCCGCTCGCCGAGAGCCTGGCCCAGGCACGGCGCCGCGCCGAGGTCGAGGAGGTCCGGCGGGCGCTCGATGCGCACGGCTGGAGGCGGGCCGACGCTGCGCTCGCGCTCGGCATGAGCCGCACGACGCTCTGGCGGAAGATGCGCGAGTACGGCTTCGCCACCTGAGGGGTCTCTCCCCGCCTTCCTGTTTCACCCTCCGTTCCAGCCTGCAACGTCTCGTTGCAACGCGGCGTTTCTCCGCCGCCCGAGAAAGCACGTCCGGCAACCGCAAACTTACTGTTTTCTTGGCTTTGCGTTTCAGGCACGCGGCCTGCGACAGGGCATCTCGCGGGAGGCGGCCGCAGATGCCGAGACGAACCCTGCCGGGGTGCGAGGTCGAGGTCGACGAGGGCGGTTTTCTGGTCGACTCGTTCGCCTGGACGCCGGAGATCGCCGAGGAGCTGGCCCGGGAGTGCGGACTCGAAACGCTGACTCCGCGCCATTGGCGGGCCGTCCTCTGCTGCCGCGAAGCCGCGGCCAGGGCGGGGGGCGCGCCGGATCTGTTCTCGGTCGTGCGGCTCGCGGGTCTGCCGCTCCGGGAGCTCGACCGGCTCTTCCGGCACCGGCCGCTCGAACGGATGGCGAAGATCGCCGGCCTTCGCCGACCGTCCGCATGACGAACCGAACGCAGAGGAATCGAGCCTTCACGGCCTTTTCTTCAAGAGAGTCCATGGGAGTCCACCGATGAACGCAAAGCGCATCACAGCTGCCGGGATCACGCTCTTCTTCGCCGCCGCGGTCGCCGGCTACGCGACCAACGGCCTCTACCTCACCGGCTACGGCCCCGAGGAGCTCGGCCGGGGCGGCGCCAACCTCGCGGTCTCGGACCGTTCGCTGGGGCTCAACTCGAACCCGGCCGGGATCGCGCAGCTGCAGGGGGACCACTTCACCGCCAGCCTCGCGGTGCTCGCGCCGACGCTGGAATTCGAGAACATGGTGAATGCCCCTACCGCCGCGAACGACCGGTACTTCCCGCTGCCCGCCTTCGCCTGGGTGCGTTCGGGCAAGGAGACGCCGTGGGCCTGGGGGATCGGCTTCATCGCCCAGGGCGGGATGGGGGCGACCTTCGACGACCTCCACACCTTTTTCGGGACCCAGGACCAGACCTACACCCAGGTGCGGTTCATGACCCTCTCGCCGACGGTCGCCTATGCCATCTCCGAGGACGCCGCAGTCGGCGCGACACTCAATATCGGCTACGCGGATGCCGCCTTCCGCTTTTTTCCCGACACCTCCTTCTTCAACACCCAGAATCCGCAGATGAGCTTCTTCGGGCCGAAGATGGAGGATGCCGGCGGGCTGCAGACGAGTCTGCGCGTCGGTGGCTGGTGGCGCCCGAATCCGCGCTGGTCTTTCGGCGCGATCTACCAGACGAAGACCCACAGCACCTTCGACGGCGGTACCCTGCGGGTCGACTTCCGGCAAATGCCGGGGCTGGGCCAGAAGGTCGACTACGAGGCGGAGATGGACGGCTTCACCTTCGCCGCGCAAGCGGGCGTCGGCACCGCGGTGCGGGTGAGCGACGACTGGCTGCTGCTCGTCGACGTGAAGCGCTATTTCTGGGACGGCGCCATCGACACCATCCAGGTCGTCGGCACCGGTCCTTCGGTGGCCGGGGCTCCGGCTCGCGTCGAGCTGCCGTTCGTGTTCAACTGGAAGGACGTCTGGGTCCTCGCTCTAGGCAGCGAGTGGCGGACGAGCGACCGGCTGACGCTCCGGGCCGGCTACAACTACGGCGAGAACCCGGTCCCCGACGAGACCCTGACCCCGCTCTTCCCGGCGACGACCGAGCACCATCTGTCGGTCGGCGCGAGTGTTCTCCAGGGCAGCGTCACCTACGAGTTCGCCCTCGAGCACGCGTTCAACGCCTCGAATACCAACAACAACACCGACCCGATGGTGAACCCCTTCGGCCCGGGAGCCCGCGTCGACCACAGCCAGTGGACGATCGCCTTCGGGGTCTCGTGGGCGAAGTCGCGGTCGAGCCACTGACGGAGGACGCCATGAACCGATCCAGGATTTGCGTTGCAGTGGGCATGACGGTCGCCGCCGCCCTCTTCGCCGGCACGCTGGCCTCGGGCACCGAGAAGGTCGGCAAGCAGGAAGGACTCGCCTGCACGGTCTGTCACGACAAGCCGGGCAGCAAGCTCCTCACCGACCAGGGGAAGTACTTCGAGACGATGCGCACGCTCACCGGCTTCGAAGAGCTCAAGGTGACCTTCGGCGCCTGCACCAGCTGCCATGTCACCAAGCCCGGTTCGAAGAAGCTCACCGCCAAGGGCAAGGAGTTCCGCGACATGGTGCACGACATGGAAGGCCTGGGCGCGTGGATGAAGGAGCACCACCCGGCGCCGCCTCCGGCGACGATCGAAGGCGAACCGAAGCCTCCGAGCCGGTAGCGGCTGCGCGTCTTTCGCGTGATGTGCTAGCATCTGATGCGTGCGCACCACTTTGGATGTCGATGACGATGTGCTGTTCGCCGTGAAGGAGCGGGCGCGGCGCGAACGGCGGAGCGCCGGCGAAGTCCTGTCGGAGTTGGCGCGCGAAGCGTTGACGGGCAGCCGGCGCGGCGAGGAGATCGCCGAGGGCGCGAGCTTCTACGGCTTCGAGGTGTTCCCGCATCGCGGGCCGGCAATCTCGAACACCGTCGTCGACCAGCTGCGCGAGGACGAGCCGGAGTGAAGGACGCACAGCTCGGATGCTTCGGGAATGCCACGATGCGGACTTCCTGAGCGATGCGCGCCCTCCTCGACGTCAATGTCCTCATCGCTCTTTTCGACTCGGATCACGTCGATCACGTCCGGGCGCGTGCCTGGTTCGCCGCGGAAGTCGTTCACGGCTGGGCCTCGTGCGCAGTCACCGAGAACGGTTTCGTGCGCGTGGTCAGCCAGCCGGGCTACCCGAGCCCGGTGCCGACATCGCTTGCCATCAGCCGTCTCGCACGCGCGACCGGCAGCGGGCATCATGAGTTCTGGCCATGTGACTTGAGCCTGGTCGACTTGCAGGTCTTCGACCGATCGCGAATTCACGGTCCACGCCAGGTCACCGACGCCTACCTCCTCGCCCTGGCGGTTGCTCATGGCGGAAGACTCGTGACCTTCGATCGGGCGATCGCGCTCGATGCGGTGATTGGCGCACGCGCGTCGAACCTCGTCGTTCTCTGATCCGAATTCTCGCCGCAGCGCGGCGTAAAGGCCTCGCCCGCAGTGATTTCCGGCTGCCGGCATGAGCTTCCGGGCGCCTACCCGATGGTATAGTTCTACCTGGCGGAGGCTCTCGAAAGGGCACCCGGAAACGGTTGGGGGTGGCAAGGATGTCCGAGTCGGTATCTTCCAGCACCACGGAAGTTCAGATCTTCGGCGCCACGTACCATATCCGCGGGGGGCACGACGGGGGCAATCTGGCCGATCTGGCCGCTCAGGTCGACCGCAGGATGCGCG
>CAZQTL010000268.1:0-4967 GCA_964595975.1 uncultured Thermoanaerobaculia bacterium | reverse complement strand
GGCCGGCTATGGCTGGTTGGTGAGCCGCAGTGGCTGCAGATCCGACCCTTGACCGGCGTGCCGCTCGCCGGCGCGCACCGCGAGCCGGGTCGCGAGCTCGGCGCGCTCCGCCTCCCGGCGGGCGACGAGCGGCGCCAGGAGGTCGTTCCACGCCTCGAGGTCGGCGGCGCGGCCGCGGGCCGCGAGCAGATGGCGCTTCTGCGCCAGGACGCGCTGCAGCTCGAGGTGCTCGGCGAGGCGCGCCGGGCGGAGCAGCAGCGCCGCGCGGTCGAGGAAGCGCCGGCGGCCAGCGGTGGGTCCGGCGGCCAGGTCGCGCTCGGCCTCGCTCCAGACGACGACCGGCAGCAGCGCGAGGTGCTCGGCGACCGTCGAGGGCTTGTCCTGCAGCGTCAGGCGGCGGCCGTCGGCGGAGTAGGCGAGCCCCAGGTCCCAGCGGCCGTCGCGTTCCACTTCGCTCCGCACGAGGAAGCTCTCTTCGCCGCGCGCGCAGCACTCGGCGAGCGCCGGAGTGCGGAAGCTCTTGCCGGTGGCGGTGAGGTAGATCGCTTCGAGGAGGCTGCTCTTGCCGGAGCCGTTCGCGCCGTGGATCAGGTTGAAGCCCGCCTCCGGCCGCCAGTCGGTCGGGGCGAGCGCCCGCAGGCGGGCGAGCTGGAGCCGGCGAAGGGTCGCGGTCTCGGCGCTCAGATGCGCATCGGCATGATGACGCAGAGGTAGCGCTCGCCGGCGACCCCCTTGCCCTCTTCCGCTTGCGGCGAGCCGACGCACTGGCTGTTCTCGTCCTTGAGCTCGAGCAGGACCTTGTCGGTCTCGACGGCGTCGAGGAAGTGGCCGAGATAGTCGGGGTTGAGGCCGATCTTGATGTCGCCGCCGGTGATCTCGCAGCCGAGGCTCTCGCTGGCGTCGCCGAGATCGGGATTGGCCGCAGCGATCGCCAGCTCGCCGGAGGCGAACTCGAGACGGACGCCGCGATTGCGTTCGCCGGTCATGATAGCCACCCGGCGGACGGCTTCGGCGAGCGGCTTCCGGTCGAGGACCGCCTTCTTGTCGTTGCCGCGCGAGATCACCCGGTCGTAGTCGGGGAAGCTCCCCTCGAGGACGCGGCAGGTCATCTCCCGCCCGCCGACCGTGAAGGAGAGGTGGTGCTCGCCGCGGCGGAAGAGGACGTTGCCGTCGCCCTCCATGCGCATCAGTTCCTGCAGCGCCTTGCGCGGCACCAGGACCGAATCCTCGACCGCACCCTTGAACTCGTGCGGCGACTCGATGAGCGCCAGGCGATGGCCGTCGGTCGCCACCAGCTCGACCGACTTCGGCTTGATCTTGAGCAGCGCCCCGGAGAGCTGGAAGCGCGAATCTTCGCCGGAGACCGCGAACAGGATCTTGCCCACCAGGCGGCGGAGGCTGCCGAGCGGCACCTCCATCTTCGGCTTGCCGTCGACGGTCGGCAGCGACGGGAAGTCCGCCGCCGGCAGGCCGTGCATGCGGAAGCGCGCCTTGCCCGCCTGGATGAGCAGCGTGCGCTCGTCCTCGACCTTGAGTCGCACCTCGTCGGCCACCACCGAACGGACGATCTCGGTGAACTTCTTGGCCTGGACAGCGAGCGCCCCCTCGCCCTCGACCTCGGCGGCAACCGAGCTGGTGAGCGACACGTCGAGGTCGGTGGCGGCGAGCTGCAGGCTCTTGCCCGCCGACCGGAGCAGGATGTGCGACAGGACCGGGATCGTCGTGCGGCGCTCGACGATCCCCTGCATCGGACTCAGTTCTGCGAGGAAGAGGTCACGCCGAAGGCGCAGTTCCATGGCTTGATTCTCCGCTAGAAGCTTCGGGTACTAAAGAGAGGAAAACATAACATAGCCGTAGTCGTAGCTAGATGCCGGCGGATCTGCGGAAAGCCCGCCGGAGGCCTGCCGCGAAAGGGGCCGGACGGCGAAGGGGCTGCGGAAGCCGGGCTGTGGAGAGAACCCGAAAGGCAGAGGAAAAAATGCGCCGCGGGGGAATTCGACAACCTGTCCGCGGGATTTCCGCAGTCTTTTCCGCCGGCCGTTCGCCACCTCTAGGCGAGGTGTCGCGTCATGCCGTCGAGGGTGCGTTCGAGCTCGGCGTCGGTCGAACGCAGTTTCTGGATCTTGTCGACCGAGTACATGACGGTCGAGTGATGCTTGTCGTTGAACTGGCGGCCGATCTCCGGGTAGGAAAGATCGGTCAGCTCCTTGCAGAGGAACATCGCCACCTGGCGCGGGAAGGCGATCTGCTTCGAGTTCGACTTCGACTTGATCTCGCTCACCTTGAGGCCGTAGTGCCGGGCGACGAACTTGATGATGTCGGCGGCGGTGGCGCGGCGGCCCTCCTCCGGCAGGATGTCCTTGAGCGTCTCCTTGGCGAGCTCGAGCGACAGCGGCTTGGCGGTGAGCGAGGAGAAGGCGACCACCCGGTTGAGCATCCCTTCGAGCTCGCGGACGTTCGACTTCACCTGGTAGGCGATGAACAGCGCCACGTCGTCGGGCAGGACGACGCCGTCCTGATCGGCCTTGCGGCGGAGGATCGCCACCTTGGTCTCGAGATCGGGCGCCTGGATATCGGCGATCAACCCCCATTCGAATCGCGACCGCAGACGCTCCTCGATCGCCGGGATGTTCCGTGGCGAGGAGTCCGACGACAGGATGATCTGGCGCTGGCTGGTGTAGAGGGTGTTGAAGGTGTGGAAGAACTCCTCCTGCGTGCGTTCCTTGTTGGCCAGGAACTGGATGTCGTCGACCAGCAGGACGTCGATCGAGCGGTAGCGCTCGCGGAAGGAGTGCATCGACTTGAAGCGCAGCGAGTTGATCAGCTGATTGACGAACTGCTCGGCGGTGAAATAGAGCACCTTGAGCTCCGGCCGCCGGGCGAGGATCTGGTGACCGATGGCGTGCAGCAGATGCGTCTTGCCGAGGCCGACGCCGCCGTAGAGGAAGAGCGGGTTGTAGCTGTGCGCCGGGCTTTCGGCGACGGCGCGCGCGGCGGCGTGCGCGAACTGGTTGGAGCTGCCGACGACGAAGGTGTCGAAGAGGTACTTCGGGTTCAGCCGGTCGCCGGTCGGCGCCGACGAGGCGCGGGAGCCGGTGACTTCGCCGCCAGGGCGGTCGGCGGCGCCGTCGGCGACCACCGTGACCGAGAAGAACTCGTCGAACAGGAGGCCCGCCTCGCGGTCCAGCGTGTCGCGATAGCTCTCCTCGAGGGTGTGAACGAAGCGCTCGTTGGGAGCGCCCAGCACGAGGCCCGTCTCGTCCGCGCTGCGGACCGTCAGCGGGGCGATCCAGGTGGCGTACTCCTCGGGCTCGAGAATCGTGCGCAGGCGTTCCTGCAGGCGGGTCCAGTGGCTAGCGTCGGAGGGCACGGATTGGGCAGGATATCAACAGTTTTTCCACAGTTTGCGGAAATCTATCTCGAGGTCTCGGAAGCTTCTGGAGTCGAGATGCGGACTATATCGCACGCGCGGACATCGCGGCGGCCGCGTCAGAGGCCGCGGGCGAGCGCCTGCCAAGGGGCATCGAGCTCGAGGTCGAGTTGGGGCCGTGGCGCCCGCAGCGCGGCGGCGATGCCGAGGCGAGCTGCGAGACGGGCCTCCATCCGGCGGCTGGCGAGCTCGAGCAGGCGCGCCTCCAGGCTGGCGTTGCCGCGCGCGGTGAAGAGCTCGAAGAGGCTAGGCGCCTTGGGGAGATAGACCAGGGGGAGCTTCTCGGTGGTCGGGATATTGGCGGCCTCGCGGGCGCACTCGACCGCGCGGTCGAGGCCCCCGAGCTCGTCGACCAGGCCGACGGCGAGGGCATCCTGGCCCGTCCAGACGCGGCCGCCGGCGACCGCCTCGACGGCGGCGCGCGACAACTTGCGGCCGGCGGAGACGTGGTCGAGGAAGCGGCCGTAGATCTCGTCGATGCGCCTCCGCATCAGCGCCGTCTGGCGCTCGTCGAAAGGCTTCAGCGTCGAGAAGAGATCGGCGCTCGCGCCGCGCTGCAGGGGGTCGTGGGTGACGCCGAGGAGCTCTTCCTGGAAGCGCCCGGTGGCGAGCTTGCCGGTGACCACGCCGATCGAGCCGGTGATCGTCGCCGGCTCGGCGACGATGCGGGTGGCGCGGGCGGCGATGTAGTAGCCGCCGGAGGCGGCGACATCGGACATCGAAACGACCACCGGCTTCTTGGCGCGCAGCTGCTCGACCTCGCGCAGGATGAGGTCGGAGGCCAGAGCCGAGCCGCCCGGGCTGTCGATGCGCAGCACGACGGCTGCCACCGCATCGTCGTCGGCGAGATTCCGCAGCTCACGCGCCATGTCGGCGGAGCCGAGGAAGGCCTCGCTCGCGAACGGGTCCGATCCGCCGCCGCCGCGGACGATGGCGCCCTGGGCGAAGAGGATCGCCACGCGCTTGCCGCCCGGCAGCCGGCCGGATCCGCGGCGCGCGTAGTCGAGAAAGTCGACCTCTTCGGCGTCGCCGTCGCCGAGATCGTCCAGCTTGGCGCGGAATTCGTCGGGAAACGCCAGCTCGTCGACCAGTCCTTTCTCGAGCGCCGCATCGGCGGAGAGCGGTGCGGCGTCGATCCAGGCGCGCACGGTCGCTGCGTCGCTCTTTCTGGAGGTGGCGATGCCGTCGACGATCTGGCCGAAGAAGCTGTCGAGCAGCGCGTCCAGCGCCACCCTGGCGGCCGGCGAGTGCCGCACCTCGGTGAAGATCTCGCCGGCGCTCTTGAACTCGCCGGCGGTGAGGAAGCTCGGCTCGATGCGCAGCTTGTCGAGTCCGCCGCGCAGGAAGGGGCTGTCGGCGTAGAGGCCGAGCAGGTTGATCTCGCCCGCCGGCGCGAGCGCGACGGAGGTGCAGGCCGACGCCAGGTAGTACTCGAGCGTGCCGTTGCCGCCCTCGCCGGCGGTCTCGAGATAGCAGCGCACAGGCTTGCCGGCGCGGTCGAGCTCGGCGATCTGGCGGCGCAACTCCTGCGCCTTGG
>CAZQTL010000267.1:0-4984 GCA_964595975.1 uncultured Thermoanaerobaculia bacterium | reverse complement strand
CTTCAACGCTCAGCTGCGCGCCCTCGTAGAAGAGGTGAAGCGGCGCTCGCCGAAGGGTTGATCCGTGTTCCAGATCTCGGCGCCTCACGGCGCCATTGTCGGGGGTGGGGCATGGAAGAGCAGGACAGCGCGCGGCGGTATCACTTCGAGGAGAAAACCAGCGACATTGCGCTTCTGATCGAGCTACCGGCCGGGAGGCCGAGCTCGGTGCGGTTCAAAGAGGCGCTGCGCAGCTTCCTCGCGCTCCTCGGCGAGCTCGCCCGCAGGTGCTGGACGTAGCACTCTGAGCCGTGCTTGCGCCCGGCACAGTTCGTGCTACCCTTTTTTCTCGCTGGAAGGAGGGGGCACCATGTCGATGGTCTGGCTGTTCATCGGGATGCTGATCGGGCTCTTCGCGGCCGAGAGGAAGAAGTTCAACATGCTGGGCGGCGCCGTAG
Source organism: uncultured Thermoanaerobaculia bacterium (assembly GCA_964595975.1). Lineage (GTDB taxonomy): Bacteria > Acidobacteriota > Thermoanaerobaculia > Multivoradales > JAGPDF01 > JAGPDF01. The sequence goes on along the minus strand of CAZQTL010000267.1, from coordinate 4,547 downwards.
TCGGCGCGCTGCTCGGGCCCCTCGCGGTGCTGATGTTCTTCGCCAGCGGGCCGAAGATGAAGGTGTGTCCGTACTGCGCCGAAAAGGTTCAGCCCGAGGCGCGTGTCTGCAAGCACTGCCACAAGGATCTGCCGGTTTCCGCCGGCCGCGCGGCGTCGGTAGCCTGATGCGCGCGCTCACCGCGGTTGCGCTCGTTCTCGCCTGCGGCTGCTCCAGCGAGCCGTCGGTTCCGCTCGGCACGATCTCCTCCGAACAGGCGCAGCAGCTGGTCATCGAGCGCGACGAAGCGCGCGATGCCCTGGCGGCGCGCGAGCGGCAGCTGCAGGCGCAGATCGACGGACTCGCGGCCGAAGTCGCCGACCTGCGCGGGCAGCTCGGCATGGCGCAGGAGACCGCCGAAGAGGCGGCCGCGCGCGCCCAGCAGTACGAACAGGGGCTCGACAAGGCGGTGGCGAAGCTGAACGAAGTCTCGCAGGCCGCCGCGGCACCGAGCTACGCGTCCGAGCCTACCCGGCGCCTGCGCGCCGAGCGCGTGCCGACCGCCGACGTGAGCTACTACTCGAATCCGCGCGTCAGCATCGTCGACCGCTCGGTGGTCGCGGCGGGGCGACTGTTCAATTCAGGCGACGCTCCGGCCATCGGCACGCTGTACATCGAGCTGCTGCGCGACGGCATCGTGATCGACACGAAGAATCAGGAGTTCCAGGTCAACGGCAACAGCTGGGGCAACTGGCAGGAGGAGTTCCACATCACGCCCAGCGCCGCGACCTTCACCGTCCAGGCGCGGCTCGACTACTAGCGCGGCTTGCAGTCGAAGAGGCCGCGGCAGCGCACGCTGAGCACGCCGTCCACCCCCCAGTCGAATTCTTTCGCCAGGGCCAGGCGCTCGGCCTCTGGCAGGCGCTCGGTCCAGCCGCGGATGCCGAAGTGCAGGGCGTGCTCGCGGGCGAAGGTGTAGCGGCCGGAGAGCTTGATCTCGTCGGCGAGCTTCTTCCCCGCCACCGGCAGCGTCCAGCCGAGCTCCCAGTCGAGCTCGTGCAGCCACTCGCGATTCGGCACCGGGTTGGGGATCACCTCGAGCTTCGTCGTGCCGCCGGCCGCGGGCACTGTCGCGACCGTCGTGGCACCGCGGCAGAGCTCCGGGGTGTCCTTCACCGCCAGCACCAGGTCGCCCTTCGGCGGCTCGCCCAGCGTGAAGCCGGCGGCGACGCGCGGCGTCACGCGGCCCAACTCGCCGTCGCCGTCGAGGTCGCGCGCCAGCAGGCGCTCGAGGTCCGCGAGGTCCTTCTTCTTGAGGTCGAGGATTGTGATCCCCTGGCCGGTCGTTCCCGGCGGCGCGACGTGCCGGTCGGCCTCCTGCGCGATGTCGCTGTCGGGCAGAGCGATCGCCACCTCCGGCGCCGGCGGCACGACGTCGAACCAGTCGCAGGCGTGGCGCGTCAGCCAGCCGGCGTCGCGCTGGCCGCAGGCCGCGCGGAACCCCTGGCGGAGCTCGCCGCCGGCGAAGAGCAGGCCCGCGGCGATCGCCACCATGGCGGTCACCGACAGGCCGGCGAGAAGCGTCTTCAGCTTGGCCATCATGCTCAGCCTCCCGTCACGTTCGTGGGTCCGCCCTTGCTCGCCTGCACGGCCTGGACGCTCTTGTAGCCGAGGATCGGCATCACCAGGGTGCCGATGATCCCGACGATGGCTCCCCAGCCCTCCGAGACCAGCGCGAACGCCTGGCCGACGTCGAGCACGGCGAACAGAATCGCCTCGAGGCCGACGGCGACCGTCAGCACGACCAGCGCCTGGGTGTTGAACGACGGGTCGACCTTGTCGCGGAAGCGCTGGTAGTAGATCCGGAACACCACCCCGGCGCCGTAGGCGATGCCCAGCGACAGCAGCGCCGCGATCACCGAGAACGTCCGCGCCAGCCAGAGGTCGATGCTCACGCCGGCTTCCCGTCGGCGACGTAGCTCACGTGGATGTGCTCGTTCGGCTCGCCCAAGTTCTCGAGGATCACCTTGTAGGCGCTGCCGAGCGTCGCCTGCAGCACCTCGCGCGCGCGGACGCGGTCTTCTTCCTTGGCAATCGCCCCGGGGCCCTTCGAGCGGATGTCGACCGCGGTGCAGATCTCCTGCTTGTGCCGCGAGCCCACCCGGTGGCTGCCGTCGCGCAGCGCCGTGACGACGAGCTCTTCGGCGCCGAACTGCGCCCAGACGCTCCAGGCGGCCATCGAGATCGCCTGAAAGATCGCCGGGTGCACGTACCCGACGGCGTCGGTCTCCTTCGACTTGAAGCGGATCGGAACCATCAGAAGCCCCCCCACTTTTTCTCTTTCTGCGTTTCCGGGCGGGTCGGGTCAACGCCGCCGTGGTCGACGGGAGGCAGCGGCGACGGCGTCAGGATCTCGGCGCCGTCGCGGAACCAGCGGGCATTCAAGCCCACGCCGTGCTGCGCTTCGAGCACGGCCACCAGGTCTCCGGCGGGCAGCGGGAAGTCCACCCGCACGCGGTCGGGGCCGGTGGTGCGCTGGCAAAAGCCGGTGCGCGTCACCAGATCGACCGCGGCCATGGTCTCTTCGATCTGCTCGCCGTGGCCGCCCCGCAAACCGTTGTCGGCGCCGGCGGCGTAGGTCGTGCCGTCGGCTGACCAGCCGCAGTGCTGCATCGTGGCGGTCGCCGACTTGCCGGAGGCGAGCATCGTCATGCTGACGCCGCCGGTGGTGCGCAGGCCGAAGATCGGCTCGGCCGGAAGCCAGTCGCCGATCAGGTGCTCGACCACCCACTGCAGGGCGGCGACATCGTTGTGGATGGCCGCCTCGACGCGGGCCTCTTCCTCGCGGGTGAGGATGACGAGCGGCCCGCCGAGCCAGCCTTCGACCGCGGCGAGGAAGCCGAGCGTGCCTTTCATGATGTCGCCCGAGCCGCTGCGCTTGCCGAGGCCCAGGGTCGCGAGCAGCGTCGGCGCGAAGACGTTCTCGCGCCACTCGCCGCCTTTGCAGTCCCAGCTGCGCTTGCCGGTGAGGGTGCACCAGGGGATCTCGCCGGTGCGAATGGAAAAGGCGCCCTTGCCCACCAGAAGCCGCGCTCCCGGGCCGCTCGTCGCGACGACCGCGCCCCACCGCCGGCCAGGCCCCCAGCAGCCGAAGAACGCGAGCCAGCCGACAAGCGCCCGCAGCCAGCCGCGCAGGCCCTCGGCGATCGGCTTCCAGGTGGCCGGGTCGCGCACGGCGAGCAGGCGGGCGACGCCGTACTGCACGATGCGCGGTTCAGCGTGCATCTCGAGGTAGACCCAGCTGCCGAACTCCTTCTGCATGAAGCGGAGGTCGGCAAGCTGCACGCGCAAAAAGCCCGCGAGCGCCCCGAGGCTCGTGCCGACCGGCTGGCCGCGCTGAACGTTGACCAGCTCGAGAGCGGTGTAGACCTCATCCCAGTTGTCGGAGGCGCCGCCCTGTAGGTTGTAGGAAAGCCAGGCGTACGTCGATGGCGCCAGGATGATCTCGCCGCGGATTGCCTCGGCCGCGCGCGCCCACAGCGGGCCGATGTCGTGCGGCAGGTCAGTGATGAGCTGGGGCTTCAACGCCGGTCTCCGCGGTCGCCGTTCGCCAGCATCCGGTAGATATCGTCGAGACGCCCTTCCATCCGCGAGAATCGGCCGTCGAGCTCTTCGCGGGTGACGGCAGTGCGTTTGATCTCGGCAAGGTCGATCGCCATGGTCGAAATCGACGCCGCCATCTCGAGCTGCTTCGGCTTGTTCTCTTCCTTGATCCAGGCGGTGACGATCGGCTTCAGCATCGACAGCACGATGCCGGAGATCAGCAGGCTGGTGGTCAGAATGGTGCCGATCAGGCCGAACACCCCTTTCCAGGTGGCCGGATTGAAGGACAGGCGCGAGACTCCCTGATCGTCGACGTAGCGCGAAAACGGGCGGCGGCGTTCGGTCATGGCGGTTTCGGTCTCCATAGCGTCAGGGAACTCGGAACACCAGGTGGCACTCGGCCGAGGCCGGGGTGCCGCCGCTGGGGTGGGTCTGGGTCAGAAACGACACGACGTCGTCGCGGCGAAACTCGAGCACCTCGGGAATGCCGCTGCGGTGGATCAGCGTCGAGGCGTTGAAAGCGAAGGTCGGCCGCTGGTCGTCGGTGCCGCTCGAGGTGTAGATCGTGGTGCCGTTCTTCTTGACCTCGAAAACCGTGCTGCCAGAGGCGCCGCCGCCGTTGGTCGGGATGCGCACCGACACCACCTCGAGAAACAGCCGATCGTCCTCGATCATCAGGTCGGCGATCGCCGCCGGCGCGCCGCCGGAGATCGCTCCCTCGAGCACGATGACCTTCGACTTTCCGGCGTACTGCCGCCGATCGCGCACCGCGGTCACGCCGCTGCCGTCGGTGTCGACCTCCCACCAGGGGCCGGTGGCCGTGGTCTCTGGCGGCGTTTCGGTGGTGGCGTACTCCCAGAGGCCGTTCGCGAGCTGGTAGAGGTAGACCGTGTCGGAGGCGGGCACCGGCACCAGCTGCTTGTTTTCGGCGTAGCGCTCCGTGCCGCCGCCGAGCGCGCGGCCGC
>CAZQTL010000266.1:0-4984 GCA_964595975.1 uncultured Thermoanaerobaculia bacterium | reverse complement strand
AAGGGGGCGCTCGGTCCCCCACGCTGGGCCACACGGGCGCCCCCCCCGGTCGCCGCGCCAACGGCCCCGGCCTACAGCGACAGGTTAGGTTGGCAAGGGACCTCTCTCACCCTTGTAGCGACGAGGGGTGGCTGGACCGGCAGTTGGGGACATGTAGCCGCCCCAAGCGAGAGTGCCGACGGACCCGGGAATGCCCCAGGGCGGATACGTGTCCCCGGCGCACCTAAGCGGGCCAGACAGGACCCCGAGCCGACTCCCAGCGGCGACCAGCGTGCCGAAGAGGACCCCGACCGGGTGCCCCAGCGACCGCCTCCGATAAGCTGTCCCGCCACACCCCAACCTTTCGGAGACGCCCATGCCCGCCACGCCCCAGATGGAGCAGAATTTCGCCAACCACACGAAGCAGCTCCCGCCGCTCTACATGGCGGCGTTTCTCGTCCTGGCCGCCAACTTTCTCTGGGCGCTGTGGACCCTCATCCGCTTTCCCACCTTCACCACCGCGCTCGCCGTCCTGACCGCCTTCGCCATCCTCGTCGTCGGGCTCTACGCGCGCACCAACGCCCAGATCGTCCAGAACCGGGTGATCCGCCTCGAGGAGCGCCTGCGTCTCGCCAACATCCTGCCGCCGGACCTCCAGGCGCGCATCGGTGAGCTCTCGACTGGCCAGTTGATCGCGCTGCGATTCGCCAGCGACGGCGAAGTCGCCGACCTCGTGCGCGAGGTCCTCGCCGGCGACATCCAGGACAAGAAGGCCATCAAGATGAAGATCCGCAGCTGGCGCGCCGACTTCCTGCGCGTCTGAGACGACCCCGCTAGGAGGACGGCGGCGGCAGCGCCTTCGGCCATAGGAGCCAGAGGCGCCCGGGCTGCTTCATCCGCCCGGCGATCGCCTCGGCCTCGGCGCCGGCTCCCCAGAACAGGTCGCCGCGCACCGGACCCTTGATCGCGCCGCCGCGGTCCTGCGGCACGACGAGCCGGCGCAACGGAACCTCTTCCGAGCGCCCGGTCTCGGGCAGGGCCGGGACCGTCGATTCGAGCCAGAGAGGCAGGCCGAACGGCAGGAACCTGGTGTCCACCGCCAGCGAGCGCCCGGGCGTGAGCTCGACGCCGGCGGCGCCCACCGGCGCTCCCGGCAGGACGCGGAAGAAGACGTAGGAGCGGTTGGCCCGCATCACCTCGTCGGCCTGGTCCGGGTGCGCGCGCAGCCAATGGCGGATCGACTGCAGCGAGACCTCGTCGCGGGTGAGCTCGCCGCGTTCGACCAGGACCTTGCCGATCGCCGTGTAGTCGTGCCCGTTCTGCCCGGCGTAGCCGATGCGGACGATCGTGCCGTCGGCGAGGACGACCCTCCCCGAGCCCTGGATCTGGAGAAAGAACAGCGCCACCGGGTCGTCCACCCAGAGCATCTCGAGCCCGCGGCCGGCGAGGGCGCCGCGCTCGATCTCCGCGCGATCCCAGTAGGGACGGAAAGTGCCGCCGCGCATCATGCCGGTGATCTTCCTGCCGGCGAGATCGCGCTTGAAGTCGCCGAGATCGACGACCAGCTGGTCGTGCGGCGCGAGATAGACCGGATGGACGAAGGGCGGTTTCTTCCGCCGTGCGCCCTGGAGCTCGGGCTCGTAGTAGCCGGTGAACAGGCCGTCGGGCTCGCCGTGGTTGGTGACTCTCCAGGGCGAGAAGTTGGCCTCGAGGAAGCGGCGCATCGCCGCGGCGTCGCCGGCGGGAAGCATCGCAGCCTGCCGGCAGAGATCGCGCCAGACGTCGGGATGAGCGGCGAGGATCGTTCCCAGACCCTCCCCCGAGCCCTCCTTCGGGCTACCGATGCAGGAGCCGAGGAGCGCCGGCAGGGCCTGCGACAGGTCGTCCGCCGGCCAGTCGGCAAGCTCGGCGAAGGAGGACGGCGCGAGCACCAGGCGATCTTCCGGCGGCACGGCCGGCGCGGCCGGAACTGGGCCTTGGACCGCAATCGCGGTCGGCGACTCCTGCAACTGGGAGAGCGCCCACAGGGCCAGGCCCAAGCTCGCGACGGCGACGACGCAGGCGGCGAGAGCTAGCCGGCGCCAGTTCAACTAGAGCTTGAACACCATCAAGGTCATGTCGTGCTGGTTGCCGTCCGGGTCGGTGCCGTATCCCGGCACGTCGTAGGAGCGGAAGCCGAGCTCGGCCAGCACCCGAATGGCGTCGGACTCGAGGTCGGTGATCAGCATCGTGTTGAGGTGCTTCAGGCCCAGGCCGCGGGCGGTATCGATGAAGTGGTTGATCAGCAGCGAACCGAGGCCGACACCGCGAAACTCGGGGTCGATCGTCCACTTGACCCGGCCGGAAAGCCGCAGCGGTCCGTGGGCGCGGCGGTGAAGCGTCGCGTCGGCGACGATCCGCTTGCCGTCCAGGGCGAGCAGCGGCATGACCTTCTCGTAGTCGAGCTCGACGCCCCAGCGCTCGACGACCGCGCGGTCGTCGATGCGGTGCCAGGCGAAGCGGCGGTTCTCTTCCGGCAACCGCTGGAAGAAGTCGTAGAGCGCGGCGACGTCGCGCTTGGCGAACGGGCGCAGCATGACGCGTCGGCCGTCGCGCAGCACGGCCTCCTGCGGGAAACGATGCGGCATGGATCCTCCTCCTGAAACCGGCCTGAGGCAGCCTGGGGCAGCCACCGGAGCATGCGGAGCCTACCAAAGGAACGCGGGCCCGGCATCGGGGGGGGACGGGGCGAACCGGGGGGACTTGGGGATCTCCCCGTCCGGGCGATATCCTCTCCATTCCGGCGCGCACGCGCCGCGCTCAGCCCGAGCCACACCACGCCACCCAGATCCAACCGCTTCCAGGAGAAAACGATGCGCACCCGCTTGCTGTCTTCGACCTTGATGTTCACGATGCTGCTGTCGATGCTGCTTCTCGCCTGCGGTCCGGTGACCGCGGCCGATGCCCCGGCCAAGCCGCCGGCGACCGAAGAGGAGAAGACCCTCTACGCCCTCGGCCTGATGCTGTCGCGCAACCTCCAGGCGTTCGAGCTCTCGCCGGCCGACCTCACCTTCGTCATGCAGGGGATCGCCGACGGCGCCTCCGGCAAGCCGACCGTGGTCAAGATGGAGGAGTACGCTCCGAAGGTGCAGGCGCTCGGCCAGGCGAAGTCCGAGAAGCGCGCCGCGGCCGAGAAGGCCAAGGGCGCGGCCTTCCTCGCTGCCGAAGCCGCCAAGCCGGGCGTGAAGAAGACCGACTCGGGCATGCTCTACACCGAGACCCTCGCCGGCACCGGCGCCATGCCGTCGGCCACCGACAAGGTCAAGGTGCACTACCGCGGTACGCTGATCGACGGCACCGAGTTCGACAGCTCCATCGCCCGCGGGCAGCCGGCCGAGTTCCCGCTGAACGGCGTCATCAAGTGCTGGACGGAAGGTCTGCAGAAGATGAAGGTCGGTGGCAAGGCGAAGCTCGTCTGTCCGTCCGACCTGGCCTACGGCGACCGCGGTCGGCCGTCGATTCCGCCCGGCGCCACCCTCGTCTTCGAGGTGGAGCTGATCGAGATCCTCAAGTAAGGGTCGGCAGGCGCGATGAGCGAGTCGATGAAGACGCTGCGCAGCCACCTCTGCGGGCAGTGGTTCGAGGCCGGACGCGACTTCCAGGTCCTGCTCAACCCGTCCACGGAAGAGCCCCTGGCGAGGGCCTCCTCGACCGGAGCCGACCTTCCGGGCGCCCTCGCCTGGGCCCGGGAGCGCGGCGGTCCGGCTCTGCGTGCGCTGACGTTCGCGCAACGCGGCGAGATCCTCAAGGCTCTCGGGAAGCGCCTGCGCGAGCATCGCGACGAGCTCCTCGGCCTCTCATCGGCGAACAACGGCAGCACCGCGACCGACGGCGCCTTCGATCTCGACGGCGCCGGCGGCGCGCTCGCCTACTACGGCGGTCTGGGCATCGCGCTCGGCTCCCGCATGGTGCTCGCCGACGGCGAAGGCACCGCGCTCGGCAAGAGCGAGAGCTTCTGGTCCGCGCACGCCCTGGTCCCGCGCTCGGGCGTTGCCGTCCACATCAACGCCTTCAACTTCCCGGCCTGGGGCTTCGCCGAGAAGTTCGCCTGTTCGTTTCTCGCCGGCATGCCGACGATCACCAAGCCGGCGACCGCGACGGCACTCGTCACCGCCCGCATGCTCGAGATCGCCGTCGACTCGGGTCTGCTGCCGGAAGGCGCCCTGCAGCTGATCATCGGTTCCACCGGCGACCTGCTCGACCGGCTCGAGCCGCAGGACGTCGTCGCCTTCACCGGCTCCGCCGCGACGGCACTCGCCCTGCGCCAGCGGCCGGCGATCGCCGAAGCCGGCGTGCGCTTCAATGTCGAGGCGGACAGCCTCAACGCCGCGGTGCTGGCCCCCGACGTCCACCCCGGCTCGCCCACTTTCGACCGTTTCGTCCAGGACGTGGCGCGCGAGATCACCCAGAAAGCCGGTCAGAAATGCACCGCCGTCCGACGGATCCTGGCGCCGAAGGAGATCGAGGCCCAGGTCGCCGAGGCTCTCGTGGCGAAACTCGCCGCGGTCGTGACCGGCGATCCAACCGACCCGCGCGTCACCATGGGCCCGCTCGCCCACGGTGGGCAGCTGCGCGACGCCCTGGACGGCATCGCCGAGCTGCTGGCGACCGCCGAGCTCGTGCACGGCAGCGGAGTCCGCGCTGCGGGGGTCGGAGCGCCGTCGGGAAGAGGCTTCTTCGTCGAGCCGACTCTCCTGCGCTCGCCGTATCCGGGGGAGAAGACGCCGGTGCACTGGCGCGAGGTCTTCGCGCCGGTCTCGACCCTGCTGCCCTACTCCGGCACGGCCGTCGAAGCGGCGGAGCTCGTCGCCCTGGGCGGCGGCTCGCTGGTGAGCTCGGTCTACACCGACGACGCGGAATGGGCCGCCGACTATCTCGCGCGCGGGGGCGCCTTCCAGGGCCGGATCTACTTCGGCTCGGCGGCCTCCGAGGGATACGGCTCGGGAGCGGCGCTGCCGCAGTCGCT
>CAZQTL010000265.1:0-4997 GCA_964595975.1 uncultured Thermoanaerobaculia bacterium | reverse complement strand
GCCGCCGGCGACGATCCACCAGATGCCGACCAGGCGGAAGATCCACAGGATGGCGCGGATCCCGAGGAGGTAGAAGTTGTGCACCGGGAAGGCGGCGCGACTCTGCTCGCGCGGCGCTCCGAGCCAGGGCCCGAGGGCGGCGAGGTGAACCGTGAGGCCGACCGCGAGGCGAAAGAGCGCGGTGGCCGACGCGGTCCAGTCGCCGATCCCGGCGGAGAAGGCGACGAGCGCGCCGAGGAGCAGGCCGAGCGGCAGGCCGATGCCGAGGCGCAGCGGCAGGCGGCAGCGGTCGACGAAGGCGAAGAAGCGGCGTGTCGGCGCGACGTGGGCGCTGCAGGCGAGGATCTCGAGCGCCGGGGCTTCGGCGCCCTGGGCGAGCTCGACGGCGCGCTCTGCGGCCTCCGGCGCGGGGAAGAACCGGTTGCACCAGACGCACTTGTGCGGCCGCGTCGCCAGCATGTAGGGCCGCGCCAGGAACCGGTGCCCGGCCATCAGCGCGAGACCGCCGACGAGGCTGGCAGCGACCGGGCTGGGATGCGCCACGAAGAGAAAGAGCACCACGGGAATGAACAGGAAGAGGACGATGCCGAGCACGGTGGCGCGGCGCGGGTCGATTGCGGCGCCGGCAGGAGCGCGCGCGGGGTCCGGAGCGGTCGGGCCGGTCATCAGTCGTCGTAGTACCCGTCGCGCGTGCGCAGATCGACGCCTTTGGGGTCGACCTGGACGCGGATGGGGTGCCAGGCGCCATCGTGCCGCGAGCGCTTGGGATAGAAGCCCACCACGTACTGCTGCCGCAGCTCGGTGAGGATCTGCTGGAAGGCGCCTTCGGCGTCTTCGTAGCGCTGAATGTCGATTCGCCTGCCGCCGCTCGCGTCGACGGTGGCGGCGAGCTGGCGGATCTCGGCGGAATGTTCGACCACATTGCGCCAGGCGGACCGCTGCAGCAGGTCGAACGGCTCGGCGGAGGCGCGGATCCAGTAGATCAGCGCCTGGCTGCGGACGGCGATCTCGTTCACCTGGGCCGCCAGCAGGAGACTCTCGACGTCGACGCCGTCGGAGAGCAGGATCACCACCCGGCGCCCCTGGCGCTTCTCGAGCAGCTGCAGGGCGAGGAAGAGGTGATCGTTGACCGCCGAGCCGCCGCGCGCCTCGGCGCCGCCGAGCCCCGCCAGCAGCTCGTCGGGATCGGCGGTGAACGGCGTGCGGTACATCACCCGGTCCGAGAACAGCAGCAGCATCGCTTCGTCGAGCTCGGCCATGCCGGAGGCGAACGAATGCGCCCCGGCGAGCGCCGCGCGCAGCGGCGCGCCGACCATGCTGAGCGAGGAGTCGATGAGCAGGACGGCGGTGAGCGGAATGTCGCCGTGCTCGAAGGTGACGATCTCCTGTTTGCGGTCCATGTCGAAGACGTCGAAGTCCCGACGCTTGAGATCGGACACCGGCCGGCCCTCGCGGGTGGCAGTGATGTAGAGCTGCTGCAGGGGGAGGTCGAGCTCGTCGTCGACGTGGATCGACGGCAGCACGACCTCCGCCTCGCGACGCTGGCCGCCGGGGTCGGTCGCGACGACGCGCAGGCGGCGTTCGATGTTCTCCTCGCCGGTGTCGATGGTGAGCTGCCACGGCGCCCGGACGGTCTCGCCGGCCTTGATGCCGTTGAACCAGAACTCGACCTTCCGCGGCACGGTGGCGCCGGGATCGACGACGACCTCGAGCGTGCCGAAGGCCGGCACGCCGGCCGGCGGCGAGACGATCGTGAGTCCGGCGCCGCTGCCGGCGGAGAGCGGCTGACGGGGCGGGGTCTGCGCCGCGAGATCGGAGCGCGAAGCGAGGAGCGCCAGACCTCCCAGAATGGTCGCGAAGACCGCCGCCAGCACCCGCGCCGGCGAACCCGGCCGCCGCATCCTCAACGGAAACGCCTCGCCGCCGGGGCCGACGAGGCTGTCTCGGGAGTGGCGCCGGCCGGCGGCACCGGCGCGCCAGGCAAGGCCGGGGCGCTGGCGACGGCGGCGGCGAGCTTCGGCAGTCGCTCCTCGGCGGCGGCGAAGGCGCGCGCCTCCTGCTGGCGCAGCAGCCGGATCGGGAGCTCGGCGAAGATGCGCCGCGGGCCCTCGCCCGCCGGCGCCGACGTCGCGAGCGCCGCCTTGGCGGCCAGGAAGGCCTCCGCACGGCGGCCGGAGCGCGCCGAGGCGAAGGCGAGGGCGACCCGCAGCGACGAGTCTCCGGGAAAGCGCTCGAGGACGCGATTGAGGAAGGCGATTGCCTTGTCGTAGTCGCCGGCGACGAGCTGGCGTCGCACGCGCTCCTGGGCGGCGACGAGTGCGATCCAGTCGCTCTCCCCGCCGGTGGCGAGCTTCTCGAGCTCCTGCGCGGCGCGCCCGTCGGCCGCGGCGCCGGAGCGCATCAGGGCGCGCCGCAGCCGGGCTTCGCGGTTGGCGGGCTGCGCCTTGAGGACGCGATCCAGCCGCGATTCGGCGTCGTTGGCGCGGCGGTCGCGCAGCAGCAGGATGGCGAGCGCGACGTTGCCGTCGGCGTCGTCCGGCACCAGCTCGAGACCGAGCTCGAGCATCTCGGCGGCCCGGGTCGGGGCAGGCACGGTCAGCAGATCGGCGGCGAATCCGCTGTAGGCGTCCGCCGTCAGCCGGCGCTCGGCCTGGGTGGTCGCCGAGTGCGTCATCTGCAACAGCAGCTGGTCGGCGACGTGGAGGGCGCGCGGAACGAGCCGATAGCGGCCTTTCGCGGCGTGGGCGAGCACCAGTCGCTGATAGAAGACCACCAGCGGCAGGGCACATTCCGGTTGCGCCTGAAGGTAGGAATCGAGCAGCACGCCGTCGGCGAGACTGAGCCATTCGGCCGCCTTGCCCGGATCGGCGGCGAGCGCCTGGGCTTCGAGCTCCGCCGCGCGCGTGACGGCGTCATTGCGGTCGCCGCCCGCCAGCGTCCGGAAGATCTCGCTGTACCGCACCGCGAGCTCCCGAGCCTGCGGCGGCAACTCCACCGGCTCGGGCAGAGTGAACGACTGGACGGCCGGCGGGCGTTCGGCGCCCGCGGCAGGCTCGTCGGCCAGCGCGATCGCTCCGGGTGCGAGCACGGCGATGGCGGAGAAGGCGAAGAGGGCGACCGGCCCACGCTGCAGACGCCCGAACATGGAAACTATTCTAGGACATCGACGCGCCTGGCGTAGAGTTCCCGGACGGAGCCAGCCCCCCGGACCCGGGAGCCTCCTCCGCAGGAGAGATCCATGCCGCGTCATCCGCAACCCGCCAGCCATCTCGCCGGCATCCCCCCGTCGGTCTACTCGGGGCTCGCGCACCGGCTCGAGCGTGCTACCGGCGAGACCTATCCTCTGCACGTCGGCGACACCTGGATGGAGCCCGCGGAGGGTTGCCGGATGGAGGACCTGCGGGTGGCCGAGTATCCGGGCATGCACCGCTACGCGCCGGTGCACGGCCTGCCGGCGCTGCTCGACGCCATCCTCGAGCGCGAGCGCGCGCACACCGGGCTGGCGCTCGAGCGCGAGCACATCCTGGTCGCCGCCGGCGCGACCGGCGGCCTCGGCGCCGTCGCCGGCGCCCTCCTCGAGCCCGGCGACGAGGTGCTCATCCTCGCCCCGTACTGGCCGCTGATCGAGGGCATCGTGCGCTCGTTCCACGGCGCACCGGTCGCCGTTCCGGTCGACTTCGACGGCGGGAGCGCGGCACTTCTCGCCCTGCTCGATGCGAAGCTCGGCCCCCGGACGGCCGCGCTCTATTTTTCGACCCCCAACAATCCGAGCGGCAGGCTGTTGCCGCGGCCCTGGGTGGAGGCGCTCGTCGAGTGGGCGCGGCGACACGATCTCTGGATCCTGTCGGACGAGGTCTACGAGCCGTTCGTCTACGCCGGTGAGCACGCCCGTGCGCTGCCGCTCGCCCCCGAGCGGACCTTCCTGTCGCAGACCTTCTCGAAGTGCTTCGGGATGGCAGGCAACCGCTGCGGCTACATCGTCGGTCCGGCGTCGGTCATGACGGAGCTGCGCAAAGTGGCGACGCACACCTTCTACTCGACGCCGACCGCGGCTCAGCTCGCGGCCGTGCGGGCGCTCGCCGGCCCCGGCGACGCCTGGGCGGCGGCGGCGCGCCGGCAGTACGCTGCGACGGGCCGGGCGGCGGCGGCGCGCCTCGGCGTGCCGGCACCGGAGGGCAGCACCTTCCTGTTCTTCGATGTCGCCGCCCATCTCGACGGGCGCGGCCTCGCGCCGCTGCTCGAGGCGTGCGTCGACCGCGGCCTGCTCATCGCGCCCGGGTCGAGCTTCGGGCCGTATCCGACGCATGTCCGTCTGTGCTACACCGCGGTCGAGCCCGAGCGGGCTCTGCGCGGAGTGAACGTCCTGGCCGGCATCCTCGGCCGCTAGAGCTCATTTTCAGGAGGTCCCGCATGCTCTTCCTTCTCGCCCTCGGTGTCGCCGCTGTCGCCTTCTTCGCCGCGCGGCAGCTCAGCGCCGGCACCGACGATCCGATGCGCGCCGCCGCGGTTTCCGCTTCGCGCAAGTTCCTCACCGTCGTCGCGGCCGTCGCCGTCGTCGCCGCAGTCACCCAGCTGGTGCGCATCATTCCGGCCGGCCACGTCGGCGTCGTCGATCTCTTCGGCGTGGTGCGCCCGGAGAGTCTCAAGTCGGGAATGCACCTGGTGAACCCGCTGGCGCGGGTGATCCCGATGGCGATCCAGACGCAGGAGCTCAAGGAGGTCATGGAGGTGCCTTCGAAGGAGGGCCTGACCATGCAGCTCGAAGTCTCGGCGCTCTTCCACCTCGATCCCGAGAAGGCGCCGGAGGTCTACCGCACGGTCGGTGTCTCCTATCAGGAGATCCTCCTCGAGCCGCAATTCCGCTCGGTGGCGCGCGGCGTCACCGCCTCCTACGAAGCCAAGGCGCTCTACACGTCGGAGCGCGACCATCTCGCGGGCCTGCTGGCCGAGGAGCTGCGCAAGCTCGTCGAGTCGCGCGGCATCGTCATCGAGAACAC
>CAZQTL010000264.1:0-5050 GCA_964595975.1 uncultured Thermoanaerobaculia bacterium | reverse complement strand
GGCCTCGCCCTGCTGCTTGCGGGCGCCGGATTCCTCGTCCTGCGCCGCCAGCACTGACCGCTCGCCGTTCGCCGCGCGACCCGGCCGGCCCGGACGCTTCCGGCCGACGGGGCGGTGGACCATCGCCGCCGCCTCGCTCCGCCGCTCGGAGCCGGGCGGCGGTGCTGTTTTTCGCCCTGGTGCCGCTCGCGGCGCTCCTGGTCTACTGGAACAGCCTCGCCGGCGGCTTCGTCTGGGACGACCGCTTCCTCATCGTCGACAATCCGCGCGTCCAGTCGCTGGAACGTCTTTCCGAGCTCGTCACCCACGACTACGTCTTCGTCGCCGAGACCGACCTCTCGTACGGCTACTTCCGGCCGCTGTCGAGCCTGAGTCTCGCCCTCGACTACGCGCTCTGGGGTTCGCGACCCTTCGGCTTCCACCTCACCAACGTGCTTCTGCACGCGGCATCGGCGCTGCTCGTCTGCCTGCTCGCGCTCGGGCTCGGCGCGAGCCGTCCGGTCGCCTGGGTTGCGGGGCTGCTCTTCGCCGTCCATCCGATCCACACCGAGAGCGTCGCCTGGATCGCCGGACGGACCGATGTCCTCTGCTTCCTCTTCTCCGGCGCGAGCCTGGGGCTCTACCTCGCACGCGAACGCCCGCGCGGCGCCGGCGGGCGCCGCGCACTCCTCGCCGGATCGTGGAGCTGCTTCGCCCTCGCCCTGCTCGCCAAGGAGATGGCGGCCGTGGTGCCGCTGTGGATCGGTTGTTTCGAGCTCGCGCGTCCCTCTGCCGACAGGCTGCTCCAACGGCTGGCGCGCGCCTTTCGGGTTGTGGCGCCGTGGCTGGCGATCGTCGCGCTCTACGCGATCGTGCGCTTCCTCGCCCTCGGTGTGCCGCCGCCGGAGGCGCCCGCCGAGCATTCGCTGGCGCGGGCCGTCCTCAGCGCGCCGCCGACGGTGCTGCGCTACCTCGGCTGGATGGCCGCCCCCGGCGAGCTCTCGGCCTACGTCCAGAATCCGTACGTGACCCGGCTCGCCGATCCGCGGCTCCTCGGCAGCCTGCTCGCGCTCGGTCTCCTCGCTGTCTTCCTCGGGCGTCTGGCGCGCGACCGCCCGGAGGTGGGCCTTCTGGCGGCGATGCTGCTGGTCTGTTTCGCGCCGATTCTCAATCTGGTGCGCATCGCCGGACCGCCCGACATGGGGGCGCTCATGGCGGAGCGATTCGCCTATCTGCCGTCGTTCGTCTTCCTCCTGCTCGTCGCGACGCTCGGCGAGATGGCGCTCGCCCGCCTGCCCCGCGCCGCCAGCCGGCGCACCCTGGCAGCCGTGGGGCTGGCGATCGTCGCGCCGCTGTTTGCCTGGCGAACCGTCGAGCGCAACCGTGACTGGCGCGACGAGGTCGCCTTCTTCGAGCGCGAGACGGCCCACACCCCCGGGGCGCCGCTGCTGTGGACCAATCTGGCGCAGGCCGAGATGCGCGCCGGCCGGCCGGCCGAGGCGGAGCGCGCCATCCGCCGCGCCGAGCGCCTGACGCCGCAGGCTCCCTGGGTGCTGGCGGTGCGCGCGCAGTGGCTGACCTTCGCCGGCCGCTACGCCGAAGCGCTGCCCATCCAGCAGCGCGTGGTGCGCGCGGAGCGCGAGGGAAACGCCCTGGCGCTCAACAACCTGGCCTTCCTGCTGCGCTCCACCGGGAGTGTCACGGAGGCGCTGGCGATCGTCTCCGACCTGGTCGCGCGTCTGCCGAGCTATCCCGATCCCTGGCTCAACATCGCCGAGATCGAGCGCGCCGAGGGGGACCGCCAGGCGGCCATCGCCGCTTACCTGCGCTATCTCGGATTGCGCCCGCGCGACCTGCGCGCCGTCGAAGCGCTGGCCGGGCTCTATCTGGCGGAGCGCCGCTTCGACGACGCCGAGGCGCTCTACCTCGCGGCGCTGCGGGGCGACAGCCTGGACGCGCGGATCTGGAACGCCGTCGGCTCGCTGCGGCTGGCGAAGGGCGACCGCGAGGGTTCGCTGGCCGCCGTGGAGCGCGCGCTGGCCAGCGATCCGGTCTACCCCCGCGCGCGCTTCAACCGGGCGAAGCTTCTGGCGATGTCCGGACGCGAGGCCGAGGCGCGGACGGTCTTCGATGCGCTCGCGCGCGAGGCGCCGGCAAGCGACGTCGGCGTCGCGGCGGCTCATGAGCTCGGTCTCCCGTCGGCCGGCGGAAGCGCCGCCGCGACTCCGCAGGGGCCTCTGGGAGAGAATCCCCGGTGATGGGCCTCGTGCGAATCGGCAGAGTCGGCGTCGTCGCCGGTCTCGTTGGCTGCGCTCTGGCGACCCGCCTGTGCGCCGTACCGCTGCCCGCGCCGCCCGCCGCGGCGGCGCCGCGCCCTTCGGCGATCGTGCTGATCACGGTCGACGCGCTGCGCGCCGATCGCGTCTCCTTCGACGGCTATCGCCTGCCGACGACGCCCTTCCTCGACCGGTTGTCCAGGCAAGGCGTCGTCTTCGAAAGCGCCTACGCGACGAGCTCGTGGACGCCGCCGACCATGGCTTCGATCTTCACCGGCGTGCCGCCGATGACGCATGGGGTGGTCTCGGGCGAGATCGTCGACACCAAGGCGGTACGGCAGCCGATGCTGCCGGAGTCGCTGTCGACGATGGCCGAGCTCGTCGGCAAGAGCGGCTTTCGCACGCTCGGCGTGGCGTCGAACCGTCACCTGGCGCTCGATCTCGGCTTCGGCCAGGGATTCGACCGTTACTTCGACCCGCCGACCTTTCTCAATGCGCCGGTCGTCAACGACAAGGCGAGAATGCTGCTCGCTGCCGAATACGGCGCCGACTGGCGGAAGAGCTGGCGCAGCCGTCCACTTTTCCTGTGGCTGCACTACTTCGACCCGCACGACCCCTATTTCCCCTTCGACCCCTGGATGACGGCGCATGCGCCCGGCGCCGACGCCGACGGTCCGCGCTCGCCGGCGCGGCTCGTGATGCGCGAGTTGCGGCAGCGCTTTCCGCGGCCCGACGCCGCTCTCGCCGAGGCGATCCGCCCCTTCTATGACTCCGAGATCCGGCGCACCGATCAGCTTCTCGCCGACCTCTGGCAGGAGCTCGGCCCGGATGACAACGTGTTGTTCATCTTCACCGCCGACCATGGCGAAGAGATGGTGGATCACGGCTGGCTCGGACATTCGCAGAGTCTCTACGACGAACTGACCCGGATACCGCTCCTGTTCTGGTGGCCGCGCGGACTGCCGGCCGGGCTGCGCATCGCCCAGCCGGTGAGCGCGCTCGACATCCTGCCGACGATCCTCGACCTCCTGGGAGAGCCCGTCCCGCAGGGTCTCCCCGGCCGGTCGCTGGCGCCTCTCTGGCGCGGCACGCCGGCGGACGCGGAACGCCGGCCGGTCTTTCTCGAGCTCGCGCCGCCGAAACCGTTTCGCTGGGCGGTGGTCGACGGCGACCGCAAGCTGATCGTCGACCCGGCGACGCCGAGCACGCCGGAGCTCTACGACTTGAAAGCCGATCCGGGGGAGCGGTCGAATCTCGCCGCGCGCGAGCCGGCCGAAGTCGAGCGCCTGCGCGACCTCCTGCGCGCCTGGGCGCGGCGCAATCCGCGCGCGCCCGACCAGCGCACGCGCGACCGGCTCGACGACGACCTGCGCAAGGAGCTCGAGGCGCTCGGGTACCTCGGAGGGACGCCGCCCCCAGCTCCCCCGGCCGCCCCGCCGCCTCGTTAGCGCCGCCGCTCGCCCGCTACTTCAGGTGGGTCTCGAAGAGCCGGAAGATCCGCTTGTACTCGTCCACCCAGCTCGTCGGCTCCTTGAAGGAGTGCGGCTCGAACGGGTAGATCGCGGTCTCGAAGAGGTCGGTCTTGCCGAGCTCGATCAGACGCTGGACGAGGCGCACCGTGTCCTGGAAGGCGACGTTGTCGTCCACCATCCCGTGGCAGATGAGGAGCGGCTTCGCGAGACCGGCGGCGAACTCGATCGGCGAGCTCCGGCGGTAGGCCTCGGGATCCACCTCGGGGGTGTTGAGGATCGCCGACGTGTAGCCGTGGTTGTAGTGCGCCCAATCGGTGACCGGCCGGAGCGCCGCCCCCGCCGCGAAGAGCTCCGGCCGCTTGAACAGCGCCATCATCGTCAGGAAGCCGCCATAGCTGCCGCCGTAGGTGCCCACCCGTTTCGCGTCCACGCCGCGGTTGGCGACCAGCCAGGCGACGCCGTCGGCGAGATCGTCGAGCTCGGGCTCGCCCATCTGGCGGTAGATCGCCGTGCGGAAGTCCCGCCCGTAACCTGCCGAGGCGCGGTAGTCGAGGTCGAGGACGACGTAGCCGGCGCGCGTGAGCAGGGTGTGGAACATGAACTCGCGGTAGTAGTCCGACCAGCCCTGATGCGCGTTCTGCAGGTAGCCGGCGCCGTGGATGAAGACGACCGCCGGCGGAGCCGTCCCCGCCGGCACGGCGGTGGGCGTGTAGACCCGCGCCTGGAGAGACCCGGAGAAATGCGTCGAAGGGATGCGGACGATTTCGGGCACGCTCCAGGCGACGGCGGAGAAGGCGGGCGAAGTGGTCGCCGTCAGCGCCTTCGGTGCGGCGCCGGGGCGCGCCGCCTGCACGAAGAGCTCCGGTGGCCGGGTCGCCCACGAGCTGGTCAGCAGGAGCTGTTTCTCGTCCGGTGACGGCAGGGCGTAGGTCATGCCGCCGCTGGCCGTCAGCGCTTCGAGCTCCGGCGAGTCGACGCGCACGCGGTAGGCCTCGTAGTTGCCCGGCGCGTTGCGGTTCGCCGAGAGGAAGAAGCTCCTGCCGTCGCGCGCCAGCAGCGGCCGGTCGACCTCGAACGGTCCCTGGGTAAGGGCGCGCCGCGTGCCTCCCGGCGCCTGCATGTAGAGGTGCGAGTAACCCGAGGTCTCGGAGAGGTACCAGAGCTCTCGCCCGTCCTTCATCCAGCCGAAATCGGTGAAGCGCCAGCCGAGCCAGGCGGGGTCGCTCTCGTGCATCAGCGTCGTCACCGTCGCGGCGCCCGGAGTGGCGATCGCGATCCAGCGGTCCTTGTTGTCGTCCGAGAACAGCTGCAGGGCGACGCGGC
>CAZQTL010000263.1:2038-5075 GCA_964595975.1 uncultured Thermoanaerobaculia bacterium | reverse complement strand
CTCAAGGTGCAGATCGAGGACGCGATCGCCGCCGACGAGATCTTCGACAAGCTGATGGGCGAGCAGGTCGAGCCGCGCCGGGCGTTCATCGAGACCAACGCGCTGGGCGTGCGCAACCTCGACGTCTAGCCCGCCGCACGCGCTGCAGGGCGGCGCTGTTGCTGAGACTTGCGCTGAGACTTGCGACAAGGCGGTGCGACCAGGCGCAGCGGTTGGAGCGATTGCCCGACGACCGGGTGCGGTCGGACGCCCCGGAACGCTCGCTCCCTTCTGCGGCTTGAGGCCGGTCCGATCAACGGCCCCAACCCGGGGCCTTTGCTCTTGTGGCGCAGATTTTGCTCAGGCGAGTGCCATTCCGCTCTAGCCCCCGTTAACGTTTGAGGAAATTCCATGACGAGCATCGATCGGCACGGAAGCACGCACCGGGGTTCCTCGCCGCGGCGCCCCTGGCGCCTCATCGTCGCGTGCTGGATCGGGCTCGTGGTGTGGCTCGGAGCGTCCGCAACGTGGGCGCAGTTTCTTCCGCTCGATCCCATCCAGAAGGTGATCAACGCGGCAGGCGGCACGACGAATGACGATGGGCTGCGAATCTACCTCGGCAATCTCGGAGGCATCCAGGTCGTTCGCGCCGGGGCCGGCCAATATTACGGCGACGTGCCCACCGGTCCGGTGGGCGTCAACAACGGTTTCTTCATGGCGGTCGGTGCCGCAGGGGCCGCGACGGTGTATGGACCGCAGCTCGACATCGCATGGGACGCCACCGCTTGGACGCCCGTCTCGCAAACCGCGGTGACCGGTCAGGGAACCGCAGCGGACCCGTATCAGGTCGTCACCGTCGTATCGGCGGGTGGATTTCAGCTCACGCAGACGGTCCGCTACGTCGTTCCCAAAGTGTATTTCGAAGTGCGACTGACGCTGGTGCCTCCGGTCGGCAGTACGCAAAACGTCCGCATCTACCACTGGCTCGACACCTACCTGGCCGGCGGCGATTTTGGTCCCGCCTTCTGGCAGCCGAACAGCAACCCCACGGTCGTGGGCGTAGCCAAAGGCAGTCAGTACGAATTGCTGATCCAGGGCAGCCGCGCCTGGAACGCTTATTTCTCCGGGGTCTACTACCGGCCGGGGGAGCTGATGGAGCTGGGCGGTGCGCTGGACAACACGCTCGACACCGACCCGGTCACGGACAACGGCATCGCGGCGCAGTGGGACGTCGGCGTACCCTCCAGCCCCGTCACCTGGACCTATCGCCTCGCCACGGGGCAGGACAACACGTCGATCGCCGGCGATTCCCTGATCACGGGCTACGAGTCCTGTGACGATGGCAACACGAACGACAACGACGGCTGCAGCAGCATCGGTCAGATCGAAGTCGGCTACACCTGCACAGGTTTGCCCAGCGTCTGCAGTGTGGCCGCTCCGCCGGCGATCACCTCGGTCAACGCGACGACGTTCACCGTGGGCACAGCCGGCACCTTCATCGTCACGACCTCCGGCACCCAGATCGCGGCAATCAGCACGGCGAGCCCGCTGCCTTCGGGGATCACGCTGGTCGATAACGGCAATGGCACGGCGACGCTCGGCGGCACGCCGGCGGCGGGAACCGTCGGGACCTACCCGCTCACCATCACCGCAACCAACGGCGTGCCGCCCGATGCGTCCCAGAACTTCACCTTGCACGTGAACCAGGCGCCGGCGATCACCTCGGCCAACGCGACGACGTTCACCGTGGGAACCGCCGGTACCTTCACCGTCACGACCACCGGCACGCCGACCGCGGCAATCAGCACGGCGAGCGCGCTGCCTTCGGGCATCACGCTGGTCGATAACGGCAATGGAACGGCGACGCTCGCCGGGACGGCCGCGTACGGGCAGGGCGGCGTCTACACTTTGGCGATCGCTGCCGCCAACGGTGTAAACCCGCCGGCGAGCCAGACGTTCACGCTGACGGTCGCCAGCGTGGCCAGCTTTTCCGGTCCGACCGCGACCGGGACAGGCACCGCAACGGCCGAAATCAGCGGCGGAGGCGTGGCGTGCACGTTCCTCGACGCCGCGTTCATCAATGCCGGCAGCGTCGCCGCTCCCGCGCCGGTGCAGTTCCCCCACGGTCTGTTCGCCTTCACGCTGCGCGGCTGCACGGGCCCGGTGACCGTGACGATCACTTACCCCTCGGTGCTGCCGCGCGGCGCGGCCTACTGGAAGTACGGTCCGCAGACCAAGGGGGCGAGCTCGACGTGGTACCGGTTCGTGGAGGCGCCCAATCCCGCGAGCGCGATCTACAGCCTAACGCTCACGGACAACGCGCTGGGCGACGACGACTGGGACGCGACGACAGACATCGTGGACCAGGGCGGTCCAGGAGTCGGCGTGGCAGCGGTTCCCACAGTCGGTGCCACTGCGCTGCAACTCCTCGCGTGCCTCCTTGCGATTGCCGCCTTGTTGATGCTGCGGACGGATGGGCCGCTAGCCCGGATAAGCTACCTCGTGGGGCGTCGCAGGGTCGCTGCCACACGCAGCACGTGAGCGGTGCTCCCCGCGCGGACGGCTCTTGCCTGCAAGGACCGAGAGGTGAGCGCCTTACGTCGGGTTGGCGGCCGTATTGCCAACCCGACATCCAACCCGAACGATTGAAAAGGGCCAAACGAACACCGTAGCCGTCATCGCCTGAATTGCGCCGTCCGCAGAGGGCGCCGATGGTGGCGTGGGGTGTGTTCAATAGTCGTGTCGTTGCGGCAGGCCGATCTCGTCTGCGGTATCGCGGGAGGCGAAACGGCCTCGTCGTCGAGGGGTCCGCTCTCGCGGCCGTGCCCCGGGGAGCGATCGAGTTCTCGCAAGTTCAACCGTGGCGCCCTACACGCACCGACCGCCTGAGCAGCATCCGGACGACCACGCCGGCCGCGGCGCCGGCGGCCAGGTGCTTGAGGGTATGCCCGCTGACCAGGCCGCCGAGCGAGAAGATCTCGCGGTCGAGCGCCTCGAAGATCTTCGCCAGCACGTAGGCGAGGAACACCCAGTAGAGATCCGGCCCGCGGGTGTAGCG
>CAZQTL010000263.1:0-1938 GCA_964595975.1 uncultured Thermoanaerobaculia bacterium | reverse complement strand
GCCAGATGGTAGTAGGCGGAACCGAACCCGGTCAGCAGGACGCCGGCGAAGAAGACCACGTAAGGCCAGCGCTCGGCCGAGGCGTGAAATCGCGCCCGACCGGTCGCGATCGCCGCGAGGCCGGCGCCGCCGGCGCCGACGAAGGCCAGATTCGACAGGACGTCGGCGACATTCGCGATGCCGACCGCCACCCGACGGTCGGCGAACGCATGGTAGTCGGTGGGCTGGGGGATGGCGGGCAGCAGAAACGCCGCCAGGAGCGCGGCGAGCTTGACTCCGTAGACGACCTGGGTCGAGCGGGACACCGCGCCATTGTAGTGCCGGATCGCGTATCGGCCTCCGCGCGCGGCCGTCGGGTTGAGCGGACGCGGCCGACCGGGTAAGGTGCGGTCGATCGACGCCGAGCGCGGGCCTGGTTGCCGCGCGGCGGTGTCACGAATGCCGGGGAGCCGAAATGTCGGGAAGCCACAATCGCCGATGGTCGTTGCTTGGAATCGCGGCGAGCGCGCTCGCGGTCTGCGGAGCGGTCCATGCCGGCGGGGCGCGCCTGATCCTGCAGTTCGATCCGACCGATGTCGAGGCGGCGTTCTCGCCCAAGTCGCGGATCGAGCGGCTCCAGCGCGAAGCCGACGTCGCCGCGACGCCGGTCCGCCGCCTCGCCGCAGGCGCCCATCTCGTCGAGCTGCCGGAGGGTGCCGATGCCGCGGCGGCCGCGCGCGCGGCGATGTCCCGGGGCGGCGCGAAGATCGCGGTTCCCGATCGTCGACTCAAGCGGGCGAGAAGCGCGAACGACACCAACCTCCAGTCGCAATCCTATTTGCGCAACGACGCCACGACGATCAGCGCGTTCGCCGCCTGGGACTTGACGACCGGGTCGGCGTCGACCGTCGTGGCGGTACTCGATACCGGCATCCTGCCGCACCCGGATTTCGCCGGCCGCGTCCTGCCCGGCTACGACTTCGTCAGCGACCCGCTGGTCGCGAACGACGGCAACGGCCGCGACGCCGATCCGACCGACCCGGGCGACTGGCTCACGCAGGCCGATCTCGACACCGGGCATTTCCCGGACTGCGAGATCGAGAACTCGAGCTGGCACGGCACGTCGGTCGCCGGCGTCATCGGCGCCAACAGCAACAACTCGCTGGCGGTCGCGGGGATCGACTGGGCCGCGAAGATCCTGCCGGTCCGCGTGCTGGGCAAGTGCGGCGGCGACTTCTCCGACATCTTCGACGCGATCGCGTGGTCGGCCGGGTTTCCGGTGCCGGGCGTCCCGTCCAATCCGACGCCGGCGCATCTGCTCAACCTGAGCCTGGGCGGCGCCTCGGACGCCCCGTGCACCGCCGAGGAGGACGCGCTGATCGCGCAGTTCGTGACGCCGACCGGCCTGCGGGCGATCTTCGCCGCGGCCGGCAACGAATCGGGCGATGCGAACCTGCACTTCCCGTCGTCGTGCCCGTCGACGATTTCGGTCGCGGCCACCGCGATCTCCGGCCAGAGGGCGAGTTACACGAACACCGGTTCGACCGTCGACCTCTCGGCGCCGGGCGGAGATTCGAAGCCCGGGGCCGATTTCGGTCTCATCGCCGTGCTCTCGAACAACGGGTCGACCGTTCCCGGCACCTATTCGGTGCACGGAGCGCAGGGCACGAGCTTCTCGACGCCGATCGTCGCCGGAGTGGCGAGCCTGATGCTGGCGGTGGCGCCGTCGCTGACGCAGCAGCAGTTGCGCTCGGCCCTGACGTCGACGACCAAGCCGTTCCCCGGGACGTCGAATTGCACGTTTCTGACTTGCGGCACGGGGATCGTCAACGCCGAGGCGGCCGTCCAGGCGGCCGCGGCGAGCGGCCAGACCGCGAGCAAGGTGACGGTCGTCGAGTATTTCAACGCCGGATTCGGCCACTACTTCATCACCGCCCGCGCCGACGAGATCGCGTTGCT
>CAZQTL010000262.1:0-5108 GCA_964595975.1 uncultured Thermoanaerobaculia bacterium | reverse complement strand
CGTATCGCCTCTCGTTGGACCGGTAGTGGCGATGGTCGCCCTTGCCGGCCTCGTTATCGTAGCGGATCACGCAGCACCCGCGCACCACATACGCGAGCCGGTACTTGTAACGATGCGCCGAGCCCGGCAACGGCGTGGTCAGCAGCCACAGGGCCAACTCGGCGAACGCGGATTCCGAGTACACGATCCGCGTACGAAGCAACCGCGTCGCCACCATGTTGGACAGTATGCCAACACTCCCGCTTGTTGTCAATCAATCCAACACTCGGAAAGCAGCGAATGCAGGAACCCGCATTCTTCTAGATGGGCGCGCACAGGCGATCGGATCGTAGACTCCGTAGCCTTCCTGCGCCCAACGGCGTTTTCATGTCGACACCGACCTCGGCCCGATTGGTAGCGTTGGCCCCCCTTGCACCGCACCTCTTCATCAGCCGAACGATCGGGCCCGACGCTGCATTCCTGGCGGGAGGCCGAGACACGGCATCCGGTCAGGGACGCACGCACATGACGATGCCCTCCTCGATCCAGCCTCTTGCCGTCATGTCGTCCACGATCGCACGCTTCAACGTGAGGCGGTGACCGGAGGTACCCTGCAAATGCCAGAGGCGGTACACGGGGACCTCGGCGGCGTTCGCGCAACCGCCGTTCGCGCCGGTGGGTGTCGCCCAGAACGTGTAGCCTTCGTACGTCCACGCGCCCGACCGGTCCACGACGTGGCATTCCTCGCGATTCGTGGTGAAGAAGTGCGTCCCCGGCGCGAGTCCTGGTTTGCCCAGGAAGCGGTAGACGACTTGCTCCGACCGCGACGGTGGGCAGCCGGGGTGCACCAGCACACCGAACGACTCGCCCGTGCGCCGCCAACCGTCAGGGCCGCTGCCGCCTTCGAGCGCCTCGATCTCGTTCTCCGCCGCCGTGTAGAAGTAGCGGTCGAGCGTCGCATGATGGTACTCGATCGCGCGCCCGTTGTGGTCTCCGGGCGGCGGGCTGTAGCAAAACTCTCCGTTGACTTCGACGCTCAGCCATTGCCCCGAGCTCTCCAGAAACGCGCGCTTGTCGAGCGGATTCTCCAGCACAGGGTAGGTCAGGACCGCGAATTCGTGGTACGGGGTGCGCTGCACGCGGCCTGACAGCGGGCTGCCGAGCGATGCCGCGAACACCGCGTCATACGCCATTCGCTCGACGATCGCCGAGCCCGATAGCTGCTTGTGCAACACGATCAGCGTCGACTGCCGGTGCGCCCAACGGTTGCAGCTCGCTCCGGGCTGCCTCACGAGGATCTCGCGCGACGCCCTCTCGGCCGGCGTGGTCAGGTCCGCCTCGTAGAATTGCACGACGATCGTCCACCATCCGGCGTCCAACTCGCCGATGGACACATGCGGCCATTCGGCACAATGAGGGTCCGGCGAATTCTGAGGAAGAAGGCGCGCCTCGATCGTGACTTGGCGACCGTCCCGACGAACCGCCATCAGGGGGTCGCAGGCATTGCGCCCCTGCGAGGTCGTATACGAGACCGTGATCGGTCCGCGATCGATCGGCTCGCCGAACGGATGGAACAGGTACATCGATGCCGCTTCGGCGGCAGCGCCGACCTGGGCGATCGCGACGAGGGTGATTGCCTTGAATACGAATCGAGCGCGCCGCATGAACGTCGACGGCGCAGCGGAATCGGGGGAACCGGAACGGCGGGCCCGGCGACGGAAGCGCAGGTAACGCTCGACCCGAGAGGAACGGGATCCAGGCAGGTCGTGGACGCGAGATCGCCGGGCCGTGCCGTGGTCGTCCAGGGTAACGTCTCTGCTCCGCCAGCGCGGACCGATTATCGCTCTCGGCTCCGGTCGAGCGCGTACGGCTACACGCCAGGATCTTCGACAACGTCGACACTGCGGGCGTGGACATCGTGTGCCAGGGCGAGCAACGGCGACCGCGTCCGCTATCTGGTCTGATTCCACATCAGGGCGCTGGCCAGCGATAGGACGGCGATCGCGACCGGGAATGACGAGGCGCTCCATCCGGCCCCTCCACCGACGTGCCCATGTTCAAGGCGGCATCACGATCGACCAACGTCGGTACCAAGCACCGACGCACCAATACCAATGATAGCGTATGAGGTAATGCCGCGGTACGAGGCCCTGACCTGCGCGGTTCGCCGAGGCCCGGCCCTGTTCGCGGGACTCGACTATCCGAACCGGCGCGCCATGAATCTCGCCACCCGCCGATCCCGCAACAGCGGGCCGTGGACCTGCCACACCTGCAGCGCCGGCGGCGAGTTCCCTTCGAGGATCGAGTAGCCGTCGTCGGTGACCAGCACGTCCCAGCCGACCAGCGGCGCCTCGGGCAGGCAGCGCGCCGCGTCGAGCACGCCGTCGAGCGCGCGGGCGAGCCCGACGAGCGTCGCGCCCTCGATCGGCGCACCGGTGTCCGGGTGGCGGGCGTGCTCGCGGACCATTCCATCGGCGTCGAGCGTCAGCGCCGTCCCGATCCGCCCGCTGTCGCGATCGACCGGTGCGGAGAGGCCGCCGCGGCCCTGGTGGAAGTTGTCGAGCACGCCGGAGCGCCGGGTGCCGAAGCGGTGCGCGATCGCCGCGACGAACGGACCGTCGTCGTCGATCATCGTCAGCACGCGGATCGTGTTCGCGGCGTGCGGGTAGATCGCGGCGGCGTAGGCGGCCTGGTCGACGTACGCGGTGACGAGGTAGCGGTCGAGCGAGGCGACCAGCGCGCGCAGGTCGGCGTCGGCGACCGGCTGCCAGTTGAGCGTCCACGCGCCGTCCTCGCGCCGGACGAAGAACACGCCCTCGCCGGCGCCCGACCAGTAGGGACGGAACACCAGCGGCCGGCCGTCGGCCGCCCAGTCGTCGAGGCGTCGCATCGGATCGCGCGGCGCGCCGCCCGCCGCCGTCCCGATCGCCATCGGCCGTCCCCGGCGCACGACGCCGTGCACGCGCGGGTGCGACACGCCGTGCGCCGCGAGGATCTGCGAGAGCACGAGCTTGTTGCCGACGATCGGATTGAAGAAGCCGTTGTACCGGTACGAGGCGAGCGAATAGGTCCAGTCGTCGACGTACGAGGACGCGTCGCCGCGCTCGAGCCGGTAGAGGACGACGCTCGCGGACATGAAGCCGCGCCGCCAGGCCGCGAGCCGCTTGGGCCACGGCAGCGGCGGGCGCGCGGTGAGCTCGCGGCGGATCAGCCGCCAGCGACGCACCTGGCAGCGCAACCACAGATCGAGACCGCCGGCCGAGCGCCGGTTCGGCTCGATGCCGTAGCGCCGGAAGACCTCGGCCGCGTCCGGACGCGCGCGGCCGTCCGCCGCAGGAGCGTCGTCGCGCATCGGCAGAACGACCGCGACCCGGCCCGCGACCCGGCTAGCCCGACGCCTGGTGCGACGAGGCCGAGTGCTCGGAGGCGACGCGGTGCTCGACGGCGAACACCGCGGCCTCGACGCGCGAGGTCAGGCCCAGCTTGGACAGGATGTGGCGCACGTGCAGCTTCACCGTGTCGTGGCTGATCGACAGCGCCTGCGCGATCGCCTTGTTGCTCTTGCCCGACGACAGGTGCTGGAGGATCTCGCGCTCGCGCTCGGTCAAGAGCCGGATGTAGCTGTCGTGCGAGCGGCGCGTCTCGCCGGGCAGCAGCATGTCGACCAGCTTGACCGCCATCGTCGGCGCGACGACGACCTCGCCGCGCGCGGTGCGCCGGATCGCGTCGATGACGTCGTCCGGATCCATGTCCTTGAGCAGGTAGCCGCGCACGCCGGCGCGGAACGCGCGGGCGAGGTCGTCCTGCGAGTCGCTCATCGTCAGCACGACGACCGGCGTGTCGATGCCCTCGGCCCGCAGGCGCGTCAGCAGCTTGAAGCCGTCGACCGGCGACATCTTGAGGTCCATGATGACGAGCGTCGGCTTCTCGGTCGACAGCAGGCGCACCGCCTGGTCGGCGTTGCCCGCGGTGCCCAGGACCTTGATGCCGGCGCGCGCCTCGAGGAGCTCGGCGAGCCCCCGCCGGCACAGTCCGTGGTCGTCGACCAGGACGACGCTGATCGGGTCGCTCATGAGGTAGCCTCGTGCGGGAGTTCGGATTCGGGGATGCGCAGGCGCACGCGCGTGCCGCGCCCGGCGACCTGCTCGATGACGATGTCGCCGGCGAGGCGCGCCGCGCGTTCGCGCATGATCGCGAGCCCGTGGTGGCCGTTGTGTCCGCCGCGCTCCGACGGACCGGCCGAGGCGACGATGCCGACGCCGTCGTCCTGGACGACGACCTCGAAGCCGCCGGCGACGCGGTCGAGCGTCACCTCGGCGTTGCGCGCCTGCGCGTGGCGCGCGACGTTGGCGAGCGCCTCGTTGACGATGTGGAACACCTCGACCTCGCGGCCCGGGTCCATCCGGAAGCCGGCGACGCGGTTGACGAACCGCGCCTGGACGCCGGTGCGCTCGAAGAAATGGGCGGCGACCTCCTCGAGCGCGTGGACGAGTCCGCGGGCGTCCATCCGGCTGCGGAAGCAGGTGATGAGCTCGCGCAGCCGCGCGTGCGAGTGCGAGATCGCGTCGTCGATGTCGGACCAGTACTTGTGGGCGCGCAACTCGTCGCCCTGCCGGATCGCGTCGGAGAGCAGGCTCATCCGCATCCGCATGTAGGTGAGGCCCTGCGCCAGCGAGTCGTGGACCTCGCTCGCCATCCGCTGGCGCTCGTTCATCAGCACGACGCGGATCATCTCCTCGGAGAGCCGGGCGTTGTCGAGCGACACGCCGATCAGGTCGCCGGCCGCCTGCAGCATCGCCGGCATCCCGGCCGGCAGCTCGCAGGGCGCGTCGAAAACGAGGTCGAGCATGCCGACCTGCCGGCCCGCGTGCTTGAGCGGCACGACCAGCACGTGGCGGCAGACCGATTCGAGCTGGCGGGCCGGCAACCGCTCGTCGTGGCGGCACAGCCCGCCGCGCACGCACGCGGCCTGCGGATCGGCCGACTCGGCGCAGCGGTCGCACCAGCGGGCGAGCACGCCCTGGCCGGCCGCGGCGCGGGGCCCCGGCCCGCAGAACACGACCGGAGCGAGGCCCGCGCCCCCGGGCTCGAAGACCCGGATCGCTCCGGCGGCGGCTCCGGCGAAGTGG
>CAZQTL010000261.1:0-5112 GCA_964595975.1 uncultured Thermoanaerobaculia bacterium | reverse complement strand
TCAGAGGAAGTGCAGCGTCTCGTCGACGCGCGGCGCCTTGCGGCGCGCGGCGGCGGCGCGCTTGGCACGGAAGAAGTCGGAGAAGTCGTCGGGCTCGCCGGCGCCCGCTTCGCCGTACTCGCCGCCGCCCTCCGAGCCCGCGCCGCCCATCTGGGCTTCGAGCTCGTCCATGTCGGCGCCCTCCTTCAGCCGGGCCATCATCTCCTCCATCTTCGGCCCGGCCTCGAGGCCGGTCGCCTCCTGGAAGCGGGCGAGGAAGCGCGCCAGTTGCTGCGGATCCTGCTGCGCGCTGTCGTCCATCCCTTCCATTTCGGCGGCGAGCGAGTCCATGACGCCGGCCATGCGCTCCTCGTCCAATCCGGCGAGCGGATCGTCGGCGTCCCCTTCCATCTCTCCGCCCGCGCCGCCGGGCTTGGCGCCGGAGAGCGCCGCGAAGCGCGACGGCTTGCGCTGGAGCTCCGCCTTGCCGCACTGCGGACAGGCCGGCCGCACGGCGGTATCGATCCGCGACGAAAAGAAGCTGAACACCGTATGGCAGTCGGGGCAGTAGAACTCGTAGATCGGCATACCGCTCTTTTCTAGCACAGGCAGCTGGCAGCCCGTCGGGGTGGGCTCGACGGGCCAGGTGCGGCCTACACTGGCAGCATGGCGAACTCCGCGAACGTGAAAGGACTCCGCAAGCTGCTGCAGGGCGAGCTCGAGGGGGTGGCGCTCTACCGCGCGCTCGCCGGGATCGAGGTCCGTCCCGAGCTGAAAGAGGTCTACGGCCGGATGGCCGAGAGCGAGGAGCGGCACGCGGCGCGCTGGCGCAAGCAGCTCGCCGAGGCGGGGGACCGGCGTCCCGATCCGCGAGTCGGCTGGCGGACGCGGATGATGATCCTGCTCGCCCAGCGCTTCGGCGCCGACTTCATCCTGCCGACGATCGCCGAGCGCGAGAAGATCGACAGCGCCGGGTACGCCTCCGGCACGACCGGCATCGCCGCCGCGCCGGCGCTCGCCGGCGACGAGCGCTCGCACGCCAAGCTCCTCGGAGTGATCGCCGCCAAGGGGGTCGGTGGCATGGAGGGCGGAGCTCTCGCGCAGCTCGAAGGGCGCCACCGCGCGGCGGGGGGCAACGCCCTGCGCGCCGCGGTGCTCGGCGCCAACGACGGCCTGGTGTCGAACCTCTCCCTGGTCATGGGCGTCGCCGGCGCCGAGCTCGCTGGCAGCTCGATCCTGGTGACCGGGCTCGCGGGGCTCCTCGCCGGCGCGGGCTCGATGGCCCTGGGCGAATGGCTTTCGGTGCAGAGCGCGCGCGAGCTCTTCCAGCACCAGATCGAGATCGAGAAGGCCGAGCTCGAGGCCGACCCGGAGGAAGAGCGGCGCGAGCTCGAGCTCATCTACCGCGCCAAGGGGCTCGACCCGGCGGCGGCGAAGGAGATCGCCGCCCAGCTGATCGCCGATCCGGCGCGGGCGGTCAATACGCTGGCGATGGAGGAGCTCGGGGTCGATCCGAAGGAGCTCGGCGGCTCGGCCTGGGTGGCGGCGATCACCTCGTTCATCCTCTTCGCCATCGGCGCGGTCATTCCGGTCATCCCCTACGGCCTGCTCGAAGGGCCGGCGGCGCTGTGGACCAGCGTCGTGGCGAGCGCCTTCGGCCTCTTCGGCATCGGCGCCCTGATCACCCTGATGACCGGCCGGAGCGTCTGGTTCTCGGGCCTGCGGCAGCTGCTCTTCGGACTGGTCGCCGCCGGGCTCACTTATGGCGTCGGACATCTCATCGGGGTCTCGCTGGCCGGCTGAGCCGGCATCGGCGCGCAGCCTGCGGGGTCCACTCTTGGTAGCCTCGCCGTATGCGCATCGTGCTGTGGCTATCGCTCGCCCTCGCCGCTGCCGTCGCGGCTGCCGCGCCCTCTGACACCGGCGGGCCGCTCTCGGCGGATCAGGCGGCCTACGACGTTCTCGGCTACGACCTCGATCTCGCCATCGACCCCGAGGCGCAGCGGCTGGACGGCACCGTCACGGTGGAGGCCCGTACCGTGCGCGCCCTCCGCCGTCTGGAGCTCGACCTGGACGACCGCCTGCAGGTGGAGTCGGTCACCCTGGGTCTGGACGAGAGCCCGCCGCAGCCGGCGGAGTTTCGACACGGCGGCGGCAAGCTCTGGGTCGAGCTGCCCGAGCCGGTCGCGGGCGACCGCCGGCTGCGCGTCGCCGTGCAGTACGGCGGACAGCCGCGAGTCGCTCCGAACCCACCGTGGGAGGGCGGTTTCACCTGGAAGCGGACCGCTGCCGGTCAACCCTGGTTCGGTGTCTCGTGCCAGGTCGACGGCGCCGACCTCTGGTGGCCGTGCAAGGACCACCCTTCGGATGAGCCCGAGCGCGGCGTCGCGATGCATCTGCGCGTGCCGGCGGGTTTGACGATCGTCGCCAACGGCCGCCTCCTGGGCATCGACGACCACGCCGACGGCACCCGCACCTGGCACTGGCGGACCACCGGGGCGATCAACAGCTACGACGTCACCGTCAACGCCGGGCCGTTCGTCAAGCTCGAGGCCCCCTACACCAGCGTCGCGGGGACCGCGCTGCCGATCGTCCGCTGGGCGCTCGAGGACAACTCCGAGGAGCGTCTCCTGCTCTCCCAGCTGGTCGATTTCGCCGCCTTCCTCGAAGGCGAGCTGGGGCCGTATCCCTTCCGCGCCGACAAGCTGAACTTCGTCGCGACGCCGTATGTGGCGATGGAGCACCAGACCGCGGTGGCCTACGCGCCGGCCGACGCCGAGCATCGCGATCGGCAGCACGGCTATCACTGGATCGCCCTGCACGAGCTCACCCACGAGTGGTGGGGGAACCTCGTCTCGGCCTCCGACTGGCGCGACTTCTGGCTGCACGAGGGCTTCGACGGCTACATGGAGGTGCTCTACGCCGAGCGCCGCTTCGGCGAGGAGGCCGCGCGGCGGGTCCTCGAGCGTTTCCGGCCGGCGATCCTCAACCGGCGTCCGGTGGCGTCGCGGGCCGAGCGGTCGTTGCGGCAGGTCTACCGCACGCTCGAGCCGACGGCTGCCGCGGCCGCCTCGAGCCAGAACCGCACGCCGACGGACGTCGATGTCTACGCGAAGGGCGCCTGGGTGCTGCACAGCCTGCGCTGGCTGGTGGGGGACGAGCCCTTCTTCCGCCTGCTGCGCCGCTGGGCCTATCCGACGCCGGAGATGGAGAAGATCACCGACGGCCGCCAGTGCCGCCTGGTCTCCACCGACGATTTTCTGCGCCAGGCGAACGAGACGGTCGGCCGCGATCTGGCGTGGTTCTTCGAGGTCTACCTCCGCCAGCCCGAGCTGCCCCGGCTGCGACAGAGCCGGCAGGGGGACGAGCTCACGCTGTGGTGGGAGACTCCTGACGATCTGCCTTTCCCCATGCCGGTCGAGATCGTCGGTGCCGGGGGAAAGCCCGTGCGCCTCGAGATGGCGGAAGGGCGTGTCATTCTGCCCTGGCCCGCCGGCCTCGCCGATCCGGTCGTCGATCCGCGTGGGCGCCTCCTCCGCGCCTCGGACTGAGCTTTGACGGCCGGGATTCGCGTCGCCTGCCGCGGGGCGAAGCGTGCGCTAGCATCGCGGCCTTGCGAGGAGACCCTGCATGCGACGAAGACCGGCTCTCGTTGTCTGGACCCTACTGGCCGCGGCGATGACGGCCGGCGTCGCCTTCGCCGACGAGGCAGCGCGCTTCCGGGCCCTGCTGGAGAAGGAGTGGACAGTGCGGTTGGCCGAGAGCCCGCTGCTCGCCACCTACGTCGGCGTGCACACGAGCGACGACCGGCTGGGCGACGACTCGGAGGAGGGCTTTGCCCGCCGTGAGCGCGAGACGCGTGCCTTCCTCGAGGCGCTTTCGAAGGTCGACCGCGCGGCGCTGCCGCCGACGGATCAGGTGAGCTACGACCTCTTCGGCGCCGAGCTCGCCGATCGCCTGGATGCGCGGAAGTTCGGCGAGGAGCAGTTGCTGCTCAACGCCGACTCCGGTTTTCACACCGCGCTCGCGCGCCTGCCCGAAGAGGTGTCGCTCGCGACCGTCCAGGACTACGACAACTACCTCGCCCGGCTGCGCCAATTTCCGCGCGTCTTCGACGAGTCGATCGCCCTCATGCGCCGCGGCCTCGCGCGCGGCATGACGCCGCCGCGGGTGGCGATCGCCGGCGTCGACGCCACCGCCGCCGCCCACGCCGTCGCGACGCCCGAGGAGAGTGACCTCTTCAAGCCGTTCGCCGACTTCCCGGCGACCTTCGCGGCGGCTGATCGCGACCGGCTGCTCGCGGCGGGCCGTCAGGCCGTCGAGGAGGCGGTGCTGCCCTCCTACCGCCGCTTCCGCGACTTCCTGCGCGACGAGTACCTGCCGCAGAGCCGCGCGACGCTCGCCGCCGCCGACCTGCCGGACGGGCGCGACTACTACCGCTACCTCATCCGCCACTTCAACTTCAACGCCTATGCCGACAACCGTGCGGTGTTCCGCTACGACATGCACACGCTGCCGAGCGAGGTGAGTTCGGCCATCGGCACCTCCACGCTGTTCGCCGCCTGGAACGCGGCGGTCTACGTGGCGCAGATCGACGACGAGCGGCT
Organism: uncultured Thermoanaerobaculia bacterium; assembly: GCA_964595975.1. Taxonomy (GTDB): domain Bacteria; phylum Acidobacteriota; class Thermoanaerobaculia; order Multivoradales; family JAGPDF01; genus JAGPDF01. The sequence goes on along the minus strand of CAZQTL010000261.1, from coordinate 526 downwards.
CGATCAGGTGATCGGCCGGCGGCAGTACCTCGACGCCACGGCCGACGTGCTCAAACGCCATGGCAGCCTGTGGTTCCACGACGAGTCCTACGCCGTCTCGCGCAAACGCGATTGAACGCATGAAGGCCACGCGATGACCCGCCCGAGCAGCCTGGCTCCTGCCGGCCCCGATGCCGCTGCGCAGGTCGAGGCCGCCGCCGAGCTGCTTGCCCAGGCCTCGATCGAGACCACGCTGCGCGAGGCGCCGCACCTGGCGGAGGCCGCGTCGCTGCTGGCCGCGGGCACCTGCGTCTATGTGCCGTCGCTGCCGGGGCGTCCGCTGCCACAGTCGCTGCCGCTGCTGGCCGACATCCGCAGCCAGGGCCTCGACCCGGTGCCGCATCTGGCGGCACGCCGCATCGCCAATGCCGGCGAGGCCGAAACCTTCCTGCGCACCGCCGTGCGCGACCATGGGGTGCACCGGGAGATGCTCGTCGGCGGCGACGAAGACCGACCGCTGGGGCCTTGGACCGACAGCGTCGCGCTG
>CAZQTL010000260.1:0-5150 GCA_964595975.1 uncultured Thermoanaerobaculia bacterium | reverse complement strand
CCCGGCAACCGCGGCGCCGAAGCGCTCGACGAAGCGGAGGTACTCGCGCTCCGCCGGTCCGTCGAGCAGCTCCCGCGCCGCATAGACGTTGGCGACCAGGGCGCGGTCGAGCGCGTCCTGCTCGCGGGCGAGCTCGGAGAGCAGACCGTCGATGCGGGCGCGGTCGGGAGCCGCCGAGGTGAGCTCGTGGCGCAGCTCGCGGCGCGCCTCGTCGATCTGCCGGCGCCCGGAATGGACGCGCAGCGCCAGCTCGCGCATCAGGCGGAGGAAGCCTTCGCGGGCCTCGCCGGAGAGCTGCAGGCGATCGGCCAGGCGGGCGCCTTCGCGACCCTCGCGGCCATCGCGCTCCGGCGGACGATCCTCGGCCTCGCGGACGGCGCTCAGCAGCCGGTGACGGGCGATGCCCATGCCGAGCAGCCCGCAGTTGATGCCGACCGACAGGAGGAGCGCGAGAAAGAGGAGATGCCGCCTCATGGCTCGGCCGCCGGCGCCTCCGGCGCGACGTCCGCGGCTTCGTCGGCTCCCGTCGGCGACGACAGGATGGCCTCGGGACTCGCGAGCGCCGACAGGTACTCTTCGGAGAGCGAGGTGGTCTGCCAGGACTCCTCGGCGGCGGCGCCGCTGTCGGCAGGGTTGCTGCCGGCGAGGGACAGGGTGCTGCCGAGGGCGATGCCGGCGAGCAGCGCGGCCAGCGCGGCGGCGCGCATCCAGCCCGCGCCGAGAAGCGGCGCGGCGGCGCGTGCCTGTTCGGCCTGCCAGGCGAGCGCGACGCGGCGAGCGAAGTCCGGCGGAACGAGTGGCGCCGCCCCCCCCGCCGCCGGCGGCAGCTCGAGACCCTGCCAGGCCGCCTGCCAGGATTCCGCGCCGCTTTCCGGGCGCTCCCCTGCGGCGTCCGCATCGAGCACGGCTCGCGCCCAGCGCGCTTCCGCCTCCTGCTGCCCTCGGCGATTCATCCGACTCCCCCTTCCTTGACTGGAACCCCCCGAACCGTCTCTTCCTGCGGTGCGAGGCGGCGCATCGCCCGCACCAGACGGCTCTCGACCGCCCCTTCGGTGATCCCCAGCGTCTCGGCAATTTCGCGCCCCGAGAGGCCTTCGAATCGCGCCAGCAGCACCACGGCGCGCTGGTTCTCGGGCAGCCGGTCGAGGAGCTGGCGCGTCCTTCGCCAGCGCTCGCGCGCGAGCAGCGCGCTCTCCGCGTCGGGCCTGCCGTCGGCGGGGTCGAAATCGCCGGCCCCTTCGCTGCCACCGCCCTGCCGGCTTTCGCCGGCGCCGGAAAGCCCCTGGAGCGAGAAGAAGCGCGCGATTCTGCGCCGCCGCGTCTGATTCAGGCAATGGTTGATGGCAATGCGATAGAGCCAGGTGAAGAATCGCCCCCGCGGCTCGACCCGGGAAGCATGACGGAACGCCTTGAGGAAGACCTCCTGCGCCGCGTCGCGGGCCTCCTCGCGGTCACCCAGCCAGCGCGCGCAGAGCCCGACCAGGCGCTCCTGATGGCCGCGGACGAGGGCCGCGAAGGCATCGCCATCGCCGCCGGCTGCGCGCGCCAGCAGTTCCCAGTCCGCGTCCACGTCTCCCGCCAGGGGGATCCTCTCCGCCACTGCTCTTGTGAAACCAGGCAAGGGCCGGTCTCCTGCGCTCCGCCGGAGAATCGCGCCGCTCAGGCGGTCAGCTTGTCCAGCTCGGTCACCAGCGCGGCGGCGTCGGCATAGCGCGCCGCCGGGTCCTTCTCGAGGCAGCGCAGCAGCAGGTGCTCGAGCGCCGGCGGGATCTCCGGCCAGTACTCGTGCGGCGCGACCGGCGCCTCGCGCAGGTGCTGGGAGATGATTTCCATGAGGTTGTTGCCGCCGAACGGCAGGCGGCCGGTGAAGACCTCGAAGAGCACGACGCCGCACGCGTAGACGTCGGCGCGCTGGTCGGGCTCCTTGCCTTCGAGCTGCTCCGGGGCGAGATAGTGCGGCGTGCCGACGATGAAGCCGGCCTGGGTCTGTCCCGGCGTGAGGCGGGTCACCGGCCGGGCCAGGCCGAAGTCCATCAGCTTGGCGTTGCCCTGCGAATCGAGAATGATGTTCTCGGGCTTGATGTCGCGATGGATGATCGCCAGCGCGTGCGCCGCCGCAAGCCCCGAGGTGAGCTGGCGGGCGAGGCGCAGGCCGGCCGAATAGGGCAGCCGCCCGGAGCGCTCGAGCATGGCGCGCAGCGTCAGCCCGCGCACGTACTCCATCGAGATGAACGGGTTGCCGTCGATGTCGCCGAAGTCGAAGGTGCGCAGGATGTTGGGATGGGTGATCTTGCGCGCCAGCTTGAGCTCGCTCTTCAGGCGCTCGACCAGAACTGCGTCGCCGGCGACCTCGCGCTTGAGCATCTTGAGCGCCACCAGGTCGTCGAGCTCGCGATCGCGCGCCTTGAAGACGACGCCCATGCCGCCGGCGCCGAGGGTCGAGAGAATCTCGAAGCGCGAGCCGAGGAGCGTCCCGGGACCGACGTCCGACAGGGTGTCGAACGAGACCCCACGGCCGCCCGCCAGATCGGTCATGGCGGTCGCCGCCGCCGAAATCGAGCGCCCGGCGATGCGCGTCGCATCGTCGCCGGCGAGAATGTAGATCGCCTGGGTCGACAGCAGGCCGCGTTGCGGGCTGAGCTCGATGCCCGCTCCCGCCAGGCCCGCCTGGACTTCGGCATGCACCGCCGGCGAGAGCAGGATGTCGCCGGCCGCGGCCTCGCGCAGCAGGCTCTCGACCTGCTGCAGCGGCAGTCCGATGACCGTGCGCTCGGCGCTGTCGGTGAAGTTCACTGCGCCCGTCAGCGCCTCGCCCGAGGTGATGGCGATCGCCGGCGGCTGGGCCTCCTCGAGCGCGTTCTCGCTCTTCGAGATCGCCGCCAGGATCTCCGACCCCGCGGCGAGCGCGCGATCTTCCTGCATGCCGCTCGAGAAGCTGGCGATCGCGCGGTGTCCGAAGACGGCTTCGAGGTGCCCGCCGTGGGCCTCGACAGCGTTCAGGATGCGCTTGAGGTCGCGCGACAGGCGCTGCAGGAGCGCCTCCGGATCGGCGCCCTGCCGCGGATTGGCGAAGCGCCGCAGGTCGACGCCGACCAGCGTCAGGCGCGCCCGTTCGGCCTTGGCCGGCGCCTCGCCGCGCGCCATCGGCTCCGGCAGGCTGCGCGACAGGGCCGCGACGTAGGCCGCCATGTCCCGCCGCTCCCGCAGGTCGACGAGCAGGGTGTTGAAAGCGGTCGCGAGGTCGGCGACTTCGCCCGGACCGCCGGTCGGCATCGGCGCCTCGTAGTTGCCCGAGCGCGCCGCGGTCGCCGCCGCCACCAGCTGGCGCACCGGCTTGAACACCCGCCGCGAGACCAGGTAGGAGACGAGCAGCGCGGCGGCGATCGTCGCCAGGCCGAGGCCGAGCAGGATGTTCCGGATCCGGGTGTAGCCGACGAGCTCCTTGTCGAGCGACGCGAGCGCCACCGACGCCCCGGCCGAGGCCCCGGTCGCGTCCTTGAGCGGCGCGAGCAGAGCCAGCCAGCGGCCGCCCTCGAGCGCGATCTCGACCTGGTCGGCGGCTTCACCGCGCTCGGTGACCCGCGACAGCAGGTCGCCGCGCGTGCGCAACGCCGACAGCAGCCGGTCCTGCTGCGCCGGTGCCAGGGTGGAGGCGACGACAGCGACACCCGAGGAGGTGCCGGTGAGGTAGGCGACCTCGGTGCCGGTGACCCGTTTGACCTCGAGGGCGCGCACGTCGTTGATCGCGAAGCCGACGACGAGATAGGCGAAGACGTTCTGACTGAGCGTCAGCGGCACCGCCACCGCTTCGTAGATCTTGTTGCCCTCCTGCCACACGCCGCTGGCCTCGAAGTCCACCAGCACCTTCTTCACCAGCGGCCGCTGCGACAGGTCGACCGGCGGGGCGTCCGGCTGGTCGGTGCGCACCAGGAGCCTGCCCTGGGGATCGACCATGAGCGCGAAGTCGTAGCCCAGGTCGGCCTGGCGCTCGTCGAGCTGGTCGAGCAGCGAGAGCTGGTCGTGCTCGTCGATGGCGCGCAGGAGGTAGGCCTTGAGCTCCGGATCGGCGGTCAGGATCTGCGTCAGGAGCGAGAGCTGCTGGTAGCGCTCCTGTTGCGATACCGACTGCACCGAATTGCTCGCCAGGATGCGCTCCGTCGCGGTGGCGAGGCCGATGCGGTTGCCGAGGTACGAGGTGACGAAGATCGCCACTCCGAGCGCCAGCGCCAGCAGCAGTCCGGTCACCAGAAAGATGCGCGTCCCGAGCGACAGCCCGCGGCGTCGCTCAGCCATAGCCCCCCCCTGAATACGGTTTACCGAGTTTGTTCTTGTGCGGCGGAATGCGCGGCATGGTGATCTCGATGCCGATCGTCGGCGGCGCCGCGAGCGGCAGCGTGACCTCGCGCGTGGTCGGCGCGCTGCGTTCGTTCCAGACGGTCAGCTTCCCGGCGCCAGCCGGGACGTCGGCGATGCGAAAGGTGCCATCCGCGGCGACCTTCGCCCAGTAGGGCGAGGCCACCACGAAGACGTAGCCGAACATGCCGTGGTGCACGTTGCAGAAGACGCGGACGATGCCGGCCTCGCGGAAGACCACGCCCGCGCCGGGACCCTTGCCCGACAGGCCGAGGTCGAAGGAGTTGCGGCCGGAGACCGAGAAGACGTTGTGCAGGATCGGGTCCTGATTCGGGAAGCGCACCGTCGAGCCGACCGGCACGATCTGGATGTGCGGCGTGAACTCCTTGCGCACGGCCGCCATCTCGACGACCACCGGCTTCGCCGGCGGCGCCGGACGTTGCGGCTCGAACACCACCACCGTGGCGTCGACGGCGAGCGTCTTGTCCGCGGAGGGCTTCCCTTTCTCGAGCAGCTCGACGCGGCCCCTGAGCTCGAGCGCCGGAGCCGGCACGACGCCCATCAAGGCGGCGGCGAAAGTCGCCGTGAGGAGTCTCGACTGCGTGCGCATGGAGGCTGCAAATCAGCATAGCAGAGGGGGTCCTCCGATCCCGCCCGCCGGCGCCGCGGCGCGCCCCGGGAGGGCCGCCTCGGCGCCGATCCAGGTGCCGGCGGCGCCGGGCCGGAAGGTGTTGCGCTCCACGATCGGCACCCCGGCCGCCCTCTACGGCGCCTCCGCCTTCCAGTGCAGGACCCTG
>CAZQTL010000259.1:0-5181 GCA_964595975.1 uncultured Thermoanaerobaculia bacterium | reverse complement strand
GTCCTCGCGCCGCTCGAGGCGTTCCTCGCCGCGCCGCGGATCGACCCGCACAAAGAACGCTACCCTCCGGGTTCGATTCCCGCCCCGCGGCCGCCGCGCCGCTTCGGCCGCGCCTGGTGGCGCGGGCTCTCGAAACGGGACTAGCGCAGCGGCGCGCCGGCCGGGCTGCCGCGCCGGAAGCTCCCCCTACTCGACGGTGACGCTCTTGGCGAGGTTGCGCGGCTGGTCGACGTCGGCGCCGCGGCGGACGCCGATCTGGTAGGCGAGAAGCTGGAGCGGGATGACGGTGACGATCGGCGACAGGGTCTCGGGGAGCGCCGGGACGCGCAGGACGTGGTCGGCGACACCGTCGAGCTCGGCCGGGTCGCGGTCGGTGACGACGATGACCACGCCGTCGCGTGCCTTGACCTCCTGCAGGTTGCTCTTGGTCTTCTCGAACACCCGCTTGCCGGTGGCGATGGCAACCACCGGCAGGTCCTCGTCGATGAGCGCGATCGGCCCGTGCTTCATCTCGCCGGCGGGGTAGCCCTCGGCGTGGATGTAGGAGATCTCCTTGAGCTTCAACGCCCCTTCGAGCGCCACCGGGTACTGGATGCCGCGGCCGAGGAAGAGGAAGTCGGTCGCCGTGTGGTAGCGCCGCGTGAGCTCCTCGATCTGGCTCTCGAGCGCGAGCGCCTCCGAGATCGCCTGCGGCAGGTGCGCGAGCGGCGCGAGCAGCTCGGGCTCGATCTCCCGCCCGAGCTGCTGCCGCAGATAGAGCGCCAGAAGGTAGAAGGCGACCAGCTGGGTGGTGAACGCCTTGGTCGATGCGACGCCGATCTCCGGTCCGGCGTGCGTGTAGAGCGTGCCCGAGCTGATCCGCGTCGCCTGCGAGCCGGGGACGTTCGACAGCGCGATCAGCCGCGCACCGCGCTCTTTCGCCGCCTCCATCGCCCAGACCGTGTCGATGGTCTCGCCGGACTGCGAGATGCCGGCCACCAGGACCGAGCCGTCGACGATCGGATCGCGGTAGCGGTACTCCGAGGCGTAATCGACCTCGACCGGGATCCGCGCCAGCTCTTCGATCAGGAACTTGCCGATGTGCGCGGCATGCCAGGAGGTGCCGCAGGCGAGGAGCTGGATGCGGCTGAGCGAGCGCACGTAGTCCGGCGCGAGCTCGAGGGCGTCGAAACCGACCGTGCCGGTCTCGAAGTCGATGCGCCCGCCGAAGGTGTCGCGCGCCGCCTGCGGCTGCTCGTGGATCTCCTTCAGCATGAAGTGCTTGTAGCCGCCCTTCTCGACCTGCTGCGGATCCCAGTTGAGGCGGGTTACCGGGCGCTTCACCACCTCGCCGGCGCGGTTCCAGACGACGATCTCCTGTCGTGTGAGGCGCGCGATGTCGCCGTTGTCGAGGAAGATGACGTCGCGGGTATGGGCGATGAGCGCCGCCGGATCGGAGGCGAGAAAACTCTCGCCTTTGCCGAGGCCGAGCACCAGCGGCGTGCCCTGGCGCACGGCGACGATCTCCTCGCCGTCGCCGACGGTGCTGCCCGTGGCGATGAGCGCGCAGGCATACATCCCCTCGAGCTCACCGACGGCACGCTGGACCGCCGCGGCGAGATCACCGGTGTAATAGGAGGAGACGAGATTGGCGATCACCTCGGTGTCGGTGTCGGTGGCGAAGGTCCAGCCTTCGCCGAGCAGCCGGCGCTTGATGGCGAGAAAGTTCTCGATGATGCCGTTGTGGATGATCGCGACGCGGTTCTTCGAGTCGACCACCGGATGGGCGTTGCGCTCGGTGGGCTTGCCGTGGGTGGCCCAGCGCGTGTGGGCGACGCCGTAGCTGCCGGAGACCGGCTGCTCCGCCAGACGCTCGACCAGGCGGTCGAGCTTGCCTTCGGCGCGTCGGGTTTCGAGGTGGCCGTGCGACACCACCGCGACGCCGGCCGAATCGTAGCCCCGGTACTCGAGCCGCCGCAGCCCGTCGATGAGCAGCGGTACGACTTCCCGGGGTCCGACATAACCGACGATTCCGCACATCTTCAGTCGCTCGCTTTCCGGTTGCCGCGGCCGCGCCGCCCTGCCCAGCCGGGCACCGTGCGCTGGGGCGTGCGTTCGACGGCAAGGGCGCCGTCGGGCACGTCGCGGGTGATCACCGAGCCTGCCCCGGTCGTCGCCTGCGCGCCGACCCGCACCGGCGCGATCAGCATGGTATCGCTGCCGATGAAGGCTCCGGCGCCGATCTCGGTGCGGTGCTTCATTTCGCCGTCGTAGTTGCAGGTGACGGCGCCGGCGCCGATGTTCGCGCCGTCGCCGACCTCGGCGTCGCCGACATAGGCGAGGTGGTTCGCTTTCGCCTTCCGGCCGAGGCGGCTGTTCTTGATCTCGACGAAGTTTCCGATCCGCGCGCCGTCGGCGAGCACGGTGCCCGGGCGCAGGCGGGCGAACGGGCCGACACGGCAGCCGTTGCCCACGGTGGCGCCGTCGAGCACCGAGTAGGGCTCGATGACGCAGTCCTGGCCGACGGTCGTGTCGCGCATCCAGACCCCTTGCTGCAGAACCGAGCCGGTGCCGATGCGGCAGGCACCCAGGAGAGCGACGTCGGCATGGACGACGGTGTCGGGGGCGATCTCCGACTCGGGCTCGATCGCCGTGCGCTCGGGGGCGAACAGCGTCACGCCGCCGCGCTGCAGCTCGCGCGCCTTGCGTTCGAGCAGCAGCCGGTGAACGCGGGCGAGATCGGCGCGATCGTTGACGCCCAGCGCCTCGTCGGGATCTTCGAGCTCGATGACCTCGATCCTCCTGCCGGCGGCCGCGGCGGCGCCGAGCGCGTCGGTGAGATAGAGCTCCCCCTGGGCGTTGTCGGGCTCGAGGGCGGCGAGGAAGTCGAAGATCTCGGGTGCGGGCAGCGCGTAGAGGCCGGCGTTGACGCGGCAGATCGCGAGCTCGGAGGCGTTGGCGTCGGCGACCTCGACGATGCGCTCGAGGGTGCCGTCGAGGCGGGTCAGCACGCGGCCCAGCGTGCCCGGCTCGCGCAGCGTGGCCGCCGCCATCGCCCCCCAGCCAGCCGCCGCCGCCTTGGCCAGGCGGTCGAGAGTGGCGGCGCGCACCAGCGGCACGTCGCCGGAAAGAACGAGCAGCAGCGCGCTCGCGGCGGCGTGTGGCGCCGCCTGCAGCAGGGCGTGGCCGGTGCCGCGCTGCTCGCGCTGCTCGACCCAGGTGAGGTCGGTGTCGGGAAACGCCGCACGTACGCTCTCCGCCCGGTGGCCGACCACGACCAGCAGCCGGTCGCAGCCGGAGAGGCGCGCGGTGGCGAGCACCCGCGCGAGCATCGGGCGCCCGGCGACCTCGTGCAGCACCTTGGGCAGCGCCGACCGCATGCGCCGGCCCTGACCGGCCGCGAGCACGACCGCGATCCGATGCGGTTCGGCGGCGAGGTCGGCGGTCATTCCCCGGGCAGGACTCGGCAAGGTCGGGTCAGGAGGGATCGAGCACGAAGGCGAACTCCGCCCGCCCCAGCACGTCGGCGAAGTCGGAGTCGTGGAAGGCCTGCACGCGATTGCGCGCGTTCTGCGCGACGGCCTGCGCCAGGAGCGCGGCAGCCTCCGCGACCTCTCCTTCGAGGGCCAGGATCGATGCGGCGAGGTACGCCATCCGCTCGTCGCGGTGGTGGCGACCGCCGCGCCGGCAGAGAGCGAGGGCCGCCGCGAAATCGCCGCGGTTCTTCGCCACCACGGCCTGCAGGTAGGGGTCGTCGTCGGCGTCGTCGGCGTTGCCGTTGGTCAACCGCTGCTCGCAGAGCGCGAGATACTGGCGGGCACGCTCGCCGAGGCCGGGATCGTCGTCGATGTCCTCGAGCAGGCGGCGGAAGAGCCCCGCGGCCTCGCGCCAGTGCTTCTGCTGCGCGGCGGCGACGGCGCGCCCGAAAAGCTCGAGCTGGGGATCCGGAGCAGGTCCGGAGGAATGGACGGAGGGCTTGGTGGCGGCGCGCTTCGTAGCTGGCATCTTGGCGGTCGGGAAGTGGGCGGTTGACGTGAAAGAGGTGCTCAGCGCTTGCGGAGCTCGACGAGGATCTGCTTGGCCACCGCCTTGAGCGTGTCGAAGACGCCGACACCCGTCGTGGCCACCGCTTCGAAGGTCGGCTCGCGCTTGTAGTTGAGCGTGCGGTACATGTCGGCCACCGGCGCGACCTCGGGCAGATCGCGTTTGTTGAACTGCAGCGCGTAGGGGATCGTCTGCAGGTCGAAGCCGTGCTCGTGAAGATTGTCCTCGAGGTTGCGGATCGACTCGATGTTGGCCTCCATCCGCTCGGGCTGGCTGTCGGCGACGAAGACCACGCCGTCGACGCCCTTCAGGATGAGCTTGCGGCTGGCGTCGTAGAAGACCTGTCCCGGGACGGTATAGAGGTGAAAGCGGGTCGTGAAGCCGCGGATCGAGCCGAGGTCGAGCGGCAGGAAGTCGAAGAAGAGGGTGCGGTCGGCCTCCGTGGCGAGCGAGATCATCTTGCCTTTCGCCTCGGGAGCGGTCTTGCTGTAGATGAACTGCAGGTTGGTCGTCTTGCCGCCGAGGCCCGGGCCGTAATAGACGATCTTGCAGTTGATCTCCCGGCTGGCGTAGTTGATGAACGTCATGGCGTCGGATGAATCGGCCCGCGGAAAGTCCGGGCCTACTCGGAGAACAGAGCGTCGATGTCTTCGTCCGTGATCTCGGAGAACGGGCTCGCGTGGGTCGGGCTGGCGGCGCCCTTGGTCTGCTTCACCTGCATCTCCTCGAAGATGTGGTCCATCTCCTGGCTGCCGCGCTTGACGCGCAGCCGAACCAGACCGAGCGAAGAGCGGTCGTCGAAGATGACCAGCAGGATCGCGCGCTTGGCGACGATCGAAATGTGAATGTGGTCGCGCTTGCCCTCGTGGAACAGGACCGAGAACTCGCGCTCGCCGATGAGCTTGGCGAGACCGTCGGTGGCGGCGACGTTGCCGGCGGTCAGGCTCGCGAGGCTGGTGGTGTCGAACTGGTCGACCTCGCCGGCGGCGGCGATCTGCTGGCCGTTCTTGTCGATGAGGAAGATGGCCCGGGCATTGGCCTCCTGGCGCAGTTTCTTGAGCGCCCCGTCGAGGCGCTGAAACTCCTCCTGATACAAGACCAGCTCGGCTGATGCCATCAGTTCGACTCTCCCGGGCGCTGGGCAGACCAACACGGCGC
>CAZQTL010000258.1:0-5210 GCA_964595975.1 uncultured Thermoanaerobaculia bacterium | reverse complement strand
ACCCCGAGGCGATCGCGGGATCGGCGGTTGCGCGGGACCGATGGTTGGGCGTAGCTTTCCTGGCCTGCGGGGGGACGTACGGACGCACGCGCGTCCGCGCCCTCCCGCGCACTCGGAGAGCCGCGATGGCCGCCAAGAAATCGTCGAGGAAGTCTCCCACGCGCCGGATCACGCTGATCGTCGCCACCCGCAAAGGACTGTGGACGCTCGCCGGCGATGCGACGCGCAGCCGCTGGACGCTCGCCGGACCGAAGTTCCTCGGACACGGGCTGCATCACGTCGTCGCCGATCCGCGCGACCCGCGACGCTGGCTCGCCGCCGCCCGCACCGGGCACCTCGGGCCGACGGTGTTCCGCTCGGCCGATCGGGGTCGGACCTGGACCGAGGCAGTGCGCCCGCCGGCGTTCAAGGCGGGGGCGGGGCGCACGGTCGACCACACGTTCTGGCTCACGCCCGGCCATGCGTCGGAGGCCGGCGTCTGGTACGCCGGCACCTCGCCGCAGGGGCTGTTCCGGTCGACCGACCACGGCGCGACCTGGGACGGGGTCGACGGGTTCAACGACCACCCGCAGCGCAAGGCCTGGTGCGGCGGCGACCAGGACGGGACCCCGGACGGCCCGAAGCTCCACTCGATCCTCGTCGATCCGCGCGACGCGAGGCACCTGTACGTCGCGATGTCGTCGGGCGGCGTGTTCGAGTCGATCGACGCCGGGGCGGACTGGGCGCCGATCAACAAGGGCGTGCGGGCCGATTTCCAGCCGGATCCGAACCTCGAATACGGGCACGACCCGCACTGCGTGCGCTTCGCCGGAACCGATCCCGACCGCCTCTACCAGCAGAACCATTGCGGCCTGTTCCGGCTCGACCGTCCGTCGCGCCAATGGACCGACATCGGCGCCGGGATGCCCTCGAAGGTCGGTTACGTCGGCTTTCCGATGGTCACGCATCCGGCCGATCCGGACAGCGCGTGGATCTTCCCCATGGACGGGACCGATGTCTGGCCGAGGACCGCCCCCGGCGGCAAGCCGGCGGTCTACCGGACCCGCGACGCCGGCCGCAGCTGGCGGCGGCTGGCGACCGGATTCCCGACCGCCCAGGCCTGGTGGACGGTCAAGCGGCAGGCGATGACCCGGGACGATCGCGATCCGGTCGGCCTCTATCTGGGCACGACCGCCGGCGAGATCTGGGGCAGCCGCGACGAGGGCCGGACCTGGCGCTGCCTCGCCCGGCACTTGCCGGCGATCCAGGCGGTCGAGGTCGGCGCGTGATCCGGACGTCGGACGGGACCCCGGCGGCCTGATCCGGCGCCCACGGCCGGGGACCGGGATGATCGCTCGCTACCGGGTGAAGATCGCCTCGCCGCTGCGTTCGTACACGCTGGGCGCCGACGAGGTGATCGTCACGCTGCCGGAGCTCTCGCCGCAGGCGGCGCCGCCGCTCCGGGCGATCCTGGCGGCGCTCGAGTCGTCGTTTCCCGGCATCCGTTTCCGGATGATCGACGAGCAGGGCGCGATCCGCCCGCACATCGCGGTGTTCGTCGGGCCGGTCGCCGTCCGGGACCTGGCCACGCCGGTGCCGCCGGGCACCGACGTCATGATCGTGGCCGCGCTCTCCGGGGGCTGAGCGGGGCGGTTCGCGAGGGCGGATCGCCGATCCGGGGCCGGACGCTGCGCCGCAGCATTTTCTTGCTCCGGACGGGGTTTTGGCCGTAAAATCGAAAAGTTTGCTTCGCTCGCCATCCCGCGCCCGTGGTCGAGGGCGCCGGCGTGACACCCCCGCTCAAGTCCAAGCCGATCCGCACCGTCCTCGTCTGGCAGGCGCTCGCCACCGTCGCGATCGCCGTCGTCGCGGGCGTCTGGGCCGGCTTCGACGCAGCGCTGTCGGCTGCGCTCGGCGGGACCGTGACGCTGACCTCGACCGTCGTCTACGCGTTCGTGCTGGGGATCGGGCAGACCGCCACCGCCGGCGCCTCGGTCGTCACGATGCTGCGCGCGGAGGGGGCGAAGGTCCTCGTGATCATCCTCCAGCTCTGGCTGGTGCTCGCGACGTACCGGGACGTCGTCGCGGCCGCGCTGTTCACCGCGTTCGTGGTCACGGTCCTCTTGTTCCGAACGGCATTCTTGGCGCGCGAGTAGACCGGAAGACACCTCCATGGCGGCAGGCACCGAGCTCACCCCGACGTCGTACATCCAGCACCACCTGACGTTCCTCGCGAAACCGGTCGGCGCGGGCGACTTCTGGACGCTCCACGTCGACACGTTCGTGACGACGCTGATCCTGGGCGTCGTCTGCTTCGGCTTCCTCTGGCTCGTCACCCGCAAGGCCTCCGCCGGGGTGCCGTCGAAGACCCAGGCGTTCGTCGAGCTCTGCGTCGAGTTCGTCAACAACCAGGTCAAGGGGATCTACCACGGATCCTCGGCGCTGGTCGCGCCGATCGCGCTGACCACGTTCGTGCTGGTCGTGTTCATGAACGCGATGGACTTCCTGCCGGTCGACATCGTCGCCAAGGCGCTCGGGGCGGCCGGTGTGCACGAGTACCGGCTGGTGCCGACCGCCGACGTCAACACGACGTTCGCGCTCGCGCTCTCGGTGTTCGCGCTGATGATCTTCTACTCGATCAAGGTCAAGGGCCTGGGCGGGTGGCTGCACGAGCTCGTCTCCGCCCCGTTCGGGCTGAAGCCGCTGTGGATGTCGCCGCTGCTCGTGCTGTTCAACCTGATGTTCCAGGTCGTCGAGTACGTGTCCAAGCCGCTGTCGCACAGCCTGCGGTTGTACGGGAACATGTACGCCGGCGAGATCATCTTCCTGCTGCTCGGCCTCTGGGCGTCCACCGGCGTCGTCGGCGCGCTGTTCGGCGGCGTGCTGAACCTCGGCTGGGCGATCTTCCACATCCTGATCGTCCTCCTGCAGGCCTACATCTTCATGATGCTGACCATCGTCTACATCGCGATGGCGCACGAGCACCACTGATCGACCCGTCTTCCGCACGACGCCGCTCACCGCTTCGCAACCGAAACCACCGCACCGAAACGAAAGGGAAATGGACATGGACAAGATGCAAATGCTGGCGATGATCCAGGCCTACACGGGCGTCGGCATCGGCCTCATCATCGGCCTGGGCGCGCTCGGCGCGTGCGTGGGCGTCGGCATCATGTGCTCGCGCTTCCTCGAGGGCGCGGCGCGCCAGCCGGAGCTCATGCCGCAGCTCCAGGCGAAGGTGTTCCTGCTCCTCGGCCTGATCGACGCGTCGTTCATCATCGGCGTCGGCCTCGCGATGCTCTTCGCGTTCGGCAACCCGCTGCTCGCCGTCGTTCGTTGAGCCGCCCGCCAGCCGGGCCCCGGAGGGAGCCGTCATGAACATCAACCTGACGCTCATCATGCAGGCGGCGGCGTTCGCCGCGTTCATCTGGTTCACGGCCCGGTTCGTCTGGCCGCACCTGATGCGCGCGATCGACGAGCGCCAGAAGACGATCGCCGACGGACTCGCGGCCGGCGAGCAGGGACGCCAGAACCTCGCCACCGCCGAGAAGCGCGCCGACGAGGCGCTGGCCGAGGCGAAGACCAAGGCGTCCGAGATCGTCGCGCTGGGCGAGAAGTTCAAGGCCGAGACGATCGAGCAGGCGAAGCGAGACGCGAAGGCGGAAGCCGACCGGATCGTCGCCGCGGCGAAGGCCGAGATCGCCCAGGAAGCGACCCGGGCCCGCGAGGCGCTGCGCAACCAGGTCGCCGAGCTCGCGGTCGCCGGCGCCTCGAAGATCCTCAAGCGCGAGGTCGACGCCAAGGCGCACGCCGACCTGCTGCGCGAGATCCAGCGGCAGCTCTAGGGAAGCGTCCTCATGGCCGAACTGTCCACGATCGCCCGGCCCTACGCCGAGGCCGCGTTCGACCTGGCGCGCGAGAAGAACGCGCTGCCGGCCTGGTCGCGCATGCTCGAGCTCGTCATGTCGGTCGCGACCGACGCGAAGATGGCCGAGGCGCTGGCGAGCCCCAAGCTCGGCGACAAGGAGAAGGAATCGCTCTTCCTGTCGATCTGCGGCGATCGGCTCGACGCGGACGCCCGCAGCTTCGTGCGCGTCCTGATCGAATCGGACCGCATCGGCGTCACCCGCGAGATCCGCGAAATCTTCGAGAAGCGCCGCCACGACGCCGAGGGCGTCGCCCGGGCCGTCGTCGAGAGCGCGATGCCGGTGTCCGACGCCGACCTGGAGGGGCTGAAGTCCGCGCTCGCCCGCCGGTTCGGCCGCCGCATCGAGGCGGTCGTCCGCGTCAACCCGGCGCTGATCGGCGGCGCCCGGATCACGGTCGGCGACACGGTGATCGACGACTCGGTCCAGGGCAAGCTCACGGCGATGGCGAACCAGCTCACGGCCTGATCCGACCCGAAACCACGAATCCCCCGGGAGCCGCCCCACGAGGCGCTCCCGCAACCACGAGGTCGCCATGCAGTTGAATCCTTCCGAAATCAGCGAACTGATCAAGGCCAAGATCCAGAACCTGGATACCGGCGCGCAGGTGCGCACCCAGGGGACGGTCGTGTCGGTGACGGACGGCATCTGCCGGATCCACGGCCTCGCGGACGCGATGCAGGGCGAGATGCTCGAATTCCCCGACAACACCTTCGGTCTCGCGTTGAACCTCGAGCGCGATTCGGTCGGCTCGGTCGTGCTCGGATCCTACGAGCACATCACCGAGGGCGACACGGTCAAGTGCACCGGCCGCATCCTCGAGGTGCCGGTCGGACCGGAACTCATCGGCCGCGTCGTCAACTCGCTCGGCCAGCCGATCGACGGCAAGGGCCCGATCAACGCCAAGATGACCGACGTGATCGAGAAGGTCGCGCCCGGCGTGATCGCGCGGAAGTCGGTGAACCAGCCGGTGCAGACGGGCATCAAGGCGATCGACGCGATGGTGCCGATCGGCCGCGGCCAGCGCGAGCTCATCATCGGCGACCGCCAGACCGGCAAGACGGCGGTCGCGGTCGACACGATCATCAACCAGAAGGGCAAGGACCTGATCTGCGTCTACGTCGCGATCGGGCAGAAGGCCTCGACGATCGCCAACGTCGTGCGCAAGCTCGAAGAGACCGGCGCGATGGCCTACACGATCGTCGTCGCGGCGAGCGCCTCGGAATCGGCGGCGATGCAGTACATCGCGCCCTACTCGGGCTGCACGATGGGCGAGTACTTCCGCGACCGCGGCCAGGACGCGCT
>CAZQTL010000257.1:0-5251 GCA_964595975.1 uncultured Thermoanaerobaculia bacterium | reverse complement strand
AGGCGTTCTCGACCGGATCCCAGGCCCAGTAGCCGCCCCAGCCGAGCACCTCGTACGACCACCAGCCGCCGAGCATCACCCCCATCGTCAGGAAACCGGTCGGCACCAGCAGCCAGGTGCGCAGCGAGCGGATCCAGTCGCGATCGAGCCGGCCGGCGAACAGCGCCGCGAGGGCGATGGCGAAGGGCACGCTCATGCCGACGTAGCCGAGATAGAGCATCGGCGGATGGATGATCATCAGCGGGTGGTTCTGCAGCAACGGATTCGGACCCGGCCCGTCGGTCGGCACCGGCAGCGGCGTCGGCGCGAACGGATCGGCCGGGCCGGCGATGAGGAAGGTGAAGAAGACGCCGACCACGAACAGCGTGCCGAGCATGTAGCCCAGGTGGTCGGGGGCGCTCCGGCGCAGGTGGAACGCCGAGCCGGCGGTGAAGACGCCGAGGATCAACCCCCAGAAGAGGATCGAGCCGTCGAGCGACGACCAGAGCGAAACGATCGTGATGTGCAGCGGCGTGGCGAGAGATCCGACCTGGGCGACGTAGGAGACCGAGAAGTCGTGGCCGACCAGGGCGAAGATCATCAGCCCCGTGGCGAGCGCCATCATGGCGGCGAACAGGTAGGCCACGCGGCGCGCGCGCACGACCGCGCCGGGCGCATTCCGCTGCGCGGCGGCGAAGCTGATCACCGCTCCGACGGTGGCGAGCAGCAGCGCCGCCAGCACGACCGAGCGGCCGAGGATGGAGATCATCGCGGGGCCTCGGGCTCGAGCGTGTCGGCGAGCTCCTTGACCGTGCGTTCGTCGCCCTTGCCCGGCGGCTGGTACTGGTTGTCGTGCTTGATCATCAGGCGATCGGTGGCGAAAGTGCCGTCGGCCTGCAGGGCGCCTTCGACGACCACGCCGATGCCCTCGCGGAACATCGCCGGCGGGACGGCTCGGGTCGAGACCGCGACGGTCTCCTTGCCGTCGGTGATCTTGAACCGCAGGCCGAGTCCACCTTCGCCGGTCTCCATCGAGCCCGGCGCCACCAGTCCGCCGAGACGGATCGTCGCGCCCTCCGCCTTGCCGCCGTGGGCGCGGAGCTCGGTCGGGCTCCAGTAGTAGACCAGGCTCTTGCCGAGGCCGCCCAGGGCGAGGAAGCCGAAGGTGCCGGCGGCGATGAGGATGGCGACGAGCGCCAGCAGGCGGTGCCGCCGGACCTCCGCCCGGGCCTTGGTATCCGTATCCGCAGTCATGACTTCCCCTCCTTCTCCTGCTGCTGTCGCGTCCGCCGGATCAGGCTCCAGGCGTAGAGGATGAGGCCGGTCGCGGTAATGGAATAGGCGGCGATGACGAAGTTCCAGCCGCCGACGATGACTCCCTCAGGCATGACGTACCTCGATTCTCTCGATGCGGTCCGGCAGGGCGGTTTCGCTGCTGCGGCGCCGGGCGAGCTCGAGCCGGGCGCGGCGGACGATGAACCAGATGGCGGCGAACAGCAGGCCGAAGGCGTTCAGGCGCAGCGGCAGCACCATAGCCGGATCTACGGTGGCGGGAGAAGACTGGATCTGGTGGAGGCTGCGCCACCAGCGGACGCAGAAGTAGACCAGCGGCACGTCGACATAGGCGACGATCGCCGCCACCGCCGTCAGGCTCGCCTTGCGCTCGGTACCGGCGGCGAAGGAGCGCAGCGAGAGCACGCCGATGAAGAGCAGCAGCAGAATGAGCGAGGTGGTCAGGCGCACGTCCCAGTCCCACCAGACCCCCCAGGTCGCCCGGCCCCAGAGCGAGCCCTGGACGAGCAGCAGGCCGTTGAGGACGATGCCGGCCTCGGACGCCGCGACCAGCGTCGCATCCCAGCGCTCGCGGCCGGTCCACAGCGAACCGATCGCCGCGACGAAGGCGCAGGTGAAGCAGAGCAGGGCGTTCCAGGCGGTCGGAACGTGGACGTACATGATGCGCTGGACCTCGCCCATGTGGCGCTCGGCCGGGGCGACGAACAGCCCGATGTAGGAGCCGACCAGCAGCAACGCGACGGCGACGAGCCCCGCCCAGTGCTCCCTTGGAAAACGACGGTTCACGATTCAGCCCTCCTCGATGACGTACGGAAAGAGGATCCCTCCCAGGGACCAGTAGATCAGGTCGAAACAGAGCAAGAGCAAGGCCCACGAGCGCATCTGCCCCATCGGGTCGCCGGTCAGGGCGAGCGCCAGCGCCTTGCACGCGGCCATGAGCACCGGCACGACGAGCGGGAAGAGCAGCAACGGCAGCAGCACGTCGCGGCTGCGCAGCTGGCTGGTCATGGCCGCGTAGAGCGTGCCCGGAGCCGACAGGCCGGCCGCGGCGAGCAGCCAGATGGCGAAGAAGCTCGCCACGTTGGCCGGCTCGAGCTCGACGCCGTAGAGCACCACGCCGAAGAGGGACAGGCCTGGCGCGAGCATCGCCAGCGACAGCGTGTTGGCGACCGCCTTGCTGTAGAAGATCGCCCCGGGCCGCACCGGCAGCAGCAGCATGCCCTCGAGCGCGCGCCGCTCCTGCTCGATGCGGAAGCTCTCTGCGAGCGCCAGGGTCGACGAGAGCAGCAGCGCGATGACCAGGAATCCGGCAGCGCCGGCGGTGAGCGCCTTCGAATCGGGTCCGACCGCGATCGAAAAGACCACCAGCGAGAGCAGACCGAAGACCGCGACGGCGACCAGACGCGCCTTCGCCCGCCACTCGAGACGCAGGTCCTTGGCGAGAAGGGTCAGGGTCTGGCTGCGCAGGGCGCTCACGAGACCCTCGCCAGCAGGGCCGGCAGCTCGCGCGCCGGCCCCTGCCACGACATCTGGCCGCGACGCAGCAGCGCCGCCTTGTCGGCGATCTTCGCCGCGCGCTCCAGATTGTGCGAGGCGATCACGATGGTCTTTCCGGCCGCCCGGTCGGCGGCGATCCAGTCGGTCACCATCTCCTGGCCGGCGGTGTCGAGGGCGGCGAACGGCTCGTCGAGCAGCACCAGCCGGGAGTCCTCGAGACGGACGCGGGCGAAGCTCAGACGCTTCTGCATGCCGGCCGAGAAGCCGCTCACGAGGTTGTCGGCGTCCTGCTCGAGGCCGACTTCGGCCAGGCGCGCGCGCAGGTCGGCCCCGGCGGTCGAGCGTTCCAGGAGGCGCGCCCAGAGCCGCACCGTCTCGAGCGCGGTGAGCGGCTCGTAGAGGTAGGAGGCATGGGAGAGCAGCGAGACATTTCGGCGCCAGGCGAAGGGGTCGGATGCGAGCTTCCTGCCAAACAGCTCGAGCTCGCCGGACGTCGGGCGGAGCAGGCCCGCGAGCAGGCGCAAGAATGTGGTCTTGCCCGAGCCGTTGGGGCCGGCGACGAGCAGAACCTCGCCGGTCGCCGCTTCGAGGTCGAGGTGGGCGAGGGCCCACTTCTGGCCGTATCGGCGGGACAGATCGCGGGCGCGGAACGCCGCCGCCGGCGTTTCGGACGAAGCGTTGGCGTCTCTCAAAGGCGCGTCGATTCCGGGTGGGCCGGGCGTCTGAACGAAGGGCGAGGGCTCGGCCGCATAAGGCTACGTACGATACCGCAGCCGCGGGGGGAGCCGGCCCCCCGGTGCGGCGGCAGCCGGGAGGGCTGGCTGGCGGGCACCTAGAGCCGGTAGCCCAGCTGGAGGAAGAGGCGCTCACCTTCGAGGTCGTCGCCGGTGGCCGACTCGAGCTCGCCCAGCAGGTAGAAGCGCCGTCCGAGCTGCAGCGTGCCGGAAAGGCGCAACCACTGGTTCTTGCGCACCTCGCCGGTGGCGAGAAGATCGGTGCTGGAGAGTCCGTAGGTGAGCTCGACGTCGTGGCCGCTGCGGAAGTACTTCTGCACCCGCACGCCGGCGCGATAGCCGCTCGAGGTGTCACCGTCGAAGCCGGAGTAATCGGCGCCGACCAGCATGTTCCAGCCGAAGACATTGCTGTGGTAGACGTTGGCGTTGTAGGCCAGGCTGCGGTCGGGGTTGCCCTGCTTCCAGCGCTGGCCGATCGAGAAGTTGGCGCGGACCGTCTTCGCCGACCCGAGGTAGGCGGTCACCCGGTAGCCTTCGCGGAGGGCGAGATCGAAGAGCTCCTCCGGGGTGAAGCGATCGTCGAGGGTGAAGATCTGGCGGGACTGGTCATAGCTCACGCCGAGGCGCACCGCCTTGGAAACGCTGTAGCTGCCCGAGAAGAGGACGTTGCTCAGCTGGCTGTCGTTGGCGGCCGGATTGTCGCGCCAGTTGTGTCCGAGGTCGAATTCGGCACGCTCGTAGAGCGACCAGCGGCTGCCGGAACCCTGCCGACCGTAGAAGGACAGATACTCGCGGTTGGTCTCTCCGTGCAGGTAGTCGCCGATCGCCTCGAACAGGTACTCGGCGTAGAAGGGCCTGCCGACGGACTGATCGAGCCAGTGCACGAAGGCGCCATAGGCGCGCCCGGGGCTGGCGAAGTCGATCTGGTCGCCGTTCGAGCGCGAGCCGTAGAACGCCCCCAGGCTGAAGCGCCCGGTGGCGTGAAATTCGCCGACTGCGCCGTCGAGGTAGTCGAAGCCGACCAGCGGTCCGGAGATCAGGCGGCCGAGCTGATAGGTGAAGCGCGCTCCCGGGGGCTCGTAGGAGAGGGTCGCCTCGTAGAGCCGGTCGTTGTCCCGCGACTCCGAACCCCCGGACGAAAGCTGGATCTGTTCCCGGCTGGCGGTGCCGCGCAGCCGGAAGTCGAACTTGCTGCCGGCGATGTGGCCGGCGTAGATGTTGACCAGCGCCGACTCCTGGTTGAAGTCGCGCCCCGCCGGTCCGCCGTCCTTGAAGCCCTGGAAGCGCAGTGCCAGCGAGCCGGAGTAGTCGGTGTGCTCGGCGGCGTTCCAGCCCGGCGGCTTGCCGCCCGGCGACGGCGCGGCCGTAGTGCCTCCGCCCGGAACGCCCGTCGCCGCGGCCGCTGGTGCGGCCGACGCCGGCAACGGACCCGGAACGGCCAGGTCGCCGACGACGATCGTCCCTGTCGACTGCAGGATCTTGCACGAGGCCGAGTGGCTGGCGATGAAGGCGATCTCGAGCTCGGCGATCTCGGCGGTCGTCCCGGTGGCGGGGTCGGGGCGGACGATCTTGACCCGCTGGCCGGCGGCGAGGCCGGCGGAACGGCCGGCGTCGAGAAAGACCTCTTCGGCGAGCACCTGCCGGACGCGGATGGCTACCGGCGCGGCCGGCTCAGCCGGCGGCGCGGGCGCTGGGGGTTCCGCGGCGGGCGTGGGAGGGTAGTTGCGCGCCTCCTCCCGGAGTGACCA
>CAZQTL010000256.1:0-5282 GCA_964595975.1 uncultured Thermoanaerobaculia bacterium | reverse complement strand
GCGCCTCGTCGAGCTTCAGCCCTTCCCAGTCGCCGTAGGCGATCTCCGCCAGGCCCTCCTCGACGGTGACGGGAACCCCGGTGAGTCGGCAGAGCGGTTGCGCCGTCTGCTGCGCCCGCAGCCGCGGGCTGACATAGATCGCCTCCCAGCTCAACCCGGCGTAGACACGGGCGAACGCCTCCGCCATCGCTTCCCCGACCGCCGTCAGCGGCGGGTCGGAGCTGCCGGTGAAGCGGTTCTCCCGGCTCGAGGCGGTCTGTCCGTGGCGCACCAGGTAGAGCTGCATCGCCCGGCCACTCTATGCGCTCCGGCGCGACCCGCGAAGCTCAGACCCCGCCCCTGGCGAGCGAAAGCGCTATCGTGCGCGCTGCGATGATCCATCGCTTCGGCGGCTTCGAGCTCGACGAGGAGAGGTTCGAGCTGCGGTCTGCGGGCGCGCCCGTGCGACTCGAGCCGCGCGTGCTCGAGCTGCTGCTCCACCTCGCGCGTCACCCGGGCCGCGTCGTGTCCAAGGAAGAGCTCGTCCGCGAGGTGTGGCACGGCAAGTTCGTCTCCGACTCGGCGGTGACCTACGCCGTCGCCGAGGCGCGCCGGGCGCTGGCACTGGGCAGGGACGCGGCCATCGAGAACGTCCACGGGCGCGGCTATCGCCTCGTCACCGAAGTGGCTGCGGCAAAGCCGACGGAGACCGCCGCCGTCGTCGCGCCGGCGCCCTCCACGCCCCTGCCGACCCCTCCGATCCCCTCGCCTGCTGCTCCCGGAGCGCCGCCGCCGGCGACGGGGCGCATGCGGACGGTCCTCCTCGCCCTCGGCCTGCTGCTGCTCGCAGGATTCGCCGCTTTCCGCTTCGCGCACCCGTCGGCCGGCGAAGGTGCAGACGGCGCCACCACCGCGAAGATCGTCACCATCGTCCTCGCGACACCGGAGATCCCCGAAGGCGACGCCGACCTCCACCTGCTCGGCGTCTCGCTGCTCGATGCGCTGCGCGCCCGCCTGGCCCAGGTCGCAGGCCTGCGCGTTCTCGCCGAACCCGATCCCCTGCGCGCCGCCGACGCCAGCAGCCTGACGCTCTCCCTGGCACGCGATCCGCGCAACGATCGCGGCCAGCTGCGGGTCTTCCTCGATGACCCCGCCGGCGGCAGGCGCCCGCCCGGGCGCTTCCCGATCGGCCGCTATGACGTCGCCTTCCTCACTGCTACCCGCGACCTCGAGCGCTTCAACGCCGTGCGCGAAGAGATCGCCCGCCGCCTGGTCGAGATCCTCCTGCCGGCGGTCCAACTGTCGCCGGTACGTCCGGGTCTCGTGCCGCGCGACCCCGAGGCCTACCGCCTCTATCTCGTCGCCCAGGATCGCATCGCCGCGACGAGCTGCGACAACGAGAGCTTCGTCGAGATGTTGCACGCCTCGCTCGACCGCGACGAGAGCTTCGCCCCCGCCTGGGAGGTGCTGGGCTGGGAGGAGTACGGCCTCGTCGCCTTCTGCGGCGGCGACAAGCGGCACTACGCGACGGCCCTCGCCGCGGCCGAGCACGCTCTCGCGCTGGTGCCCGAATCGGCCTCCGCGGTGCTGCTGAAGATGTCGGTGCTGAACGAGAACGACCGTTGGGTCGAGGCCTGGCAGGCGGTCGATTCCGCGGTCCGTCAGGGGCTCGCCCCTGGGATCGGGGCCTACGCACGCTCCTACCTCTTCGACTACGTCGGCGAAGTCGCGCGCGCCCGGGCGAGCCTCGAGGAGAGCGTGGCCGCCGACCCGCTCTTCCTCGCCTCCCAGGGCTGGGCCCCGAACGCGCTGCTCTATGCCCGCCAGGAGGAGCGCTACCTCGAACTCCTGCCGGCGGCGACTTCGCCGTTCATGCGCTACCTGCGCGGTGTGGCGCTCGCGCGCCTCGGGCGTCCGGCGGAAGCGCAGGAGGTCCTGCGGCCGGCGTTCGCTGCGAATCCCGGCGACCTCTACGCGCGCATGTCGGAGGCCCTGCTGCTCGTCCTGGAGGGGGATCGCGACGGCGCCCTGACGATTCTGCGCGCCCTCGACGAGCAGCGCCGGCGTCTGGGCAGCACCGACGGCGAGACCACCTTCTGGCTCGCCGGGCTCTATGCCCGAGTCGGCGACACCGCGCGGACGCTCGACACGCTCGAGCTCGCGGCGAGCCAGGGCTTCGTCTGCGCCGCCTGTCTCGACAGCGCGCCGGAGATGGCGCATCTCGGGCCCTCGCGCCGCCTCGACGAGCTGCGGGCAGCGACCTTGCAGCAGGCGAGCCAGCGTCTGCGCCAGGCCGGCCTCGCCCCCTAGGCGCGGTCCGACCCCATCGGGACGCGTCCCGGCGATCTCCTCACGACTTCCTCAGGGATTCCTCCAGACCGCGCCGGCGAGGTTCTGCGACGCTGCGGAGCATGCGGCTCCCGTTCTGGACTGGCGCTCTGTTGGCCCTGCTCCTCGTCAGCCACCCGGCCGAACGCCAGGGGTCGTCCGGTCCCGTCCCGCAACCGGCGGCCCGGTCCGCAGAGCCCGAGGTCGCCGTCGAGTGGACCGACGTGCCCGAGCCGGCTACGGATGCCGCGGTCTGGCGGAGCGGTTACCGCATCTCGAATCGCGGCGGCGCGCCGACGGGACCCCTGCAGCTGCGAGTCCGCACCCCTCTCGGGCTGCTGGCGCAACCGCAGGTGACGTCGAGCCTCGCCGCCGGCGAAATCCTCGCCGGGACCGTCGAAGTCCAGATCGCTCCCGGCCTCTCCGAGCTCTGTATCGAGGTTCGCGCCGTCGACGGCGAGCGGGCGCTTCCCGAGCTCGACACATCCGACAACCGCGTCTGCCACCGGCTCTCCCGTCCGGCAAGCGTTCGCCCACTCCACGCAGTCGCCCGCCGACCGGAGGATGCCCCATGAAGCACCTCGCTGCCCTCGCCGCCGCCGCCGCGTTCATCGCCGCCCCCGGCTTCGCAGTCGACCTCTACGTCAGCAGCGACATCTACGCCAACGTCTACGACGACTACCTCAGTCTCGAGGAGGCGGTGGGCCTCGCGAGCGGATCGCCGGGGAGATTCTGCTGGTCGGCGGGAGAGGCCGCGCAGACCAGCGTCGTCTGGTTCCCATTGTCGCCCGGCTGCTACCGGCCGGAGGTGCCCTTCGGCGACTCGACGGACGACTTCATCGGCTTCATCCCGGCGATCCCATGGATCATCGTCACCCAGAACAACCTCAGCCTGCGCTGCGGCGACGTCCTCGACGGCGGTCACGACGGGGTGCCGGACGTCCGTCTCGATCTCACCGGCCACCTCGGCGTGCGCCTCTATTGCAGCGATCTCAGCCGCCCCGATACCCAGATCCGCCACCTCGTCCTCGACCATGCGGCCGGCGACGGCATCTCCGGGGTCGGCGCGCGGGGATTGACCCTGGACGGAGTCAAGGTCACCGACAGTCAGGGCGACGGGCTTTCGCTGCGATTCAACGACCTCGGGCCGGAGAACCCCCGCCGCATCCAGGTAAAGAACTCGGTATTCGTCCGCAACGCCGGCTACGGCATCCGGATCGAGGCGCAAACCGGCGGGGCAGACGACCCTGCCGATCACGAAGTCACCCTCGTCGGCAACCTCGTCGGTCTCGAGTCGCTCACCGACGGCACCACCAACGGCAACGCCCTGGGCGGTATCCGGGTCGTGAACTCCCGCCGCGTCAAGGTCGGTGGAGCGATCTCCAGCCAGCGCAACGTCATCTCCGCCAACGGCGGCCACGGACTCGAGCTCTCCGGTAGCGGGCTCACCGAGGCGCAGATCCTCAACAACTGGATCGGCATCGGCGGCAACTCTGGCGGCAACGCTCGCGGCAACTCCGGCAGGGGAATCCACCTCACCGGTGGCGCTTCGGCCAACAAGATCGGCCAGGACTCGACCTCCGGAAATGTTGTCTCGGGCAACGGCAACGACGGCATTACGATCGGCGGTTCCGGCACCGACGGCAATCTCGTCGTCGGCAACACCGTCGGCCTGAACGCCGCCCGGACCGCCGCGCTGCCCAACGGCGCGAGCGGCGTCGCGCTCCTCGGCGGGGCGAAGTCGAACATCGTCGGGCAGCAGACGGCGAAGAATGTGATCTCGGGCAACGCCAATCGCGGCGTCTTCGTCGCCGATCCCGGGACCGACTCGAACGAGGTGCGCTACAACTGGATCGGCGTCGCCGGCACGATCCTGGCGATTGCCAACGGCGGCGGGGGCGTGCTGGTGACCGCCGGCACCCACAACACTCGCATCGGGCCCGGCAACGTCATCTCGGGCAACGCCGGCAACGGCGTCGAGA
This sequence comes from uncultured Thermoanaerobaculia bacterium, assembly GCA_964595975.1. GTDB lineage: Bacteria > Acidobacteriota > Thermoanaerobaculia > Multivoradales > JAGPDF01 > JAGPDF01. Next base: position 993 of record CAZQTL010000256.1, on the reverse strand, counting down.
TCGCCGGCTCGGGCACGCTCGCCACTCTGGTCGACGGCAACACGATCGGACTCAACGCCGCCGGAACCGTACAGCTGCCCAACAGCTCGAACGGGGTCCTGGTCCACCTCGACGCCGACGTCTCGGAGATCTCCGCCAATACCATCGCACGCAATCTCGGCGACTGTCTCCAGCTGGCCGACAGCGGCACCAACGGGAGCCAGGTCCTGGGCAACTGGCTCACCAACTGCGTCGGCGACGGGCTCTCCATCCAGGGTGCGGGAGCCACCACCGTCGGCGGCCTCGCCGACGGCACCCAGCCGAACAACATCTACAACAACGCCGGCGCCGCGGTGCGCGTCGCCGCCGGCACCGGCAACCGGATCCGCGGCAACGGCATGGGCGGGAACGCCTTCGAAATCGCCCACGGCCCGGCGGTCCCCGCGCCCGGCCTCGCCCCGAACGACGCGCTCGACGCCGACTCCGGCGGCAACCTGCAGCAGAACTCGCCGGTCCTGCTGCGCGCCATCACCAGCCCCACCGCCTGGCTCGGCGTTGCCACTCTGCACAGCGCGCCCAACACCACTTTCCAGGTCGACTACTACGGCGGCGGCTGCGGCGCCGACGGCCGCGGCGAACCGGCTTACTACCTCGCCACGGCGAGCTTCACCACCAACGCCCAGGGGTTCGCCGACGTGAGCTACCTCGGCGGCGTCCACGTCACGCAGTCGCATCTCATGGCGACGGCGACCGATCCGGTGGGCAACACTTCGCAGATCTCACCCTGCCGCGCCTTCGGCGAGCCGGCGACTCTCGTCTTCGACGACGGCTTCGAGAGCGGCTTCGTCGACGGCTGGAGCAGTTGGGCGCGTCCGCAGTTTCCCTGATCGACGACGAGAATTCACCGCGAACCGGGCGCTCGCGACGCGAACTCTCGCGACGCACGCGTGAGCAATTCGAAAAAAACTTTCGCGAAACTCTTGCATCTCGCGCGAAAATGTTGACAATGAAGAA
>CAZQTL010000255.1:2197-5307 GCA_964595975.1 uncultured Thermoanaerobaculia bacterium | reverse complement strand
GCGAGCTCGCCCGCGGCCAGCTGGGCGCGCTCGGCGAGCGTCAACGGACGGAGCCAGCTCTCGCCGGCCGCCGCCAGATCGACGAGCAGCGGCCAGCCGGCGCGCACCGACCTGCCGCGATAGGGCGCGAGCGCCGCGGGCAGGACCCCGGCGAGCGCCGGGAAGCTGGCCGCAGGGTCGCCGAAGTGAAAGCGCCGGAGCTCGTCGAGGGGGGCCGAAGTCGCCATGGTCGCCACCTTCAGATCGCGAAGCGGTCGAGCTCGCGCTCGATCGCCGCGACTTTCTGTTCGCGACTCATGCCGAGGCCGCGCACCGTGTACTGGTCGTAGCGCGGCGCGTCGGGGTTGCGGTAGAGCAGGCCGATGGCGAGACGCTCGCCGCCGCTGGCGAGAGCGCGCGCCGCCGAGAGATCCGCGGGATCGTGCACCTGGCGGTTCTTGTACATGCGCTCGACCGCCGGGTCGACCGGCACGCCGCCGGGATGGGTGAGCAGCAGGATGCGGTCCGGATCGTTGCGCAGCGACTCGAAGATCTTCGGCGTGTAGGTCGGACAGCGCTGCAGGATGTGCACGAAGCTCGTGCCGACGTGGCGCGAGGCGGCGGTGAGGGTCGCCTGCAGGTGCGCCGGATTCCAGTCCACGGTGCGGGCGACGAACGAGACGTTCGGGAAGCCGAGGGTCGTCGCGGCGACGTCGAGCGGCGGCAGGAAGGCGCCGTCGGGATGGGTGTTGGTGGAAAGTCCGATCGGCGTCGTCGGCGAGGTCTGCTTCTTGGTCAGGCCGTAGACGCTGTTGTCGAAGATCATCACCGTCAGGTCCATGTTGTAGCGCGCCGCATGCAGCCAGTGGCCGGCGCCGATCGAGCAGCAGTCGCCGTCGCCCGTCGCCACCCAGACCTTGAGGTCCGGACGGCGCGACTTGACGCCGCAGGCCACCGGCAGCGCCCGCCCATGCAGACCGTGAAAGCCGTAGGCATGCATGTAGTGGGGGAAGCGCGACGAGCAGCCGATGCCGGAGACGATGGCGAGCTTCTCGGGTGGAACCTGCTCGTCGCGGCAGATCTTCTGCACCGCCGACAGCATCGCGAAGTCGCCGCAGGAGGGGCACCAGCGCGCGACGCCGCCGTCGTAGTTCTCGAGGGTGAAGTAGCGCTCGGGGACGTCCAGCGCCCAGTCCGCGGGTAGTCCGTTCATCACGCAGCTCCTCTCGTCCGGCTCTGATCGCCGCCGGGCAGCCGCCGGCGGATGGCAACGGAAACTTCGCCCGGCCCGTAGGGTTGACCGCGCACCGTCGACCAGCAGTCGACATCGACCAGCGTGCGCTCGCGCAGGACCTGCGCGAGCTGCGCCCGCCGGCGCTCGAACTCGACGCCCGGGGCACCGGGCTCGTCGCTGTAGTTGATCTCCACCGTCATCACCCGGCGGAAGCGGCGGAAGATCTCCGCCAGACCCGGCTCGAGCGGCGACAGGAAGCGCAGGTGCAGCGAGGCGACCGACTGGCCCTCGGCCCGCAGCTGGTCGACCGCCTCCTCAATCGCTCCGAGCGTCGAGCCCCAGCCGACGACCAGGAGCTCCCCCTCGTCGGCGCCATGCGGCACCGGGGGCCTGAGGGTGCTCGCCAGGGCGGCGAGCTTGCGGCTGCGCATGTCGCAGCCCTCCTGGTTGGAGGTCGAGTCGTAGGCGACCTTGCCCAGCCGGGTGTGGGCGAGCCCGGTGACGACGTATTCGCCGCCGCGCTGGCCGGGGATCGGACGCGCCGAGAGGCCGGTCTCGGCATCCCAGTCGTAAGGGGCGAGCCCCTCCGGCCACGGCGACTGGTCGGGTTCGGGGGCGAGCCAGTCCGCGTCGATCTTCGGCCGCGGAATCGGCGCGACCCCGGTCGCCAGGTTGGCGTCGGTCAGCAGAATGACCGGCGTCCGGAACTCCTCCGCGAGCTTGCGCGCCAGGATGACGAAGTGGAAGCACTCCTCGATCGTCGCCGGGGCGAGCACGATCTTCGGCGTATCTCCCGGCTGGCCGTAGAGCGCCGCGAGCAGATCCCCCTGCTCCACCTTGGTCGGCAGGCCGGTCGACGGTCCGCCGCGCTGGACGTTGATGACCACCAGCGGGATCTCCGCCATGACGGCGTAGCCCAGGAACTCGGTCTTGAGCGCGAGGCCCGGCCCGGAAGTGATCGTGCACGCGGTCTTGCCGGCGTAGGAGGCGCCGATGGCGAAACCGACCGCTGCGATCTCGTCCTCGGCCTGGTGCAGGTAGCCGCCGACGAGCGGAAAGGCGCGCGCCAGGTAGTGCGAGACCGAGGTCGCCGGCGTGATCGGGTACATCGCGACCAGCTCCATGCCGGCGGCGAGGACGCCCAGGCCGAGGGCCTGATTGCCGTTCAAGACCAGCACCGGCTGCTGGTCCGGCCGCGGTGGCACATGCCAGGCGGCGGGTACGTGGGCGGCCGCGAACGCCGCGCCGCGCCGCAGCAGCTCCTGGTTGAGACGCACGACTTCGGGGCCCTTGCGGCCGAGCACGGCCTCGACCTCCTCGAGCGCCTTCTCCAGTCCGAGGCCGAAGATTTCGGCCAGCATGCCGACGACGAACATGTTCTTGCCGACCCGCGCGTCGGGCATGACCTCGAGACAGGCGTTCTCCATCGGCAGCTCGATCACTTCGAGACCCTGGGCGCGGAACTCGGCGAGCGCCTGCGCGTACTGGCGCCGGATCTCCTCCTGGGAGTCTTCGGCCCACTTGCTTTCGAGCAGCACGACCGTGCCGGGTCGGTAGGCGGCGTTGGCGATCCGGCCGTAGAGCACCTGCTCGTTGAAGGCGACGACGAGGTCGGCGCTCTCGCCGCAGTTGGTGATCTCGTGGCTGCCGAAGCGCACCCGGATGCCGGAGGCGCCGGCGCGCGAGCGCGCCGGCGGCTTGATCTCGGCCGGGATGATCTCGACGGTCCAAACGCCGTTGCCGAGCTTGGCGCAGACGGTGCCGAAGGTCTGTCCGGCTTTCTGGGCGCCCTCGCCGGAGTCGGAGACGATCTCGACGATGCGCTCCCGGACCTCGGTGCGCGGCGGGGCGGCGGCGGGCGGAGCGGCTTCTCGGGTCGTGGTCATCGATTGTCCTC
>CAZQTL010000255.1:0-2097 GCA_964595975.1 uncultured Thermoanaerobaculia bacterium | reverse complement strand
GGCGGGGCGGCGGCGGGCGGAGCGGCTTCTCGGGTCGTGGTCATCGATTGTCCTCGGTCGCGGGTCGGCGTGGGCCTAGGAGCTGCGTCCGCCCAGATCGGTATAGAAGGCCTCGCCGAAGAGGCGCTCTTCTTCGGCCTCGTGGCGGCGCAGGGACTCGGCCAGGTGGTGGATGCCCTCGGCGATCTCCTTCGCCGGGCCGGCGAGCGTCGCTGCGGTCAAGGCGCGCAGCGCTGCGAGACGGGCGAGAAACTCCCGATGCTCCTCGAAGAGATGCTGGAGATTCGGCAGGCGATGCGCGGCACCCTCGCCGACGACGGCGTGCAGGCCCTGGCCCCCCTCCTCGCCCTCGAAGTGGTGCACCAGCAGGGTCTGGAGCTCGCCGAGGAGCTTCTCGACCCGGTGCAGGTCGTGGGTGTGGACCAGCGACAGCAGGAGCTCGCCGAGCTGGCGGTGCTCGTCGTCGATCCGGCGACGCGCTGTCTGGCGGTGCGACGGGGCCGATTTCGCCTCGCGGGCGGAAGCTGCGGGTGAGGATGGACGTGCCATCGACGGGCCCTCCTGGTCAGGCCCCGGTCGCCGCCGGGGACAGGAGAACCGCGAAGCTCCGCAAAGGTGCGGCCCGTGATTCCCCGCACGCATCCTCGAAGATGCGGCGCAGAGCGACAACACTCCTAAGGGTCGCCGCCGCCCCACCCGACGGGGCGGCAGGTGGCCGTGCCGATGAGATTACGCCTACGGTGCGGCTGCGGCGGCCGCTGCCGGAGCCGCCTTGCCACGCAGGATCGCGGTCGCGAAACGCTCCGATCCGAACCACTTCGCCGCGGTGGCGCGCAGGTCGTCGAGGCTCGTCGCCTGCGCGATCGCCAGTCGCTTCGCGGTGGCGTCGAGCCCGGTGCCGTAGATCAAGCCGCGCGCGAACTCGTCGCGCAGCGCGGCGTTGGTCTGCAGATCGACCTTGGTCGAGCCGGCGAACGACGACTTCGCGGTCGCCAGCTCCTTGTCGCCGAAGCCGTCGCTCGCGAGCCGGCGCAGCTCGGTGAGCAGCGCATCCCTGGCCTCGCTCTCCTTGGAAGCCTCGGTGGCGAGATAGGCGAAGGCGAGGCCGCCCTCGCGGCGTGGCTGATAGCCGGCGAAGACGGTATAGGCGAGCGAGCGCCGGCCGCGCAGCTCCGCGAACAGCGTTCCGGCGAGACCCGACGTGACGTTCTGCAGCAGCTCGAGGCGGGCCGCCTCCGGATCGGACGGCTTCGGTCCGGCGAACGCCATCACGATCGCCGACTGCTTGCGGTCGCGGAACTCGACGAGCTCGGTGCGGGTCGGAGGGTTCGCCGGAGAACGCAGCTCACGCCGCGCCGAACCCCGCCGCGGCAGGCCGGCGAAGGCCTTCTCGACGAGCTCACGCGCCGTGGCCGCGGCGACATCGCCGACGACGACGATCGTCGCATCTTCTGCCGCCAGGCTCGCCTTCCACCACCCGGCGAGATCGGCGGCGGAGAGCGCGGCGACCGAGTCCTCGGTGCCCGCCCCCGGCAGGCCGTACGGATGCGTCGGCCACAGCGCCGCCAGGGCGAGCGCCTGCGGCCGCTGGAACGAGGAGTCGAAGTTCCGCCGGATCGCGGCCAGTTGCAACGCCTGCTCCTCTTTCACGCCGTCCGGCGGGAAGGTCGGCTGCAGGACGACCTCGGCGAACAGGTCGAGCGCCGGCCGCAGGTTCGCCGCGATCACCTCCATCTCGCAGCCGATCGAGTCCGGCGTCACGTTCGAGCCGAGCTCCGTGCCGAGGAACTCGAACGAGCGGTCGATCTCCTCGCCGGAGAGCTTGCCTGCGCCGCGCCGCAACGCCGCGACCGTGAGCTGCGTGATCCCGGCGTTGGCGGAAGACTCGGCGGAACGGCCGCCGGCGAGGTAGAGCCCGATCGCGACCGAGGGTGCGCCGGGACGCTCGCGGACGACGAGTCGCGCGCCGTTGGCGAGCTGGACCTCGGTGGCCGGCCGATCGCTCGCCGCCGGCGCCGCGGCGGCGAAGCCGGCGGGCAGCGCGATCGCCGTTTCGGCGGGGGGTACCGCGGCCACGGCCGCCTCGACCTGCGCCAG
>CAZQTL010000254.1:0-5370 GCA_964595975.1 uncultured Thermoanaerobaculia bacterium | reverse complement strand
CGCAGCGCGGCGCTCGCCTGGGACCGTCTGCAGGATCGCATCACGCCCACCCTCGCCCACGAGCTCGGCATCTGCCGCCAGATGATGGAGGACTGGGGCAACCCGCCGCGCCGCAAGCGCGGGCCGCACCTCCTTCTTGCGCAGACGATGGAGCTCGCCCTCGAGTTCAAGCCGCGCCCGGCGCAGCGCGCCGACGTCTTCGCGCCGCTCGACTGGCTCGAGGCGCGCTTCGGCCGCCTGGTCGTGGACGCGGCGGCGCCCGGAACGGAGGGGAAGCCCGCTTCGCAGGCGAAGAAGATCGCCCGCCTGCTCGTCGAGTTCGCCGAGTTCGTCGATACCGTCGACGACCCGTCCGAGATCGACGACGCCTCGAAGCTCCGCGCCCGTCAGCAGCTGCAGGACGTCGTGCAGGGCGGTCTCGAGCTGCTGGCGTCGTTCGAAGTCGCACGCCCGTCCACAGGAGGAAAGCGATGATCCGCCGGATTCTCGGAGTGCTGTTCTGCGCCATCTGGGCGCTGGCCGTCGGCTACATGCTGGTCGATCTCGCGACGCGCGCGACCTTCGTCGCCACCCCGCTGCCGGATGACCAGTTCGCCGCCGGCGTCGTGGGGCTGGCGCTGCTGGTCTTCATCGGCCTGCTGCTTGTCTTCCGCAGCGACGCGGCGAAGCCGATGGTGTCGGAGGGCTCGCTGCGCGATGCGCAGTCGCCGCACGAGCTCGGCGTGACCTGCCCGACCTGCCACGCGGCGATGGAGCTGCGGGGCGAGTACCCCGACCTCGGCGTCAACCACGGTGGCGGCATCTACATCTGGCGCTGCGCGAACGAGCATTGGTGGCGCCGCGTCGGCGCGAACGCGGCCGATTCGACCTTTCCCTGGCGGGTACTCACCGCCGCGGCGGCCAGCGACTCTCTGAGCCCGAAGGTGTTCTTTGGTTGATCCGGCGACTGCCCGGCGCGCCTTGCTTGCACTGCAGCGCAGCGAGCCGAGCCTGCGCGGCGTCGAGCTGCACCTTCTCGCCAGCGGCGACCTCTTCATCGCTTCGGGCCGCGGCGTCTCCGCCGGCCTGCTGTCTCGCTTCTCGGGCCTGCCCTGGTCGCCTGCCGAAGCGCGCCTCGAGCCCGCCGAGATTCCGGCGGCGCTCGAGGCTCTCCAGTCCATTCCGCGCGGCCGCCTCGCGGCGGCGACGCTCGCCGCCATCGACCGGATCGCAGCATGAAGGCATTCGCTGTCGCGCTCACATCCACCGGGGGCTCGCTGACTCCGGACACAGGGCGGGGAGCATCGCGCGCGACAGGAGCTGCCGCCGGCTACCCGGCAGCCCGGACCACTGAGTGCAATCCCCGCCACCAGGCGCCCGCCGGAGCGAGATCCGGTGGTTCACCTACCCGCAGCCATGGAGGTCGTTCGATGCGTCAGCTGGTGCTGATCCTGAAGGGCAAGCCCGCCATTGTCGTCGCCGCGCTGCAGGCCCTCGCCGCGCGGGAGGAGCGCGTCGCGTGAGCCCGCTCGTCGTGCATCGCAAGTACCGGGCCGGGATGGTCGTGCTGTTCCTCGGCGACCGCTGGGAGATCGACGCCGTCGAGTTCTGGGCGAGCGGCGAGCGGCTGAAGCTGCGGGCGCTCGACCCCGATCGGCGGGTGAAGAGCTACGAGGCCTGGGCGCACCAGGTCGAGTTCACCGGCGAGCTCGTGGGAGCGGCCGCGTGATCGCCTGGGCTGGGCTGGAGGCGCGGTATCTCGGCCAGCGCGTGCAGGTGCTCTCGGTGCGCGGCGCCGGCACGGGGCACCTGGTCGAGATCGTCTACCTGTCGGGGCCGAGCATCGGCGCGACCGACAACGTCTCGGAAGACGAGCTCGAGCCGCTCGGCGCCACGGCGCGCCCGACCTTCGGCGTTCCCCAGCAGGTGCCCGCGTGAAGCGGCGCAACGACGCCTCGGCCGAGAGCCAGGACGGCCGCCTGATCGGCCCCGGCCCCGACGCCCCGCGCGAGTGCCTCGGCCAGCCGCGCACCGTCGGCGTGACGCGCTGGGAGGCGACCGACGTGTACAAGCTCTCCGCCCTCGCCTCGAGCCTGCGGGCGGCTGGGTTCGAGCGCTCCGAGGATGGCGTGCTCGAGGCCGGGCAGTTCGACCTGGTGAGCTGCCGCGGCGCGCTCTTCGCTCTCTTCATCCCGCGCGACGAGTCGGCCGCGGCCGGCTCCGACGCGCAGATCCCGTCTCAGGCAGCACAGCACCTTGCCACCGGGCCCGCGGCAACCCCGCCGGGCGCGCGCAGCGCCTCTGGGGAGGCTGTGCCTCCCGGGCGGGCCCGGCCTTTTTTCGCCATCGAACCGATCTTCTCGACGGTGCTGGCATGAGGCGGGCGCACTTCGAGGTCGACGGCATCCGCTTCGACCGGGCGACGAAGGCGATCGTCACCGTCGAGACCGGCGCCAACAACGCCGCGGCGATCATCCGAGTTCGCCCCTACCGCCGGCATCGCGAGGTCGTGATGCTGCTCGCCGACGTCGCCCAGATCCTCCTCGAGCGCGACGCCAAGGCTGTCGCCGCCGAACACCAGCCAATCCGGAAGGTGCGGAGGGGGAAGCTGTGACGCACACCCTCACCGACGACCAGCACCGCGCGATGGAGGGCGTCGCGCCGTTCGAGCTGCCGGAGGTCGCCTTCATCGCTGGCCGCAAGATCGCCGGCACTCGTGCCCGGGTCTACTGGCTGCTGCGGACGACGGCCGAACAGCGGATCTGCCACCGGATCGGCCAGCGGATCGGGCCCGCAGGCTGGGTGCCTGGCTACTACTTCCAGCGCCCGTGGTCGGGTGGCGGAGCGGGTGACCGGCGGCGACGCGACCTCTCCGAGAAATTCGGCGTCACGATCGAGACTTCGCGCTTCGATGGCGACTCGTCGATCGTGCTGTACCGCTGGGTTTCCGACCCGGCCGCGGCGCCCGTCGAGAGCCGGAGCCCGGAAGCCTCGTCGTCGGAGCGATCAGAAACCCGCCCATTGGCGCGAGGCGGGCAAATGGGCGGGTTTTCTCACGAGACGGGTACATCCGGCTCCCCTGCTCTGCCGGCGGCTCCTGCGCGCCTGCGCTTCTGGACCTCGGTCGGCTTTCCGGGATCGTCCGCCCACGGCCGGCTGCAGATCTTCGAGCACGGCGGGCACCCGCTCGCGCTGTCGCCGGAGGTCGTCGGCCACGTCGTACGCGGCGACCTGACCGTTGCGGCGGCGCTCGAGGCGTACAGCGCGACGCTCAAGGGGCGCTGGCACCAGCTGCGCGCCTGGCTCGCGGCCGGCGGCGAGCACGTGCTGTGGGTTGCCCCCGAGGTGGCCGAGACGATCAACCCGCTGCCGCTGCTCACCGAGATTCTCACCAAGTGCGGCGCGGAGTTCATGGGCGACTGGAACCAGGACCGACAGGCGGGGGTGGCGTAAGTGGCGAGGGAGAGGCTGCCGAAGATGATGTACTTTTCCGTCCAGGACTACCGCACGAGCGCGCTCCGCATGCGCTCGATCATGACCGGCGATCGTGACCTGCGCCTGGTCTACAGCGAGCTGCTCTTCGCGCTCTGGGAGCACGGTGGCTACGTTCCCGCCGATGCCGAGCAGCTGGTGGACATTCTTGGCCTGCCGGTCGAGGTGATCGAAAAGGCGCTGCCGGTCATCGAAGACTTCGGCCGCCGGTCGACCCGCGGCGGGTGCCGGATCGAAGGCGGCCAGATCTGGAACCAGCGAATCCTCGATGACCTGGAGCGGGAGCTCGAGTATCGCGAACAGCAGGCCGAATTCGGGCGCCGCGGAGGTATGGCGAAGGCTAAGCGGTCGCCAAGGGTAGCCCAAGGGCAGGCTAAGGGTTCGGTTAGCCCTTCTTCTGCTTCTACTCCTGCTTCTACTCCTGCTTCTGAAGAAACAGAGACTTCGTCTCTGCAGCGCCCGCCAGTGGAAGAGCCGAAGCCGAAGACCCCGCAGCAGCAGTTCGTCGATGCTGGCTGGGCACTCTTCGACCGGTTTGGAGCACGTCGACCGGCTGCTGGTCTGCTGGGTGCGTGGGCGAAGGAGTTCTGCTCAGGGGATCGTGACTGGCTGCTACGCGAGCTCGAAGACCTGGGTCTGTCGGGGCACCTGAGCAAGGGGGCCGGCTACGTTCGCCAGGCGCTCGCCGGCGTCGCGGCGCGCAAAGCGGCAGGAGCGGCGGCGCCTCCGCGACCGGTGCTCGTGAAGGGCCAGCGATCGCTCGATGGCTCGATGGTCTTCAACGGCCGCGACTGGGACCCGGCGCCTACTGTCGACGGCGATTTCCCGTTGGGAGCACAGCTTTGAGCGCCTCGGCCCGCTTCCGCGCCGACGTCGAGCGGTTTGCCTTCGCCGGGGCGATCGCCTTCCCTGACCTGGTCGAGGAGTCGGGACTCAAGCCCGAGCATTTCGCGACCGAGATCATCGGCCAGGCGTGGGAGGCGATCCCGCGCTGCGGGCGGACGACGGACGACCGGCTGTCGGTGGTCGAGGTTGCGGCGCGCGCCGGCCTCGCCGCCGAGGCGCTGCGGCCGGTGCTGCAGGCGCAGGTCTTCACCGCCGACCAGGCGCGCACCTGGTGGAGGAAGGCCCTCGACCTCGCGACGGCCGAGGCGGTCGTCGCCGCGGTGCGCGCCGTGCTCGCGAAGCCGCGGCCGGAGACCGACGCGACCGGCACGCTCACCGCCGAGCTCGAGCAGGTCGTGCGGAGCTTCGCCGACCAGGACGACGACGGCGAGGCGCCGACGCTGCTCCAGGTCACCGAAGACTACGTGCGCGAGCGCTGCGCCGAGCTTCGCCACGGGCGCCGGCGCGGCGTCGAGACGGGGCTGCGGATTCTCGACGTCTGGGCAGGCGGGCTGAACGCCGGCGAGCTCACGACGGCGGTCGCCGCCGGCGGGGTCGGCAAGTCGACCTTCGCGATGCACGTCGCGCGGCAGGTGGCGCGCGGCGGCAGCGTGGTCCTGTACTTCTCGGCCGAGATGACCTCGCGGCAGGTCGGCCAGCGCGAGGCGCACGGCGCGATGGCGCGGCCGATCTCCGACCGCTCGGTGACCGCGGTCGACCTCGAAGGCGGCCTCGAGGAGCTGAAGAACGACGGCCATGGCGACCGCATCCGGCTGGTCTACAGCTCGCGCATGACGGCGTCGAGACTGCTCGCCGCGGCGCGCCGGGTGCAGCACCGCGAGGGCCTCGGCCTGGTGATCTTCGACCACCTCGGCTGCTTCGACGTCGAGCGCCCGCGCGCCTCGGAGCAGGAGCAGATGGCGATGGCGGTCACGAGCTGCAAGGACATCGCGAAGATCCTCGACGTGCCGTTCCTGCTGGTGACGCACCTGAACCGCCAGGGGCTGATTCGCG